>JAKDLG010000264.1 GCA_030452985.1 Humibacillus sp.
CCCACACCCCCCCCCGGGCCCCGGGCCACACCCCTCCCTGGGGCCCCCCCGGCTGCCCCGCGCGCTAGCGCCCCCCCGGGTGGATGCCGCTGAGCCCGAGCGGCATCCGCGCGTCGGCTTCACCCGGGGAACTGAACGCGGTTCACACGCTGCAACGTCGCAGGTGACTCTGCATCGTCGCGGCGTGCCCCACCGTCCACGCGTCCCAGTCGCCGACCACGTACAACCGGTCCCGCGCGCGTGTGACCGCCACGTTGATCAAGTTCGGGGTGTCCGCCACCCACCGACGGGCCCCGTTCGACCCACCACCCAGCACGAACACCACCGCAGACTTCTCTCGCCCCTGGAAGGTGTGCACTGTGCCCACCTCCAGCCGATCAGTTGGCGACTCGTCCAGGCCCTCCCACGCTGGCCCCAGCATCCGCGCGGTCGCGTCCTGCCCGGCCTTACCAAGCGCGTTGGGATCCAGGCCCAACGAGCCCAGAAACTCTTCCCGCAACCCTCGTAGCTGCTCGACCACCTCCCGGAACGGGGACAGCAACGCCACCGACACGAACATATCCGGATCTGACGCGACCGGCCGCAGCCGCTCCAGCAGCGCCCGCACGGCCACGGCCGACCCGTCTGACCAGTGCGACCCGGCGACCAGCGGCACATCAACCCACCGGCTCTCCCCCATCGGCCCCGGAACGACGGCCGGACCCCTCGTCCTGCCCTGGACCATGTCGTTGTCATAGGCGATCTCGTTAGCGATCGAGAACATCGGGTCCAGGCAACGGTTGTGCACCCGCAGCGGCAAACCCACCCACCGGCCCCTGCGGTTCCTCCCGAACGGGTTCGCCGCATCGGCAAGCAGCTGAACCGAACACCGGGACGGTGACGACTGCGGGGCGGCGCCGCGATGCAGGATCACTCGGTCCAACAGCGTCTCCGGCAGCGTCACCACCGGCTCGAGCTGATCCGGGTCACCGACGATCACCGCCCGAGAGAACCGCATCAACGCACCGACCGCCGAATGCGGTGTTGCCTGCCCTGCCTCGTCGACGATCACCCAACCCAGCTGCGGGCCATCGATATCGCCGAGCATGCGGGCCAGCGACGCGAACGTGGTCGATATGAGTGGCACCACCATGAACAGCCACTGCCACGCCCGCACCGCCACCTTCGCCCGGTCGGCCGGGCGCAGCTCTCCCAGGACCAACGCCTTCCACACCCGCAAGGCCGTCAACGTGTGATCACCGAGCACACGAGCGAACGTCTCGTGCAACGTCATCGCGGCGAGAAACAGCCTCTCCCGCAGCTGCTGCACTTCCGCGTCGACCCACGCCGACCCGAGCTCGATCTCCTCGCTTTCTTCCCGAGACCACCACGACTCTGTGACCAGCGCCGGAAACCGCAGGTGCTCCTCGGTGACCGCGCGCTGCAGTTCCGCCTCCCGTGTCTCCAGCTCACGCAGCCGCGCGGTTGCAGCATCAGCGCCCCTGGTCACCGCCTCCAGCTGCTCGTGCGCCGCGTCGGCCGCTCCTTGCGCGTCCGCGTACCCGACCGCAGCCGCCCGCGCCGCGTCCCGGAGCGCGGCATCCCGAGCCGACCACTGCGCCACCGCGGGCGTCTTCCGGAGCCGCGCCCACCAGCCGGGCCGGTTCGTCTGCCACTGCTCCATCGCCGCGGCCGCGTTCGCGTTCGACTCCCGGGCGTCAACCGCTGCCTGCCCGTTCTGCCGGGCCAGCTCAGCCGCGCCGGGACGCTGTTCCTGCAGCGAACTCAGCTCGGTTCGCGATCGCTGCACCATCACCCGCACCTGATCCAGCTCGCGCACCCGTAGCGCGGCCAGCCCTCGGGCCCGCAACGCGGCCTCGACCGCCTCTGACGCCTGCTCGAACGCCGACCGCGCGTCCGTCCAGGCCGACAGCGATGCCCCTACAGACAGCACCTCCCGCATCGAACCCGTTCCGACCGTAGTGCGGCTCTCGTACAGGCCCAGCCCTTGCGCGAACGCGCTCAGATGCGACCGGCGTCCCAGGATCGCCGCCGACAACCCCCACGGTTCGACGCGACGCCGGGGGCGCCCCTGCGGGTCTGGAAGCTCGGCCCACTTGGTCGCGACCATTTCTGCCGGGCCACGGAAATACCCGTGGCCCTGCCACGCCGGGGCGAGGGCGTCCAGCCCCGGCAGCGCTGCGCTGACGTTCTCGACCGCCGCGTTGTTGCTGGAAGCCACCACCATCTCGAAGCCCGTCAGCCGGCTGTCCAGCGCACCGATCCGCAACCGGAACTCCTTGTCGCCGGTGCGGGCGTACGTATCCACAGGGTCAGTGACAGCCTGTCGCGGGTTGTCGAACGTGGCCAAGGCGCGCGCCCGCTGCACCACCACGTTGGCGTAGAGGTCTCGAAGCAGCGTCGTCTTCCCCGTGCCGGGCGGACCGTTGACCGACAGCACCGGAACCCGGTTCGCGTCATCCAGGGCCACCGTGACGGCTACTTGTTGCGACAACCTCAACGCGTGGCCCGAGGGCCAAGCGGCACGTGGCAGCGCCTGCAGATCCAGCAGCGGTTCCAGGTTCTGGCGCAACGACACGTCGAGCCGCCGACCCCCTGGGCTGCCGTCACCGGCTCCGGCCGGCGTGGGCTGCTCCGTCCGCTCTCCGAGCACGTCGACCGCCCCCAGGTAGGCCTGCAGCGGCGGCGAAAACGACGACACCGTCATCGCCTTCTCGATGTCGGTGACGTAGAAGCTCGACAGCAGGTCTGGTGGGCGATCCTGACCGGACCGCACCCAGACCCCGTGGTAGAACGTCCGCGGGGTCCGTAGCTCCCCCGCAGGAGTGGTCCAGGCGAGTACGTGATGCGCGGGTCCGAGCAGAGCGGCCGCCAGCTTCCGCGTCGACTCGAGTGGGGTCAATGGCTCACCGTCCAGCGAGGTCAGCTCGGTGAACGTCTCAGAGATCTGCTCAGCACGCAGATCCGAATAGTCCAGCGCGGCCTGCAGCGCCGCGTCGTCGGCCTCAGCCCCACCGGTCCGCTGCCATAGATCGAACGTGAACTCGGTCAGGGCGCTCAACGCCAGTGAGTCCACCATGGGCCGGCCCATCTCGTCGACATCGAAGTACGCCACCGGGGTGAGGACCCGGTCTCTTGCGGTTCGCGTCTGCTTGAACTGGCCCTCAGCGGTGAACAAGGCGTGCAGCCGAACATCTACTTCCCGCTGCGGGACGCACCCGAGGAACACTCGCGTGATAGGGGCGTAGTCAGCGGTGCCTCGCGGTCGCGCCTGCGGAAGCACCGGCCATTCTTGGTCGTACTGACCCAACTCTCCGAACGTTTCCCGGGATCCATCCTCCGGTCTGCGTTTCGGTTGCGGCACAGTCATGGCTTGAAACCGTTCCGCGTCCCGCCACGCGGCCAACACCCGCGTCGACTCCACCGACGGACCACCCACCCCGTACGTCCGCATCTTTACCCCTTTCTGCGGACATCGTCTGCCCTCATGATCGTCACTGCAAGAGATGAGACACCGGAGGGTCACCGGCTACCGCCGCACCGTCCCCTAGATTCCGGACGCTGAACGGTCTTGGTAGTGGCCACTGCAAGCGGCCCGACCTGGTGGCCGGTGTCGTCGAGATGATGACCCACCGCACGACCGACGTCGACCTCAAGATCTACGGCCCCGACCGCGAGATCGCCATCATCACCGAACACCAGTGCCGGATGCCGCTGAGCGCGAGCGGCATCCGACGTCTCGTTCACGTGGGCGTGAGTACCGTGACGGTGCTGAACTCGGCCCCGGTGACCGAGTCGGTGTGCCCGTTGAAGTAGTAGTCGATCTTCAAGAGAAAGGTCGATGCGGCAGCCGCGGGAAGCGGATTCGCTGCACGCAGACGGGCGACGTCGCCGAGGAGGACATACGCCCGAGAGTCGTCGTGGGTGAACGAGATCGCCAGCATTGGACCACAGAGGGCGACCTTCTCGATCGTGATGTGCTGCCAGGGAGAGTCCGGCCGGGGGGGTGCCCGATCACCGTGCCCGTTCGAGGGTCGACGACTGGAACCAGATCAGGTGAGTCCGATGTGACGGCCTTTGCGGGTAGCCCGACAACAAGGCGCGTGCCCAGCTCAGCCAGAACCTATGACGCGAACTCCGCCTCCGTCGACGGCCCGCCCCCGGTGTCGTGCTCTTCCACCACCTCAACGTACGCCCGCAGCGCGTCGCGCGCCCCCGCCAGCGCACTGAACGCGTCGTTCGTCGCCGAACGCACCGCTGCAACAGTGCGTTCGGCGACGAGCGCTGCGTTCAGTTCTCAGGGCTGGGGGCTACTTGTAGTGGAATCGGGCTTGGAGAATGACCCGATCGTCGCCGTCGAAAGGGTAGACGAGCCGGTGTTCCTCGGTGATGCGCCGTGACCAGGTTCCGGACAGCGTGTGCCGCACACGGTTCGGGCTTGCCGATGCCTGCGGTCGGGTCCCGAAGACATCGTCGATGAGCCGGTTGATGCATACGAGGTGCAGTTAGATGCGGGCCAGGACGTGTAGTTGCCCCAACCGTGGGGGTGAGTGCGAGCCTCAACGCGCGAGCTCGCGCCCTTGACGTTAACCGGACCGGGCCTGTTGCAGGCTCTCCAGCAGGCGCTTGGCGTTGGCGGGAACGCGCAGCAGGTGGGCTGTCTCTTCCAGGGCGTCATAGTCGGCGCGCGAGAGGAGAACCGCGTCGCCACGGCGCGAGGTGATCTCGATCGAGGTTCGGTCGTCGTTGACCTTCTCGATCAGGGAGAGCAGGTTCTTGCGGGCCTCGCTTGCCGGGACGGCCATGATCACCTCCGAGTTGGTGCCAAAACGGTACCGCGCGGTCCCGTCACCAAGCACGTCCACGCGTCGACCCCGACTCGAGCACTGAACGCGGTGTTCGTTCTCGAACGCGGGGCTGTAACAGTAAGTTCGAGAGCGAACGCTTCGTTCAGTTCGCAGAAATGGTGGGTGGGGATGCCGGTGAGCGCCTTCGCAGGT
>JAKDLG010000265.1 GCA_030452985.1 Humibacillus sp.
TTGTAACAGTGGGTTCGAGAACGAACGCGGCGTTCAGATGGCTTGTGGTTGCGCCCAGAGCCGCTGCAGCCCGCCCTCAGTGGGCCCGTCGGGCTGAGGCTGCCGTCGACGGAACAACCGCGACCGGGCGGCGAGCGGCAGACTGCACCCGCAGGCTGACCGAGCCGAGCAGCAGGCCGGCGAAACCCCCACGACCCCGGGTCCCCAGCACGAGCAGCTCCGCCCGGTCGGCCTCCTCGACGAGCACTTCGACGGGGTTGCCGTGCACGAGCAGGGTTTTCACATCGACGTCGGGGTAGCGCTCTGACCATCCAGCCAGCTGCTCCGAGACGAGGCGCAGCTCGCGGTCTCGGATGCTGGAGTCCCAGCCGAACTCTTCGGTGCCGGCCATGTACGGGCCGGTCTCCTGCCACCACCAGCACCCAACGGCGACGAGGCCGAGACCGAGACGGCTGGCGCGGGCAAAGGCGAACTCAACAGCGCCAGTGCACGACTCGCTTCCATCGACACCGATGACGACGCGACCGGCGAGGGTCGTTGTGTCCGTCAGGCCGCCGCCCTGGAGGGAGAACACCGATCGCTCCGGCGGGCGGGGCGGTGTCAGCTCAGAGTCAGCCTGGACGACGACGACCGGGCACCGGCTGTGCGCCGTCACCTGCGGTGCGGTCGCCCCGACCAGCACCGCCCGCGCCGTGTGGTGCCCATGGCCGCCGACCACGACGAGGTCGGCCCGGGCCGAGAGCTCGACGAGCCACGCTGCCGCACCACCCGCCTGGGTCGCGGTGGTCACGGCGAGGCCGGGTGCCAGCTTCTGCGCCTTCTCGGCTCCAGCGATCGCGATCTCGTCACCGTCGGGGTCGAGGTCGAGGTCGAGGGACATGGCGAACCCGTCCGGATACCGGATGGTGTGCAACAGGTGGAGCGGTCGATCCCAGGCGGTGGCCTCCCCGACCGCCCACTCGAGGGCCGCGTCAGCCGTGGCGGAGCCGTCGTAGCCGACGACGACAGCCCCGGCCGGCATCTGATGAGGGTCCATGATGCTCTCCTTGGTCAACCCGGTCGTCGGCGGTCTGCCGACGACGACCCTCGACGGGGGCCGTGCCGTCATCCTCCGCCGTGGGGTCGCGGCCGCCCAGAGGCGAACGGCAGCCCCCCGAGGGACTTTCGGCCCTGCCCGGTTCCCGCCCGCAGAGCGCATGCTGCCACCATGACCACTTCACCCCCCGCCGCCACCGACGAGCTGCCCGAGGCCGCCTGCTGGAAGCTGCTGCGGCAGGCGGTCATCGGCCGACTGGCCGTGGCCACCGACGACGGGCCAGACATCTTCCCGATCAACTTTGTCGTCGACCACGGCAGCATCGTCTTCCGCACGGCAGCCGGCCGCAAGTTCTCGTCATCGACCGGCCAGCCTGTCGCCTTCGAGGTCGACGGCTACGACGACGGCGACGCCACCGCTTGGAGCGTGGTGGTGCGCGGGCGCGCCCGAGAGATCCGAGACACCGACGAGGTCATCGAGGCCCTGTCGCTACCGCTCTTCCCGTGGCACGCGGGGCCCAAGCCGCGCTTCATGCGGGTCACGGCAGCCCAGGTGACAGGCCGGCGACTGCACGTGGCAGGCGGTTCGACCCGCGGCTGAGCCGGTCGCCGGCTCCAACCGATCTCGAACGGACAGGTCAGTCGGTGGCGTGCTCGCGCAGGTACTCCAGCTGGGCCTGCACCGAGAGCTCAGCGGCCGGCCAGACCGACTGAGGCACATCCGAGTACACGTGCGACACCACCTCGCTCGCGGTGCGCAGGCCGGAGGAGACAGCGGCTCGAACCTGGTGAAGGCGCTCGGCCCGGTGGCGGAGGTAGAACGTGACGGTGGCTGCGGCATCCGGGATGAACGGCCCGTGACCGGGAAGCATCGTGGTCACCTCCTGGGCGCCGGTCAGCGCCTCGATGCGGCCCAGGGAGTCGAGGTAGGCCTCGAGGTTGCCGTCGGGCCAGGCCACGACCGTGGTGCCCCGACCGAGCACGGTGTCGCCCGTCAGCAGGGCGTTCTCGGCGGGCAGCACGAACGAGTAGGAGTCGCTGGTGTGGCCGGGGGTGGGAACAGCCACGATCTCGAGCCCGTTCACCTCGATCACCTCCCCGGGCCGAACGTCGTCGTGTCCGCGGCCGAAGGCTCGCACGGGCGCCCCGGTCAGTGCATGGAAGCGGTCGGCGCTCTCGGCGTGGTCGAGGTGGCCGTGGGTCAGCAGGGTGAGCGCCACCCGACGGCCGGAAGCAGCAACGTGATCGAGAACGGTCTGCAGGTGGGCTTCGTCGAGGGGGCCGGGGTCGACCACGACGACCTCGTCGGAACCGGGCTCGCAGAGCACCCAGGTGTTGGTGCCGTCGAGGGTCATCGGCGACGGGTTCGGGCACAGCACGCAGTGCGCTCGCTCGGAGACCTTGCCTCCGCTCCACGCCGGGTCGGGCACGGAACCGTTCACGCGGTTGCCCCCCTCACCGCTCGACCATCGTCATGGCCGGGCCCTCGGGGGTGTCGATGATCTCTGAAACGATGAGCGGCAAGTGGTCCGCGTGCTGCACGAACGCGCTCGCCGACGCGGCGTCTCGCACCTGCTCGACCGACACGACCGTGGGCGGCATCATCTTCACGTCACCGGCGGCATACGCCTCCAGCAGCTCGGCGGGGGCGAACCAGGCGGCATGGTCGGCCTCGCTCGTGTTGCCGTCGGCGACCTGATGCCCCGGCATCATGGCGGCGAAGAACCACGTGTCGAAGCGTCGGGGCTCGAACACCGGCGTCAGCCAATGTCCTTTGGCCACAATGAGATCGGTGCGCATCACCAATCCCTCCGAACTGAGCACGTCGGTCAGGGAGAGCCGATGTTCCACCAGACCGTCGCGGATGCCGCGCCAGCGGGGGTCGCCCACCTCGGCCAGGGGGCCGCCGGAGACGTCGGGGTGGACTTGGCCCCCGGCATCACCAGCACCTCCGGTGCCGCGCACGGGGCCGTTCGCGGCTGGGCTCGCCAACAGCACCCCGCACTCCTCGAAGACCTCGCGCACGGCGGCGGCGACGAACATCCGCGCCTCGGCCTCGGTACAGCCCAGTCGACGTGCCCACTCGGCGGGCGACGGTCCGGACCACGGCAGGCCGGGCTCACTGTCGCGCGGGTCGACACCTCCGCCCGGGAACACCATCGTGTTCGGCGCGAAGGCCATCTGCGACACGCGCCGCAGCAGGAAGACCTCGACCCCGACCGCTCCGTCGCGCACGAGCATCACGGTGCTCGCTCGACGGGGCTGCGCCTCGGGCCACCGCTCGCCCGACAGCCACCGGGTCGCACTGTCGGCGATACCGGAGGCCCGGGTGAGCGGAAAAAGGCGGGTCACCTCATGGCTCCGGAAGCCGTCCGTCGTCAGTGTCGTCAGTCGGCGACGGAGACGATGACCTCGACCTCGACGGGGGCGTCGAGCGGCAGGGCCGCCACGCCGACCGCCGATCGGGCGTGAACCCCCTTGTCGCCGAAAGCCTTCGCCAACAGCTCGCTCGCCCCGTTGACCACTGCCGGCTGGCCGGTGAACGACGGATCAGACGCGACGAACCCGACGACCTTCACCACCCGGGTCACCTGGTCGAGGTCCCCGATCAGGGCCTTGATGGCGGCGATGGCGTTGAGGGCACAGGCCTGCGCCATGGCCTTGGCCGTCTCAGGTGTCACGGCTCCACCGACCTTGCCGGTGGCCTCCATCGCGCCGTCGACCATGGGTAGCTGTCCCGAGGTGAACACGAGGTTGCCGTCGCGAACGGCGGGCACGTACGCCGCCACCGGCGGAACAACGGCGGGAACGGTGAGGCCGAGCTCGGCCAGACGGTCTTCTACGGTTGACATCGGCTTCAGCCCTTCGGTCGCTTGAAATAGGCCACCAGGCTCGACCCGTCGGGCCCGGGCACGACCTGGACGAGTTCCCAGCCGTCGGATCCGAAGTTGTCGAGGATCGCTTTGGTGTTGTGGATCAGCAGCGGGGCGGTGAGGTACTCCCAGGTCGTCATGCTCTCACCATAGCGAGCGCCGGCTGCCACGATGGAGGCATGTCGGGCACCCACCCCCCAGACCCTGCCCCCAAGGCTCACCCCGTGCAGCCCGTCCAGCCCGTCCGCAGCGGCGAGCGGGGCACTGACGGCGACGAAGTGCTCCGCCGCGCGTCGCCGCCGCCCACCGCCACCCGCGCCTACGGCCTCGACGAGGCCCAGGTCTACGACCTGCGCCTCCCCCACCCCGAGAGCGAGACGGTCGGCGCCACGGTGCTCGTCGTGCATGGCGGCTTCTGGCGCGCCTCTTACGACCGCACCCACGCCGGCTCGCAGGCGCAGGCCCTGGCCGACGCCGGTTTCCACGTGGCGGTGGGCGAGTACCGCCGGGCCGGGATGCCGGGCGGTGGCGTGCCCGGAACCCTCGATGACCTGACGGCCCTGGTGGCAGCCGTTGCGCAGGACCCTGATCTGCCCGACCCACTCGTGCTCATCGGACACTCGGCCGGGGGCCACCTCGTGACGTGGGCCGCGAACCAACCCTGGGCTCAACGGCATCCGCACCGCTCCGCGTCAAGCGGCCCGTCAGATGCCGCTGGGCTGGCCGGCGTCGTCGCGCTGGCCGGGTGTGTCGACCTGCGCGCCACGGCGAGGATGCGGCTCGGCTCTGACGCCGCTCTCGCCTTCGTGGGGGTGCCCGACCTCGACGACGAGCGGTGGCAGGTCGCTGACCCGATGGACTCCCTCCCTCCGCGCGTTCCCGTGCGGTTGGTCCACGGCGATACCGACCGGATCGTTCCCCTCGAGGTCACGAACGACTACCTTGCCGCGGCTCGCCTGGCGGGCGGCGACGTCGGGCTCGACGTGGTGGCCGGTGCCGGGCACTACGCGCTCATCGATCCTGAGCATCCGGCCTTCGCCCGGGTCGTCGCCGCCATCCCCTCCCAGCCAGTAGCTTATAAAAATATTA
>JAKDLG010000266.1 GCA_030452985.1 Humibacillus sp.
GACCGGCGCGCGGGACATCCCGACACCACCGACGGAGAGCTTCCGGCAGTGGTGGCAGCGCGAACGGGGAGATGGTGCGAAGTGAACGCGCGTGAGGAGATCCTGGGCTGGGTTCGCGCGGCGACCGCGGACGTGACGGACCCGATCGGGGCGCGGGGTGCCACGCCGGTCGTCGAGATCCCGTCGCCCGGGACGGCGGAGACTCTGCGGTTCTTCGCCGAGAACGTCGCCGACTATCGCGCCACGGTGCTCGAGTGCGACGCAGCCCACGTCGGCGAGCGCGTCGCCGAGGGGTTCGCTGCGGCCGGGTGTCACCGGGTCGTCGTGCCCTCGGGCCTGGACCCGGCCTGGACGAGCGCGCTCGGGCAGGACGTCGTCGCCGTCCCGGAGGCGCAGGCCGGATCGCACGGTCAGCTCGAGTCGGTCGACGGCGTCGTGACCGCGGCCGCTGTGGGGATCGCGACGACGGGCACGATCGTGCTGGACCACCGGGCCGACCAGGGCCGACGCGAGCTGACTCTCGTCCCCGACGTTCACGTCTGCGTAGTGCGGGCCGACCAGGTCGTCCACGACGTCCCCGAGGCCGTGGCCCGGCTCCGCCCCGGGGCGGACGGGGCGCGACCCCAGACGTGGATCAGCGGGCCGAGCGCGACGAGCGACATCGAGCTCCAGCGCGTCGAGGGCGTCCACGGACCGCGGACCCTGGTCGTCATCATCGTGACAGGCTGATGCCATGGTGAATCGATGGTGACCGGATGGTGACTCGATTGGGGAGCCGATGGTGAGCCCTGACGGCGCCGACGGTGCGACCCCGGTCTTCTTCGTCGCGGGCGGCACCGGGATCTCGGCCGAGACCTTGGGCAACCTGATGGTGGCCCAGTTCCCCAGCCTGACCTTCGTCCGTCGCAAGATCCCTTCATCACGACCGTGGAGCAGGCACGAACCGCCGTGGCCGAAATCCTCGCTGCGACAACGGATTCCGTGACGGCGGCTCGTCTTGACGAGGAGATCCGCAAAGAGGTGCAGCGCACCAAGGGCGCGTTCATCGACCTGTTCGGCACGCACCTGGACACGGTCGAGCGGGTGCTGCACGTCAACGCGTCCCACAACGCGAGCGCGCTGCACGGGCTCGGCGACACCCGCCTCTACGAACGCCGCATGAAGGCGATCGAGTACGCCATGGAGCACGACGACGGGCGAGCCTGCGCAACCTCGAGCCTTCCGACTTCATCCTCATCGCACCGTCGCGGTGCGGCAAGACACAGACGTCGATGTACCTCGCGCTCCAACACGGTCTCAAGGTCGCGAACTACCACTCGTCGAGGAGGACTTCGAGACCGGGGGACTGCCGCGCCCGATCAAGCTCCTCGGCGACAAGTGCTTCGGCCTGCTCTCGACCGCAGCTCGGCTGAGCCAGGTCCGGGGCGAACGCCGGCCCGGCTCGACCTATGCCAGCCTCGCCCAGTGCAGCTACGAGCTGCGCCGGGCGGAGGTCCTCTACCGGACCCACCGGATCCCTTCAATGAGCTCCGCTTCGTTGTCCGTGGAGGAGATGGCGGCCCTCATCATGCAGAGCAGCCGCCTCCCCGACCTTGGCTGGACGCTCCGTGGGCGAGCAAGCCCCACAAGCGGATCGGCCCCAAGAACCAGCAGGAACAGGAGATCAACCGTCCGTCAGCAGGGAACCGTCAACGGTGACGGGCCGCTTCGAGGGTGGCTCAGAAGCCCGGCCGGGACCAAGTCCCGGTAGACCATCCTCAGGTTTCCACGGCACGTCACCGCTGGCACGCAACATGCGTCGGAACGCCAATCAGACTCGACGACTCGTGGCCGAAGCCGGCGGCACGCGGGTACGGGACTTCGTGGATCTAGTGCCCGAGTCAGCGCTTCGGCCTGATCTTCGTGAGCGGGTCATGTCCGAAGTCGTGACATTGTGAGTCGGTCGACGCAGGAACTGTCGCGTGAGGCGCTCGTCCACCTGGACATGGTCTGTGAGTACGCCGAGAGCGAAGACCTGGGCTCACTCGGCGCACCGACTGCGAGAGCTCGGCGAGGGTGTCCAACCTTGGCACAAATCGGGCGCCAAGGGCCCGTATGCCGCTCACCGGCTGATCGTCAATAGCTGACCCACTGCGTCCCGAACCAGCGGCGGGCGCGGCGGGCGCCGAAGCCCGCCTTGTCCTGCAACAGTTGCGGGGAGGCCGCCTCGAAGATCCCCGTGGGCGGCTCGCCGCTGCGGAACGTCACCTCGACGCGCGCGACGCTCTCGTGCCCGAACTCGATGTAGCACGCGCCGGTTCCGTGATAGGTCGAGGCCGACCTGCCGTTGCGGTGCCGGGCGATCAGCTGGTCGGCGACCACCCCGGCCTGCCCCTCGGAGAACACTCCCGCCTTGGGGGTGCCGACGCTGGTCACGTCGCCCACGGCATACACATCCGGGAAGCGGGTCTGCAGCGTCAACGGATCCACCGGGATCCAGCCGTCGACACACATTCCGGACTCCGCGACGACCTCAGGGACCCGATGCTTCGGCACGCCGAGGAACAGGTCGAAGGGCAGCTCTTCCCCGTCGGCGAGCAGCACGACCCGCCGCTGCGGATCGAGCCGCCGCACGACGGAGTTTGGATGCCAATGGATCCCACGCTCGCGGAACGCGGCCAGCACCGCCTCGGACGCCTGCGGAGACGGCGGGATCGGGTTGCCCAGGGGCATCACCAGTGAGATCTCGCTCCCGTCGCGCAGCCCCCGCTCGGTCAGGAAGTCGTGCATCATCAACGCGGTCTCGCTGGGTGCCGGAGGGCACTTGAACGGGGTCGAGGTGACACCGACGATCACGCGCCCACCGTCGAAGGAGTCCAGCACGTCACGCGCAGCGAACGCGCCGGCGGGGGTGTAGTAGTCGATACCGGCCTCGACGAGCCCGGGCGTCGCCGCCGGGTCGAGATCCGCCCCCAGCGCCACCACCATGACGTCGCCCTCGAATCGCCCAGCGTCGGTCTCGACCCTGCGGCGGACCGGGTCGATGTGGCGGATCGTGCTCTGCACGAACGTCACCCCTGGTTTGACGATGTCGGCGTAGCGATGATGCACCGCGTCGGCGATGGTGCGACCGAACATGACGTCGAGCTTCGAGAAGCCCATGACGAAGGCGTCAGCCCGGTCGATCAGCACGACCTCCGCGTCGGCCCCGACCTCGTCGGACAGACGCGTGGTCAGCTCCAGCCCGCCGAATCCGGCTCCCAGCACGAGAACTCGCATGGTCATCTTCCTTCCTCACACGTATCGGAGCTCCACGCCGGCCTCGCGCCAGGCCGTCCCGCCGATCAGGTCGACGAGTTGCGCGCCAAACCCGCGCGCGGACGCTCACGTGGGGCGCGCCGGGATGCGGGGTACGAGCAGGTGCGCCGGCCGGTCCGGCCCCCAGTGCAGGGTGCACAGGCCGGCGTGGGCGCGGCTGTACCGGGCCGGGAAGTTCCCGGTGAGCGGGTTGAGCGGCCACAGCCACCGCCCGCCGATGACGAGCCGGAGCGACTCCCCGGGGCGGAACAGCGTCGCGGAGGGTCCCAGGGCAACGTCGACGGGGACGATCTCGCCCGGTTGCAGCGGCTCGCGGGTCCGGTAGGTGTGGACGGGCTGGCCGGTGCTCGAGGCCGCCTCGTCGAGCTCGCGCAGGGAGGCCTTCTGCCAGCCGGTGGTCACCCGGTCGCGACCGAAGCCGTACGAGCCTTCGAAGCCGACGTACCGGCGGCCGCGCCACTTCTCGACCCCGACCACGAGGTCGACGTCGTCGGTTCCCTCGAGGGCGAGCCAGAGCCGCAGCGCCATCGGCCCGGTCAGTTCGGTCTCGTCGGAGAAGCGGAACGTGAAGGCCGCGGCCTGGCGTCTGGTGTGGAACGACATGCTCCCGGCCCGACCGAGCGGCTCGGTACTCAACCGGCCACCGAGCGCGAGGTGCAGCGATGTCCACTCGGTGCGGGCCAGTGGCCACTCGTGCTCGTCGCGGACCTGCACGACCTGATCGCGAGCCTCTCGCACCTCCAGGCGAACCCTTGGCGGCTCCGGCACGTCGAGGCCGCGCAGGTAACGGTCGAAGAAGGCCCGTTGCGCCGTCCGGGCCGGCTCTCCATAGAACGTCACCCACTTGCCGCCGCGGTGGGTGTAGGCGAACCGGTGCGGGGAGCGGACCGTCTGGAACGCGCGGAACGAGCCGCGGGAGTGCAGGTCGTTGTCGGAGAAGCTGGTGCACACCAACATCGGCACCTCGATCTTCTCGAGGTCCGGGGTGTGGGCCTGCCACCATGCGTCCCGCAGGGGGTGATTCCGTTGCTGCGCGGCGATGTCCGTGTCGAGCCGGCTGGTGCGTTTGGTCCCGGCGGCCCAGATCACCGTGAACCCGCGCTCGCGCAGGCCTCCGGGGCGCATCAGGTCGCGGTAGGGATCGGTCATCCCCTCCCACGGGCAGATCGCCTTGAGCGAGGGCGGTGCCAGGGCGGCGCCCTTGTACTGGGACATCGCCAGGTACGAGACGCCCAACATGCCCACGTCGCCGGTCGACCACGGCTGCCGCCCGGCCCATTCGACCAGGTCGTAGACGTCGGCCGCCTCGGCGTCGGACATCAGCGACCCGACCCCGTCGGACGTGCCGGAGCCGCGCAGATCGGCGTTGACGAGGGCGTAGCCCTGCCCGGTCCACCAGGCGGGGTCGGGCGCCTCCCAGCTGGTCAGCGTCGAGAAGGTGACCGGGTCGGGCTGGCGCATCATCCGGTACTGCACGGAGAACCTCGACCTGCCTGCGCGGCGGCTCGGGAGCAGGTCCTTGCCATAGGGATGAGCAGACAGGAGCACTGGGAACGGCCCGTCTCCCGGCGGTCGGAAGACGTTGACCCGCAACACGGTTCCGTCGGGCATCGTCACCGCGACGTCACGGTCGCCGGTCACGCTGCCGGGCGCCGGCTCGTACACCCGCACCGG
>JAKDLG010000082.1 GCA_030452985.1 Humibacillus sp.
GTGGGGGTGGTCAATGGCACTCCATTTCTGTTCTCCGTTTCATGATGGTGAGGTTACCTCACAATGAGGTAGAGGCGCAACTCGAGCCGTATGCTGCTGGGCATGCCCCCTGCCGATGACGTCACGCCCCAGCCGGTGGCCGGCGCGGAGCCGGCCCTCGACGAGCTGCTGATGGGAGCGGCGCGGGCCCTGCGTCGCCGGTGGTCGGTGGGTCTCGGGCCGGTCGACCTCTCGCCCCACGACGGACGGGCGCTGCGGGTCGTCGGGCGTCACGGACCGACGAGGTTGGGTGTCGTCGCCGAGCACCTGCGCATCGCGCCCCGTTCGGCGACCGACGTCATCGACCGTCTCGAGGGGCGTGGCCTCGTCGACCGCGAGCCCGACCCCGACGACCGACGGGCCATGACCGTGCGCCTCACGCCGCAGGGGGAGGCGGTGCTGGCGCAGGTCGACGCGGCCCGACGCGCCGACGCCGAGCACTTCTTCGGCGACCTCACGGCATCCGAGCGACGGTCGCTGGCCCGGATGCTGGCTATCCTCGACCGGTGAGCGTGTCGCCGAGGCAGTCGGTCGAGGGGGTCTTCGACGAGGCCACCGATGCCGAGGTGCGCCGCCGGTGGGCGGTGCTCGCGGATGCCGGGCTGCCGAGCCAGGCGAGTCACCGCGGCCAGTCGAACTCGCCGCACCTGACCCTGTCGGTGGCCGAGTGCGTGCCGGCCGACGTGGAACAGGGGCTCGTCGACCTCGCCGGCGACCCGGGGGCGGGGCTGCCGCTGGCGTGCCGCCTCGGCCCGCTCGTGCTGCTCGGCGGTCGCCGGCTCGTCGTGGCCCATCTCGTCGTGCCGAGCGAGCCGCTGTTGCGGCTCCAGGCGGCCGTCGCGGCCCTCATGGCCGGCGGTGAGGGAGTGTCGGATCTGGTGCTGCCTGGCCGCTGGACCCCGCACGTGACCCTGGCGCGGGGCGTCGACCGGGGCCGGCTGGGTGGCGTGCTCGATGCGCTCGGGCGTCTGGACGAGCTCGAGGGGGCGATCACCTCCCTGCGCCGCTGGAACCCCGTGGAACGCCGGGTGTGGGCGCTCGGCGCCGACTCCGACCTCCCTACGATGGGGGCATGACCCTCGAACTCGGGCTCGACACCTTCGGAGACGTGGCGAACGACACCGGCGGCACCGACGGTACGCCGCTGCATCCCGCCGTCGTCATCCGCGAGGTGATGGCCGAGGGCGAGCTGGCCGAACGGCTCGGCCTCGACTTCTTCGGCGTCGGCGAGCACCACCGCCCCGACTTCGCGATCAGCGCGCCCGACATCGTGCTCGCCGCGCTCGCCGCCCGCACGGAGCGGATCACGCTCGGCACGTCGGTCACCGTGCTCAGCTCGGACGACCCGGTCCGGGTGTTCCAGCGCTTCTCGACGCTGGATGCGATCAGCCACGGCCGTGCCGAGATCACCGTCGGCAGAGGCTCGTTCGTCGAGTCCTTTCCGCTGTTCGGACTCGACCTGCAGCAGTACGAGACCCTGTTCTCCGAGAAGCTCGACCTGTTGGCGGCGGTACTGTCCGAGGGCCCGGTGTCGTGGACCGGCACGTTCCGCCCCCCGGTCGAGGTCAACGGCGTCGTGCCGGCGACGGAGTCGGGCCGGCTGCGCACGTGGGTGGGGGTGGGGGGAACCCCGCAGTCGGTGGTTCGAGCGGCGCACCACGGCTTTCCGATCGTCATCGCGATCATCGGGGGCTCGTCCAAGCAGTTCGTGCCGCTGGCCGACCTTTACCGTCGCGCCCTGACGGAGATGGGCCGGCCCGAGCTGCCGATCGGGGTGCACTCTCCCGGCTACGTCGCCGCCACCGACGAGCAGGCGATCGAGCAGTTCCTGCCGCACTTCATCCCGTTCATGAACAAGCTGGGGCGCGAGCGCGGGTGGGCGCCGATGGGTGAGGGTCAGGCGCGGGCGCAGCTCGGGCCGGAAGGGGCCGTCTACTGCGGATCGCCCGAGACGGTGGCGACCAAGATCGCGGATACCGCTCGCTCCCTTGGCATCTCGCGCTTTCAGCTCAAGTACTCCTTCGGCACCCTGCCGCACGAACAGCGGATGGAGTGCATCCGTCTGTACGCGGAGGAGGTCGCGCCCCGAGTGCGTCAGCTGCTCGAGTGAGGGTGCTGCTGGTCGGGATGGGTTCGCGCGGCGACGTGCAGCCGTTCGTCGCACTGGGGGAGTCGCTGCACCGCCTCGGATACACCGTGTCGCTGGCCGCCGCCGACGAGTTCCGAGACCTGGTGGTCGGGCACGGCCTCCGCTTCGAGCCGCTCTCGTTCGACCTGCGCGGCGGCATCGAGTCCGACATCGGACGGGAGTGGCTCGGCGGGTCGAGCACCAACCAGGTTCGCGAGGCGCGGCTGATGCGGACGGTGATGCGCCACGTCGCATCGACGCTGGCCGACGACCTCGAACGTCTCGTCGGTTTGGCGGATGCCGTCGTGTCGAGTGCGCTGACGTTCGACGCCGTCGAGACCCTGGCAGGGACAACACGGGGTCAGCGCACCCGCCACGTCTACGCGACATTCCAACCCGTGTGGCCGACGGCGTTCGGTGCCTCGTCGACCTTCGCCCTGCGTCCCACGGCACGGTCGGTGCTCAATCTCGGCTGGAGCTGGCTGGCGGCGCAGGCGGCCTGGAGCGTCGTGCGGTCGACCGGTGACCTGTTGCGGCGCCGGCACGGTCTGCCCGGTCGCACGATGCTCGGCTACGCCGCTGCCGCACGACGGACCCCCACCCTGCTCGCGGCGAGCCCCCTTGCCGTTCCTCCGTCACCCGACTGGCCGTCGTCCATCCGACAGACGGGCTTCTGGTTCCCGACGGCATCCGACGCGTCCGATGCGGGTGTCGTCGACCCGGCCCTCCGCGCCTTCGTCGACGATGGGTCGCCGCCCGTCTACCTCGGCTTCGGCTCGATGCCGACCGGTGACCCGGCCGGGGTGGTCAGAACCTTCGTCACCGCCCTGCGCCACGCGGGCCGCCGTGGCATCGTCAGCTCAGGGTGGGCCGATTTCGGGGCGGCGCCGTTGCCAGGCGACGTGCTGGCCGTCGAGACGGTGCCGCACGACTGGCTCTTTCCACGGTGCGCAGCAGTCGTCCACCACGGCGGCGCCGGCACCACGGCGGCGGCCATGCGCGCGGGTACGCCGCAGGTCGTCGTTCCGCACATCGCCGACCAGCCCTACTGGGGGCGGCGGGTGGCCGAGCTGGGCGTCGGCTCGGTTCCGTTGGCCCGCAAGCACTTCGACCCCGCGCGCCTGGGCCCGGTGCTCAAGGTCGCGCTGGCGCCGACCGTGATGTCGACGGCTCGCGACCTCGGTGCGCGGATACGCGACGAGCACGGGGCCGGTGACGCCGCCGGCCTGATGCACGCACTGCTCAGCAGGGCCGGCTGACCCGAGGGGACTGGCGGCCGGGGCCGGGTCAGATGTGCGCGGCCAGCTCGGTCGCCTGGCGGATCGCCCGCTTGGCGTCGAGCTCGGCGGCGATGTCGGCACCACCGATGACGTGAACGCGAGCCGCGCGCCCGTGCAGCTCGGCGACGAGGTCGTTCACCGACTCCTGCCCGGCACAGACGACGATCGTGTCGGCCGGGATGACGGTCGTGTCCGAACGGCTCTCGCCTCTGCTGATGTGCAGGCCGGCGTCGTCGATGAGCTCGTAGATGACGCCGGTGTGGAGGTGGACCCCCTTGGCCTTCAGCGATGCCCGGTGCACCCACCCGGTGGTCTTGCCCAGCCCCCTCCCGATCCCACTCTCCTTGCGCTGGAGCAGGTGCACCTCGCGCGGGGATGCCGTGGGGCGTGGTGCCGCCAGGCCACCCCGGGACTCGCCGAGGACGCCGACCCCCCACTCGACCATCCACTGCTCGGCGCTCAAGGGGGAGCGTGGATGGGTGAGGAACTCTGACACGTCGACCCCGATGCCACCGGCGCCGATGACGGCCACGCAGTCACCCGTCGCGGCCTCGCCGAGCACCAGCTGGGCGTAGGTGATCACCTTGGGGTGTTCGATGCCGGGGATCTGCGGCATGCGGGGCGCGACGCCGGTTGCCACAACGACCTCGTCGAAGCCGGTCAGGTCGTCGGCGTCGGCCCTGGTGCCCAGGTGCACCTTGACGCCCTGCTTCTCGAGTCGGCGCCGGTAGTAGCGGATCGTCTCGGCGAAGTCCTCCTTGCCGGGGATGCGCATGGCGATGGCGAACTGGCCGCCAAGATCGTCGGCGGCCTCGAAGAGCTCGACCTCGTGCCCCCGCTCGGCGAGCGAGGTGGCGGCGGCCAGGCCGGCCGGGCCGGCGCCGACCACCGCCACCGACTTGGCCTCCCGCGTCTGGCCCAGCACGAGGGTCGTCTCGTGCCCGGCGCGGGGGTTGACGAGACACGATGCCGTCTTGCGGGCGAAGGTGTGGTCGAGACAGGCCTGGTTGCACGCGATGCAGGTGTTGATCTCGTCGGCCGCGCCGGCAGCGGCCTTGGCGACCCAGTCGGGGTCAGCCAGCAGGGGCCGGGCCATCGACACGAGGTCGGCCTTTCCCTCGGCCACGATGCGTTCGGCCAGGTCGGGCATGGTGATCCGGTTCGAGGCGACCACGGGCACGCCCACGTGCGGCTTGATGGCCGCCGTCACGTCGACGAAGGCGCCCCGTGGCACGGAGGTCACGATGGTCGGCACGCGAGCCTCATGCCAGCCGATACCGGTGCTGATCAAGGTGGTTCCGGCCGACTCGACGGCCTGGGCCAACGACACCACCTCGTTCCACGTCTGGCCGTCGTCGACGAGGTCGAGCATCGACAGCCGGTACATCACGATGAAGTCGGGCCCGGCCGCCGCCCGCACGGCCCGGACGATCTCGACGGGTAGCCGTTGCCGGTTGGCCGCCGAGCCGCCCCACTCGTCGGTGCGACGGTTGGTGTGCGGGGCGAGGAACTGGTTGATCAGGTAGCCCTCCGAGCCCATGATCTCGACACCGTCATAGCCGGCCTCGCGTGCGAGCTCGGCGCAGCGAGCGTAGGCGGCGATCTGTCGGCGGACGCCGGCTGCCGTCAGGGCGCGGGGGCGGAACGGCGAAATGGGCGACTTCACCGCCGAAGCCGAGACCGCGAGCGGATGGTAGGCGTAGCGGCCGGCGTGCAGGATCTGGAGGACGATCTTGCCGCCTTCGCGGTGCACGGCCCGGGTGATGCGCTGATGCCGGCGGGCCTGCCTATGCGTCGTCAGCGACGAGCCTCCGGGGTAGAGCGTGCCCGTCAGGGCGGGTGCGAACCCGCCCGTCACCATGAGGCCCACGCCACCACGCGCGCGTTCGGCGAAGTAGGCGGCCAGCCGGTCGACGTCGCGGGCACGGTCTTCGAGACCGGTGTGCATCGAGCCCATCACCACCCGGTTGGGCAAAGTGGTGAAGCCCAGGTCGAGGGGCTCGAGCAGGTGCGGGTAGGCGGTCACACCGCCGAGCGTAGTGCGTAGTTACCCGCCGGTAGGCCTCCCAGCGGTGAAGGTCACAGACGGGCAAGGCAACAATGACCTGGTGACCGAACACCTCGACGTGCTCGTGGTCGGTGCCGGCCTCTCCGGAGTGGGGGCGGCCTACCGGCTGCAGACCAGGTGCCCCGACCTTTCCTACGCGCTGCTCGAGGCGCGCCAGGCCGTGGGTGGCACGTGGGACCTGTTCCGGTATCCCGGAGTGCGCTCCGACTCCGACATGGCGACGCTCGGCTACCCCTTCGCGCCGTGGGACGGCCAGGACTCGATCGCCGACGGCGACCAGATCCGTGACTACATCGGTCGCACCGCCGAGAGGTTCGGCATCGATGAGCACATCCGGTTCGGACATTCCGTCATCGCTGCCGACTGGTCGAGCGAGCAGGCCCATTGGGCTGTCACCGTCGAGCGTGACGGTGTACGGCAACAGCTGACCTGCGGCTTTCTCTACCTGTGCTGTGGCTACTACGACTACGAGCGCGGTCATTCCCCGGAGTTCGCCGGCCGCGATGAGTTCGACGGCGACGTCGTGCATCCGCAGTTCTGGCCCGATGATCTCGAGGTCTCTGGCCGCAAGGTGGTCGTGATCGGCTCCGGTGCCACGGCGGTCACCCTCGTGCCCGCGTTGGAGGAGCGCGGCGCCGATGTGACGATGCTCCAGCGCAGCCCGACGTGGGTGACGTCGTTGCCCCGCCGCGACCGAGCGAGCGAGTTCGCTCGCGCCGTTCTGCCGAGCGGCGCGGCTGCGACGTTGGTGCGCTACAAGAACATCGCCACCACCTCGGCGTTCTACCAGCTGACGCGGCGCCGGCCGAAGCTCGCGCGCGCGATGCTGACCAAGGGCGCCGAGCGGGGCATCGGGTCGGCCGAGGTGGTTCGCGAGCACTTCCAACCGGCCTACGACCCGTGGGACCAGCGACTGTGTGTGGTGCCGGATGGCGACCTGTTCGTGGCGCTGCGGGGCGGTCGGGCCCACGTCGTGACCGACACCATCGACCGTTTCACGCGGCGCGGCATCCGGCTGGCCTCGGGCCGCGAGCTCGACGCCGACATCATCGTGACGGCCACCGGCCTCACCCTGAGGTTCGCCGGCGGCATCGTCATCAGCGTCGACGGGCAGGCCCGGAAGAGTGGCGATCTCGTCACCTACCGCGGCGCCATGTTCGGGGGAGTGCCGAACCTGGCCGCGTGCGTGGGTTACGTCAACGCATCGTGGACGCTACGGGCCGACCTCACGAGCCGCTACGTGTGCCGTCTGCTCAGGCTGATGCAACAGCGGGGATGGCGCTCGGCGACGCCGCAGGTCCCCGATGGCCTGACCGGACGCCCGTTGCTGCCGCTCACGTCGGGCTACGTGCGGCGATCGGAAGGGGTGCTGCCCCAACAGGGTGACGCGGCGCCGTGGCTGATGCGGCAGAACTATGTGCTCGACCAGCGGGACCTGCGCCGGGCCGACCTTACCGAGATGATGGCCTTCACTTCCTGATTCGCCTGGCCCGGATCAGGTTCTAGCTGACGAGCTGCACACGCGCAGAGACCAGCCCACGAGAAGCGAGATCTCGAAGGCGGCTGCTGGTGTGGTCTCGCACCGTCCATGGGTCGATGGTGTTGACGTAGATGTTGGTGCCGCCCTCGAACCCCGCCAGAGTCGACACTCGCCACTTGAGCACGGCCCGCAGCGGCATCGGCAGGTCGAACGAGGGCGGTCGATGATGCCACTCCTCGTTGGTCGGCACGTGGACGCCGGTAGCCGCATGGCAGGCGTGCAGCAGGTCGGAGAAGTCGCGCACCTCGTCGTCTTCGAGCTGCCATGGTCGGCAGTCGGGTCGCGTGGTGTGCACCTCGAGCGACGGGTAGCGATGGCCCACCCCGGCGAAGGCGACGGCGGTGGGCGTGCGGGCCACGACCAGTCCCTGCTCACCGGCATACCCGGCGCCCCAGCGCGCGTAGAGATCGGGCTCGGTCTGCAGCCGGGCCGCCTCGCGT
Source organism: Humibacillus sp. (assembly GCA_030452985.1). Classification (GTDB taxonomy): domain Bacteria; phylum Actinomycetota; class Actinomycetes; order Actinomycetales; family Dermatophilaceae; genus DSM-29435. The sequence continues at coordinate 7,496 of JAKDLG010000082.1, forward strand.
TCGAGCTGGGCTCCGAGCTCGTCGATCGCCACGAGCTGCTTGTGCAGGTGGTCGAACGACGCCCCTGCCGGGCGGAGCCAGTTCTGGAACACGGCGACGTATCGAGCGTGGGGGTTGCCCCGGTAGAGGTCGTCCATGGCAGAGATGGCGAAGGCCGTGTACTGGCAGTGCTCTTCGGGCGTCAGGGTTCCTGACGACGCGAGCTGTGAGTCGTCGGTCGCCCCGTCGCGGTAGTGGCGGCGGGCCGCGATGACGTGATGGTTGCCGGCGAACAACCCGACCGACTCGCGGTCGACGTCCGACTCGGCCAGCGGCTCGGCATCCCATCGTGGCGCATTCCTGGCCCGCATGCGGACGCGCGCCAGGGCCTCGAGATGGGCCCAGCCGGCGGGTGACGCCAGGTAGGCCTCCCGTCGGGCCTGTGAGTCGGGGGTCGGTTCGAACCCGTGCGACAGATGCCAGTAGTCGTAGCTGAGAATCTCGAAGAGGTTCGGGAACAGCCGGAACTCCGGCGTGGTCGACCACAACGACTCGGGGGCGACAGCACGCAGCCGCCGCCAGCCGTCCACGTCGTCGCGAACGACCCGTGTGATCTCAGGCGTGGTCTCGATCATCCGCGCCCAGCAGAAGGCGCAGTGCCGATCGTGGAGGGCGGGATCGAGTGGCCGGATAGACCCCTCCGGCCGATCGAGGGGTCGCGCGGCGCGCCCCGGCAGCGTCCAGACCTGCGTGCCGGTGAACGGGCTGACCTGCTTCACGGTGCCGTCGGGCAGGCGGGTCAGCGGCTCTCTCACGACGCCAGCGTAGGGCGAGTCGATCGGCCCGCGTCGCTGCCGGCATCCGTGGCGGCCCTCGGGTCTGCTCTCGGGCCTGCTCTCGGGGTCTCGCGAAGCCACGGCTAGGGTTCGGTTAGGCCTGGAAGGTTTGCTCGGCCGGTTCCGGCCACCTGGGGACGAAGTACAACTGGAGCACCTGGTCGGCATGTTGCCAGGACTCGACGCGAACGAGGCTGCCTGGTTCGCGGCCGAGGGCCGCGCTGTGCGCAACGCCAACGCTCACGGCGCGTGGGCGCCGCCCCCCGAAGACCCCGGCAGCGAGCTACGTGCGCTTCGTGCGATCTGCGCCGCGGCCCTGCGCGAGCTGTTCGCCGTGTGGGACGGCACTCGGGAACCGAGCCGGGCGCTAGTCGACCACCTGAAGGTGCGGCTCGAGGAGGCTAGGGGGTGAGCGTCAGCGAGGTCGTCCAGGCGCCGGGACTGTCCCCCGGCGAGCTGTGGGAACTGCTGTGGCGACGCAGGCTGCTTCCACAGTGGCTCGGCGACGGTTCCGCCGACCCGACCCGACCGGGCGTCGGCTTGTGCTCTCCGGTCAAGCGGGGACCTGGCGGCGCGGGACGCTGACCTCAATCACGTGGGGTTCCACACTCGAGGCGGAACTCGGTCCGGCTCACGGGTGGTCGGCACCCGACGCGGGCGTCGGGGTGCTGACCCTCGCCGTCACCGCGAACTCGGCGGGCGCGCAGTTGCACATCACGGAGACAGGCTCCTATTCCGAGGCTCATGCGGCCGACATCGGGTGCTTCCTGGGCGCGGCCCGCGACCGGCTGGAGAGCCTCCTTGCCCGGGTCGCCAAGCGGAGGGACAACCCGCGCCAGGCCGTCGTGGTGATCCACGGGATCGGCGAGCAGGAGCCCGGACGAACGCTGCGTTCCCTGGTTGCCAGTGAGTGGTCGCCGAGCCGGACGCGACCTCGTTCGTGAGGCCGGACTGGGCCTCTGATTCCTTCGAGCTTCGGACCGTGACATTGCAGGCCACCGAGGGCAGGGTGCGGCCCGCCACGGACGTATACGAGCTCTACTGGGCACACCTGATCCGAGACACCACTATCGGTCAAGTGGCGTACTGGGCCCGCAGGCTCCTCCTCCGCCGGACCGTTCCCCGGCCACTGCTACCGGCCTGGTTATTGGTGTGGGGGCTCCTGCTCGGGCTGGCGGTCGTCCTGCTCGCCCAGCTCGCCGGGTCGTGGGCCCTGCCGCGGTGGCAGTTTGACAGGCCATCCGCCAGGCGGGGGTCGACCTCGTCGAACCGCTGCACACCGACGGCCGGTACGACCGGATCGTGATCCTCGGGCACAGCCTTGGCAGCGTCATCGCATACGACGTGGTCAACTACGCGTGGATCCGGCACTACACGTCGCACCTGCGGCCCGGCCGGACGAGCTTCAAGGAGCTGGTCGCGGTCGAGCGTGCCATCGCGGACCCCGCCATGGCGGCGGACCCGCAGGACCTGCAACACCAGGCGTGGCTGCAGACCCGCCGTAACACCCAGCCGTGGCTGGTCACCGACCTGGTCACCGTCGGCAGCCCGCTCACGTACGCCGGGTTCCTGATGGCGACCAGTCGCGCGGAATTCCGGGCCGCCCAGCTGGACCGGGTCCTGCCGATGTGCCCACCGGTCACCTCCGCGGATGGCCGATTCCAGAGGTGCACGTTCGAGCGCAGTTACACCACCGGGGACGCCCGGGCGAAACCCCGGACGTTTGTCCAATTCGATCACGGTGCGCCGTTCGCCGCGACCCGCTGGACCAACCTGTACTTCCGTGCCCGGTGGGCCGGCCTCTCGAGCGACCTGGTGGGTGGGCCGGTCACGGGCGAGTTCGGCGACTGGGTGCGCGACGTGGAGCTGATCAGCCCGATTCGCGGGTTCTCCCATACGTGGTGCTGGCGCCCGGCCACATCGCGCACCCACCTGGACGCGCTGCATGACGCCCTCGTCATGGATGCCGGCCGGGAACTCATGCGCCTGGCAGCGGAGATGCCTGCGTTCCAGGTCGCCGAACGTGTCTTGTCCTCAGGCGAATGAGCTCCGACGCAGGAGTCCGCACGGAACCGTAATGGCCGTGGACCGCTTGCCCAAGGCCTACTGAGCGTTTGCCCAGCGAAACGTGCTCTCAGCGGCCCACAGTTCTCACAGCATACGTCCGGTCGTCACACCCGAGTAGCGGATTCGCTGGAACGAGTTCACGTCGGCGTCACCATCGAAGTCCCCAAGAGGGGCCTTGACCCCTGGGTTCTTGGACACGCTGAATCCCGCCTTGCGGAAGAGAGCGAGATGATCCTGAACCATCTCGTGCAAGGACTACTCCGAGGAGTTTGGTCGGCAGACCGTCGACTTGTATGAGTCCACTCCGGTCGCGGCGTCCTCAACGGAGCCGTAAAGGAGGGCGACGTCGCGGTCATCGGCGTCGGACCCGTCGGGCTAGCCGCCGTGATAACGGCTACTGCATCAGGCAGCTGACATTGTGGCTGTCGATGGGAACAGGTTCCGACTCGAAGAGTCCCGCAAGTTAGGCGCCACCCACACGATCGTCGCATCCGGCGGTGGCGTCGCCGCTGAGTTCAAGAAGGGCAGCCGGGAAGGCCTCGGCGTCGACGTTGCCGCAACAGGAAAGCTGACAAGTACCCAACTCACATCTGTACCACTCTACTGGACAGCCTGCGTATCAAGGGTCGGCGTGCTCCTTAGCCTCTATCCACCGATGAACAGGGTGTTGTGAGGTGATTCAGCGCGTCGGAACATGAGAATGCCCCTGTGCTGCAGCAGAATTGGAGTTCTTCAGGCAACAATTCACGTCGCACGCAAGGGGCATCTCGTAGGTGAAACTCTCTCACACCCTGACCCGGACCTCCGCGGTCTTTGATGACCCGAATTTGGTGTCGTCCGCCGGGCTCGTCCCCCTCATGGCTCTGGCCGACGCGGCCGGCCTGCGAACACTCACGGCTGCGCGCCTGACCGTGGCCACCGACAAGGGCGCCAACGCCGGGCTGAAGGTCGCCTCCCTGATCGGTGGGATGCTCGCCGGCGCGGACAGCATCGATGACATGGCGGTGCTGCGCCACGGCGGGATGGGCAAGGTCTTCACAGCCGCGTACGCGCCCTCGTGGGTGGTCATCCCGGGAGCACTTTGAAACCGAGGGCAATGAGTAGTTTCGGGCCGGGGGTGGCCCAGTCGGAGTGGGAGTGGGAGGGGAGGCTGGCCCAGTCAGAGTTCTTGGGGTACTTCCTCTTCAGCACTTTGTAGAGCGCATAGACGGCCTCAGCGGTCTCCCATCCGTAGACCTCCTCAGACTCCTTGGCCCAGTTCGCGGCGTGCGCCTTGCAGTAGGCGGAGTCCTCCTTACCGAGCGCGTTCCACACTGCGCGGTTGAGCTGGATCACGTCGTCGTTATCGGGGTCGTTCTTCGCGCCCTTGTACAGGTGTGAGACGCAGATCTGGGGCTTGGGCGGGGTCGGGTCAATGATGTGCTCTTTGTCCCAGCCGGGGCGGCAGTAGATGATTGCCTGGTCGTTCTTCGAGTCCGACCGGGTGAGGCGGTAGACGCCGTTGCCCTGGGCTGACCCGCCCGTGTTGGTGTTGCCCTCGATGGTTGTGATCTTGCCGCAGGTGCCGGCCGCGTTGGTCGGGGTCCACCGTTCGACGATGCCGGTGTGCGCCGTGTTCCAACTTCCGCCGAAGTAGTGGCGCAGCATGAAAACGTCTCCAGGCTGGGGAGGCCAGGCGCCGCTCTTGTTGCGGGCCCGGTACCAGGCCAGACCCGCGGAGACGGCCGCGTACTTGGGGACCTTGGTGCCAAGACCGCCGACCTCGTTGGCGCACCACGAGACGAACATGGCGCACCACGCGTACCCGTTGAGGCCGTACCACTTGCCGAACTTCTGCAGGTTGTTCCAGTTGCCGTCCGGGTCGCGGCCTTCCATGGTGCCGATCTGGCTGGCGGCGGTGGTGAGGAACTGCTTCGCGGTGGCCATCAGGCGCTCTCTTCCTATGTGAGTGGGGCGGGTGTCTGGTCGTCGTTGACCGTGACGGTTTCGTCGTCCGGTTTGACGAAGAACGTGGTTTGGTTCTCGGTTTCGGGGCTAACTGCGGCGACGGCTTCATCGTCGAGGCCGTCGACCTCGGGGGGGTGCTCGGACATGGCGGTCTCTCTTTCGGTGGGGTGGATCAGCTAGCTTTCAGGTGCGCTATGAGGCTGGCCACGACTGGCTTTGTCGAGCGCCGCCTGCTGGGTCGCCAGCGACTTCGAGTGCTCCGATGCTCAACGCCCGGGTGTGCCGGCCCTCGGCCCACGGGGGGCCCCCGTTCCTGGGCCGGCGGGGCGCCAGGCTCCTTCACGAACGGCTGGCTTGCGAGTGGGTGTGCCCGCGCCGTGCTCAGGTCCTCGTTGACGCCGGCCTTACGCAGCAGATGGTGCGCGACCACCTCGCATCTGGCTGCCCTTGTGACCATCGACGGTCGGACGAGGTTGTCCCCGTGGCGCTGCTCCGGGTGCGTGGGAGAGGGCTTGGGCGCGGCCGCTGTACCCCAGTCCCCAGTGTTGGCACTTCGCAGGAAAGTGGATACGGCGCCGATGGCCAGGGCACGCCCCCGACCGGTCGGGTCCTCGTCCTGCACGACCCGGAGGAACCGAACCATCCTGCTGACGTCGCGACGGTCGTTCTGATCCACAGAGCGAGCGCCGGACCGAGGTGAAATTTCGTTCACCAAATGATGAGCGCGCAAATGCGCCTCTGATACGTAGGCGGGTCGCTCCGTCGATGTGCTCGTGCGCCTTGATGGTTCGACTAGCCGGGCGCACAACGGCGCCCATGCATGACGTGGCTCTCGGCAGCGTCGGTCCCGGACACCAACCGGCGTACCGACCTGGGGTCCTCCGGTCGACGCACTATGAATCGCGACCTGCTCACCGCCCATCTGCCCGAGCACGGCGCGTCCCTGGCGGTGATGAGCGATCCCGACTGCCCTCGGGTTCCTCAACGTGACCCCGGAGCAGTTGCAGAGTCTTCCGGAATGGAGTCCCACGATCGCCACCCATGTACCTGGAGGCCCAGCACGTTCGAGTGGGCCGGACGCGTCGGTCGGGACTGTGCCGACCACGGGAGGGGGAGGGCGCTGGCCAGGGCAAAGGTGTATCAGGCGCGAACGGGCGTTCTCCTCAAGGTGAGATCTCTGTTCGGAGGAGCGGGCCATGCTGTACCGGCGGGGCACGAATGTTGGATGGCGTCACCATATGGGTTGGGTGCTCGCTCTGCTCTTCACGTTCTCTCTGTGCGCAACTCCTGCTCTGGCAGCAACGGGAGATTCGCCGGTCCGGGTGACGGTCGGCCCCACGTCTGCGCGTCCAGGACAGGCCGTCACGGTGACGTTCTCGTCGCTGAACGGCCCGATCTCCGGCTGCGAGGCCCAGTTCGATGGCCAGACATTGCCGGATTGTGAGGGGTCCGGCACGCAGTGGTCGGTGCGTTTCACTGTCCCGGAGGGCAGCAAGCCGGGCCCGCGGGAGATCGGATGGGGCGTGACCTACCAGTTCAACGATCCCGATGGCGTTGGCGAGGCCAACTCTACCGGGGCTGCGCCTTTCACCGTCCTGCCCCCGGCACCCGCCTTTACGGTGACCGTCGACCCCACGTCCGCGCGTGCCGGTGAGGCTGTCATCGTGTCGTTCTCGTCGGCGGATGTTCCCATCACCGGCTGTACAGCTGAACTCGATGGCCGATCATTTTCGGGTTGCGCGGGGTCCGGCACGCAGTGGTCGGTGGGTTTCACTGTCCCGGAGGGCAGCAAGCCGGGCCCGCGGCGGATCCGTTGGGGCCTGAGCTATCAGCACGTAAACTATCTGCGCGCCGATCCGGGCGAGGGCGGCGCGAAGGGGGCGACGGCGTTCGTGGTGCTGCCTCCGGAGACGATCTCGTCGCCGGCCTTCAGTGTCACGCTCAGCCCGCATACCGCGCGGGCCGGTGAGCAGGTCGCGGTGACCTTCTCCTCGCTAGATGCTGAGACCGTGATCACCGGCTGCCATCTCCGGTTCCTGGCCCGCTCCTACCCCGGCTGCGCACACTCCGGCGGCCACTGGTCGCTGCGGTTCGCGGTGCCCGGTGACACCAGGCCCGGGGCATACGTGGTGCATTGGATCGTCTCCTATGACCGAATCACCGGAGCAGGCGGCGTCGCTGGTGATGCGTCACTCGTTGTGCTCACCACCGGTCTGGCTCAGGAGCAGCAGCCAACCGCAGCCCCCGGTTTACCAGACCTGCGCCTTTTGCTCCTCGCGCTGTTCGCCCTGATCGGCCTCTCGCTGGTCGTCGTGCGACGGCCGCCCCGCCCCAGACCTCGAGGTCGCTCGGAACAGGCGCCGTTCGGTCAGCCTGTACGCGCCGCGGTCCGGGCCGGTGCTCCGCCCGTGCTGCGTATTCGGGTCTCCGAACCGGGCCGGAGCAGTCGGGTCATCAGGTTCGCCACCCACCGCCCGCCCGCCAGCTGCCACCTCAAGGAAGTGCCGTGATGACGACCACCGACCTAGCCGAGCCGATCAGCGTCCGGACCATGCTCTTCGGCAGCGACGAGGACGCCGTCGAGGTGCTGAGGGCAGCGGTCACTTCCGGTCACGCGGCGAGTCTGTTAGGGGACGCGCTGGCGACCGTCTCGGCGGCCACCGGGTCGGCCGTCGTAGAGGAGTTCACCAAGGTGGTCGCCGGGCTGTTCGCCATCGACCTCACGGATGCCCTCATGATGGGATGGCGTAGTCATCAGACGCTCATGGCTGCGGCCCGGCGTACCGCGCAGGCGGCCGACACCGAGGAACTTGTGGACCTCGTCACGCACGAAATCAGCTGGGCGCAGGAACCCTACGTGGAGCTGTTCGTCGACGGGCTCAAGGTCGCCACCGTCCACTTCCAGCTCAGCCTCAACCTAGAGGTCAAGGCACTCGTCGCCTCCATCAATGGTGGCCGCCTCACGGCCGTGCACTCCGGGAGCTGCACCCTCACCGCGGCCCTCACGGCGCAGACCCTCGCGGCGAAGGCCCTCACGTTGGCGGAGCGATCGGCACACGTCGACCTGCCGCTCGTGCTCCACCTCGGCCGCGGACTTCCATTGTGCGAGCCGCCGGATCGGGTCATGGGCAGCCGTGCGGACAGCGCCAGATTATGGCTCCGGGACTAGCCCAGAAGGCTGGTGCGGGCAGGTGTGCGCCAAGTGCGCCTGCATGACGCCCGCCACCAGGACCGGCTAGAGCCGAGGCGCGAAGAGGTGGTCGATCGCCCAACCCGCCGCAAGGCTCGTTGTCCTGGACGTCAGTCGGTCGGGTAGCCCGCGGAAGCAACCATGCGCAGGACGGCTTTGGCCCATGTACTGCGGGACCGACTTACCAGGGGGTGATGGGCCTTGCTCGGGTCACCCGAGGTCTCAGCCTCGAGGATGGCCAGGGTGTTCTTTGCGTCGATGGCTGAGCCTCGATCCGTCACTTGCTAGAGCGTGTCTCCCAAAGATGAGCGGCTCGGCCGGTGATGATCCGTTTCATGGTGCGTCAGGGACAGATTACGGATGAGTTCTGGGCGGTTGTCGAGCCGCTGCTACCGACCTCGCAGGGCCGTCGAGGCCGGCCGTGGGCCGATCACCGGGTGATGCTCGAGGGCATCTGCTGGCGGTATCGCACCGGGTCGCCGTGGCGGGATGTGCCGGTGGAGTTCGGTCCGTGGCAGACGGTGTGGAAGCGGCATTTCCGCTGGTCAACGGACGGAACGTACGGGCGGATCTTCACCGCAGCCCAAGGCGCGGGGATGCTGGCCGCGGACGCCCACCAGATGCCGGCGGGGGTTGAGCAGTTGTTGTCGGTGGACTCCACGGTGGTGCGGGCCCATCAACACGCGGCTGGTGCCCGCCGCGACAGTGTGAGCATCCCGGCCGGTGAGCCCGTTCCGGGCCACACAGGGGGGCCGGTCGAATGACAAGAATGTGCCGCTCGAGCCGGCTGATCATGCCTTGGGCCGGTCCCGGGGCGGGCTCTCGACCAAGATTCATACCCTGACGGATCAGTTCACCTGCCCGGTGCAGGTGCGGTTGACGGGCGGGCAGGCCGGCGACAACCCGCAGTTGGTGCCGCTGCTCGATGACTACGGGAGGCCGGGTCCGGCCGGGCGGTTCCGGTTGCTCGCGGACAAGGCGTACTCGCATCCCTCGACGCGGGCAGCATTGCGCCGGCTAAGGATCGGGCACACGATCCCGGAGAAGTCAGACCAGATCGCCCGCCGCAAGGCCAAGGGCCGAGCCGGTGGCCGGCCCCCCGCGTTCGATGCCTCGGCGTACAAGAAGCGCAACGTGGTCGAACGCGGCTACCTGCACCTGAAGCAGTGGCGCGGCATCGCTACCCGCTACGACAAACACGCGCACCTTCCTCGGCGGTGTCCACCTCGCGTCCAGGATCTTGCACCTCAAACACCACTTACCAAGCCGGGCGTTAGTAGGTCGAACCAGACCGCGATGATATAGGCCAGATCGGGATCGCCGAAGAAGCCGCGCACGATCTGGGCAGCGGCTGCAGGCGGCGCAGCGCGGCGACCGCAAGAGCCTTGAACTGGTCGGGCCCGGTGATTCCGGAACGTCCGACGCGGTCGTTCTTGACGTTCTTCCAGACCCACTGGTCGGGGTTGAGCTGTGGTGAGTAGCCGGGCAGCTGGTACAGGCGCAGCTTGCCGCCGCTGTTGGCGGCAAAGGCCTTGACCAGTTTGGAGCGGTGCACCGGGTGTCCATCGACGATCAGGAACACCGGCCCGGTGGTGTCGGCCATCAGCCGCTTGCAGAACTCGATGAACTTCTGCCCGGTCATCGATCCGTTGAAGGACGAGAAGCGCAGCAGGCCCTGGGCCGTCACCTCGGAGATCATGTTCAGTGAGAACCGGGCGCCGGTGGTCTTCACGATCGGGGTCTTGCCGATCGCGCCCCGGGTGGTCCGGGCATGGTGATCCGGATCCCGGCCTCGTCCGCGAAGTAGACCGTGCCGCCGGTCTTCTTGACCGCCTTGGCAATCGAGGGGTACTCGCTCTCCTTCCACGCCTGCACCTTCTCGGGGTCTGCCTGCCAGGCCCGCCACAACGGCCGCTGCGGGGAGAGTCCGAGCCGGTGCAGCAGCCGCCCCACCGCCGAGGCCGACAACTCGATCTTGAACTCGATCTTGAACTCGCGCACCAGGTCCCGGGTCCACAACGCGAAGTCGAACTGCAGTTGCCGCGGGTCCTTGCCCGCCACGACCCCAGATTCAGAGCCCGAATCATTCGACATACTTACGCGTGCTTAGTAAGAGACACGCTCAAGTTGGCCCGGGAAGGCCGGGTGTGGCTGAGCCTCAATCATCCTTAGTGGCTGCGGTGGATTGTCTGCTCGACCCTCTTCGGGCACCCATGGCTGCTGATTGAGATGTGCGTTCTGGTCGTTGATTGCGGATCCGTCGATGGGTTGCTTCTCCGGGCCACGTGCACGAGTTCGTGCCCCTGCTGAAGGAGGAACAGATGAACCACCAGTCGCCCGTGGATGGGCGGGAATCGCCGTCGGGAAAGGGGCCTCACTGGAGGTGCCTGATCGTCGAGACGGGCTCGACCCTGTGGTCGAGCAAGGTCGTCAACGACGAGGCCGCGATCCTCGAGGCGATCGGTGAGGTCCTCGAGCGGGCGGTGGCGGTGTCGTGGGCGGTCGACATCACCAGCACATGCAGCGCCCTGCTGCTGGCACTGCTGACTGCTCATGGCAGGAGGCCACCTCCGTGCCGGGACGGACGGTCAACCAGATGTCCACCGCGTACGCCGGCGAGGCCAAAACTGACGCCCGGGACACAAACGCTATCGCCGAGACAGCGCGCCATCGCGGTGACCTGACACCAGTAGATGTCCCAGCGACGCTAGTGACCGAGCTGCGGCTACGGGTCACCCACCGCACCGATCTGGTCACGGACCGGGTGGGTTGTTTCACCCAGGCTGCGGACGTGCTCAGTGGCTACTTTCCGCGCTGAGAAGGGAATTCGACGGCTCGGGCAGCCGCGGCGCTCTGGTCCTGCTGACCGGATACCAGCCACGACCCGAACACGCAGACGTTCTCGCCTGACGAGCTGGCTCCGAGCCCGCGAGGTTCGCCGCGCCGAGCAGGTCGCGACGGCCGCCGTGGAAGCCGCCGACGCGCAACAAACCACCGTCCCCGGCCAGGACGTCGCCACGAGCAGCGCCGACAAGATCGCCGGTGCCCTGCTGGAACTTGACCACCGCGCCCACACGGTGGACGCGCGGATTGGTGTGACCTTCCGGGCCCGCCCGCAGGCCGAGATGTGTCACTCCGGTCAGGTCGGCGCGCTGCTGGAGCCAGGGGGACGGCGAAGTCGGGCGGTAGGGCGCTGGCGTGCTGTAACGAGTGTGGCGCGTGTAACTGGCGAGGTGCGGTCCGCACCGCCCGCCGCGCAATGTCTGCCCCGTCCGCGGGGGAGAGCGCAGAGCAGGTTCGGGTCGCGGGTCCGGGCGGTGGCGACCTGCACCGCATCGGGCCAGAACGGTGCGGAGCAGTTCGCGCTCGAGGCGGGCCGCCTCCGGGCCACCTGGTGTCCGGCCCGCCATCGCTCACGCGACGGTGATCGAGCGCCAGTTCTCGACGTGGTGGGCCGCGGAGACCATGTTGTCGACCACCGCCCGGTCGTACATCCGGACGAAGACGACGTAGCAGCACGGCTCGACCCCGTCGGCCCACGGGTCCCAGGTGATGGTGACCCCCGGCGCGGGCGCTCCGGTGTCGGCCCGGTTGCCGTTGTAGGTCTTCGAGTAGATCGACACCGACCCGCTGCATCCACCGTAGGCGATGACGGACAGCAGCGAGAAGTTCTCGTCCTCGCCCTCGATGTGGATCTGCACCGGGCCGTTGTCCCTGACCACCTCGGCGCAGCATTCCAGGGGCTTGTCGCCCTGGCTGAACTCGATAAGCGGTCGCTGCGGCGGGCCGCCCGGCCCGTAGGGCACCCCGTTGTCGACCCGGACCGGCACGGCGTTGCCGGAGAACTCGACCAGCGCCGCGTTGCGCACGACGAGCCGCGCGTAGCGGGTGACGTCTCGGTCCGCCGAGTCGGTACTCCAGTCGGTGAGGTAGGTCTGCCCTTCCGACAGCAGCCCCATCTCGTCCACGGCATACCAGTCGCCTGAGGGGCTGCGGGTGTACTCATTCCAGATCGGCAGCGGCGTATAGATGATGCGGGCGTCGCCGACGCCGGGGGTCAGCGCCGTCCACGGTCCGGCCGCCGACGGCCCGACCTCGACCTTGTACTCGGTGGTGCCGGCGACGTTGAAGACGCCGTTGAGGTGGACGCTACCCCCGAAAGGGTGGTCGCCCATACCCGCTGCAGGGTTATCGGCTCCGGTGAAGGTGGGCGGGCTGCTCGGCCCGGCGGCATACCCTTGGCTGTCGAGGTGACCGACCGAGATGTAACCGACGCGGGTCAGCTCCGGCAGCGGCGGGCAGAACCGGCGGCAGGCCACGCGGCACCGCACTGCGCACAGCCAGTGGCACAGCTGGTGGGCGAAGCCGGGGATGTCGCGCTCCTTGACGAAGGCCCCGAACGCGTCGGCGTCCTCCTTCTCGATGATCTCCAGAAGCCGGGTCAGCGTCGCGGGGTCGGCGGCGAGCTTGCCGGTGAACGCGGCGAAGGCCAGCCACTCCTTGACGTCGAACTCGCGTTCCGGAGCAATGTCGCCGGCCAGGCGAGCACAGACCAGGACACAGTGCTTGCTGCAGAACCAGCGGCACACGTAATGACATCGGCCCAGCAGGCCTGCTTTCGCCAGCGCCTCCTGGAACCCCTCGGGGTTGTCGGCGCGGAACGCCTCAGCGGCGGCGGCGAACAGCTCGGGCTGGCGCGCCAGCTCACCGATCGTCTCGCCGGAGGCCTGCAGCTCGTCCAGGCGGTCGGAGAAGTCACTCATGGAAAACCCCCTCAGTGGGGCTGCCCGGATGGCAGCCAATATCTGAAAGAGGTGCCAACTCGGGCGGCAAATACCATCCGGCGGCCTCCGACCGCCGCCCTTCCGGGCACCGTTACAAGTCCCCGCACACCGACCTGGTGCCCGGTTCGCGCAGCGGCCGGGGGCGGTTGGGGTGGCAGGCCCTCAGGTAAACCGGCGCCTTGACCGACCGACCGGCCGGGGGTATCCACCGACCGACTGCCACGGGTGAGCCGACCCCCACCACGAGCCGGAGGGGGCTTACTCCTTTCTGCGGGTGCTGAGGATCTTTCGGCGGAGTGCGGTGGCGATGGCGGGGTCGGTCGGGTCGAGGTGGTCAAGGTCGGTGTCTGTGTCGTCGCAGATGAGCCTGCACAGGACAGGAACGAGCGCCGCCCAGTCCTGCTGTACATCCAACTCGGTTAGCGCCACGTCGGCTTTCCTGCCGGTCTGGGCGCGTCGGCGTGCTCAAGGGCGGCCGCGGCGGCGTCGGTGATCAGGGGCTCCCACTCCTCAAGTGCGTGGCGCATAGTTTCATCGGCGGTGGTCTGCAGCGCTGCGGCTAGATCGGGCCCCTCGGGCCGGTAGGCCTCGAGCAGGGCGGACTTGCCGTACCCCGAACCCGCGACGATCAGCACTCGCGATCGGGACGGGATGGGACGGAGCGCAGACGGGGTAGGACGGGGCACCTCTGTCATGACTTCTGGAGGACTTCCCGGGCCCGGGTGACACGGACCACCTGATGGATCCAACAGAGTCACCTGTGGGATCCATCAGGTGGTCCGACACTGGCTGGTCACTGGGCTGGACAGATCGTTCAGCGCTTGCACCTGGCTGGCCCTCGAAGAGGGCCAGTGATCGTCACGCATCGTGATGGTGCGGTCATTGACGACTTGTAGAAGGTCCGACAGCCGCGGATGCCGCACGACACGGGTCGTCGGGGTCCGATCCTTGTAGGAGCACCGCCGGCACGTGCAGTGCGTGCTGCGCATGTCCTGGGTCTGAGCTCAGGACTGGAAGGGCTTCGATGCGTTCGTTGCGGGCAGGTCTCGAGGAGCGCAGTGATCTCCGCGCACGCCGAACGCGCTCCCGCGTCCCGTACTCGTGGATCCGGGCCTGAAGGCCACACGATGATCTGAGTCACAGGGCGCGCCGTGAGAGTCGTACGCCCGCAGCACCAGTCACCTCGACCAGCCTGCCCAACCCGGACCAGAGAACAGTTTCCGGACGAGGACGACGGCGTTCTGACGCCGCTCTGACACGGCCGGGGCAACCTCATGGAGTCGCCAACACCGGCGGCACCATCCAAGGGAGAAACATCATGCGCAACCGCACTTCTACGACCAGCCCTCGCAGCACCCGCGCCAGCAGAGGACGCGCCATCCTGGTAGCGGCCACGACCGGACTCTTCGGCGCGGGTCTCCTCGCCAGCGTCGCCCCGGCGTCGGCGCAGGTGCTCAACACCGATCACCCACGCGTCACTGCCGGCAGCCACGACTTCGGCAAGAACTGGGTGCTCGGCGCACCGCGCAAGGGTGGAGACCTCGTGTGGGACCTGACGAACGGCATCACGACCGCGACCACGACGGGCTATCACTACTTGACCGACAAGCACTGCGGCCGGGTCCTCATCGAGTACTTCGACAGCAGCCACACGATCCTCGGCACCGACACGTCGAGCACGGTGTGCGCCCCCGGCAACGGTAAAACTCAGTGGTGGGTCAGCGAGTCATTCGCCAGCCCCACCGTTACCCATGTGCACGTCAGCGTGCAGCACCAGAACAGCAACGGCACGTTCGCCACTGTGGCCACGGACGTCGAGGACTTCGACTGATCCGCCATCAGGGGGACCCGCGAGGACGCGGAGCTCGACGTTAGTCGAGCCTCCGCGTCCTAGGGGGGTGGGGGGGGGCGGCCCCGCCCGCGCCGGGCCCGGCGCGGGCGGG
>JAKDLG010000267.1 GCA_030452985.1 Humibacillus sp.
GTCGGGAATCCGGAACGACGACGCCTCCCCCGCCACGCTCGCCCTCGGGCGAGCCCTCACCGTCGCCGAGACATCCGGTTGGACCGTCACCACCGAGACGCTTCTGGCGTGGTCTGACGCCATGCAGCGAGTCGCGCAGGTCGACGTCGTGGCCGAGCTCGCCGAGATGTCACCGGCCGAGGCGCTGCGCTACGTCATCGTCGGCAACGTGCTCACCGACCCGGTCCTGACCGCCCTGCGACGCGTCGCGCAGGAGCGCGTCAGCGCCGAACGCTTCGGCGGCGACGCTCCCCCGTTCTGACCACCGCGTTGCTTGGCGCCGGGGTGGCCGGTCAGGTGTTGACGTAGGGCCTGGCCTCGAGGATCTTCGACAGCGCCTTGACCCGTTCCGGGGTCCAGCCAGGCGGCTGGGTCACGGCCAGCCATGACTCGAGGTTGGCGGTCGCGGAGTAGAGGTGTCCGTACCCCATCGGGACATCGCCGGCGCCGGCCAGATCAAGCAGGGTCTGCCACATCGTCACGACCGGGAACCAGCCCATCCGCTCCGACACGTCAGGGCCACGCTGCCCGTTGTAGAGCCATTCCGGCTTCGAGAAGGCCATGCTCGTCGAGAAGAACACCACGGGGTCGCTCGCATGTTGCAGGTAGACCAAGCGGGTCGGTCCCCACGGTCCGGTCGTCCGGTCCAGCCCGCCCTGCTCGTTGGCGAAACGCACGGTGCGACCCTGCTCGTAGATCGGTAGGGATGCCGGGCTGCCTGGGTCGCGCTCGGCCGACAGCTGCTGATGAAGCGGGTTGACGAACGGAGGTCCCACCATGAGCGCGCCGTCGATCGGCTCGTTGAGGATGTTGATCGACTGCAGGATGCTCTCGACACCGAACGACCCCAACGACAACCCGTAGAGGTAGAGCTTGGGGCGGGTCGCCTCCGGGAGGGTGGCCCAGTACTCGTGCACCGTGGCGAAGACGACCTGCGAGGTCTCCTTGACCGCCTCCTGGTCGGCGAGCAGAGAGATCCAGCTGGGTAGGTACGAGTACTGCACGCCCGCGATGGCGGTGTCACCGTTCCAGGCGAACTCGAGCGGGTCGACGCCGTTGCTGTCGAGAAAGCCGGTGCCCGTCGTCGTGGCTACGACCAGCACCTTGCGGTCGAAAGCCCCGGAGCGCTTCAGCTCTGCGAGCAACAGGTCGGCTCGACCCTGAATCGTGTCGGCACCGGTCAGCCCCGCGTACACGCGAATGGGCTCCTTGGCCCCGCCACCGTTCGCCGTGTCGAGCTCGGCGACGGTCGGGCCTCCCCCGACGAAGTACCGCCCCTGACGGCCCAGGGAGTCCCACGACGACAGCGACTGCGGGCTGCCCGACCGTTCGGGCAGCGTGGGCCGAGTCATGTCTTCGGTGACCCTGGTGTCGTTGGGTGCGAAGGTGGCGTTGGCGGCGGCGAAGAAGCCGTTGACCAGCACGCCGGTGAGCAGCGACCAGATGATGACCAGCAGCACCGCTGTGCCGGTGACCGCGGCCACCCGCCGTGGCAGTCGGCGACCCAGCCACTGAAAGACGGTGCGAAACAGCAGTCGCAGACTGCGGGAGACGACAAGAATGAGGGCGGCCACCACGATCGCGACCACCACGATGACCGGCCAGACCGTCGGGGACGTCGG
The DNA here is from genome assembly GCA_030452985.1 of Humibacillus sp. GTDB lineage: Bacteria > Actinomycetota > Actinomycetes > Actinomycetales > Dermatophilaceae > DSM-29435. The sequence continues at coordinate 1,662 of JAKDLG010000267.1, forward strand.
CTCCATGCCATAGAGGCTGCGAATCTGATTCTGCCAGCCCACGAGCCGCCAGACGGCCAGGGCGGCCGACATGATGACCAGGGCGACGATCACCGGGACGAGGATGCGGCGCACCCTCCCGGTGATGACCGGGATCCCGAGGTACTCCCAGAGGGCCTGAGCCCCGGCGCCCACGCCGTAGCCGATCAGTACCGTCACCCCAGAGGCCACCCCCTGGACCACCGCGGCGCGGGGCAGCAGCGAGGGCAGCAGCGAAAGGCTGAAGAAGAACCCGGCCACCGTGAGCCCGACCCCCGAGAACGAGAGCTCGAAGACCTTGCGGGGCTCGCCCAGGGTCGGGCGCCACCGGGAGTGGCCGCCGCCCGCGGGGGGAGACGAACCGGCATCCGGTATCGCCTCGGGCGCGTCCGAAGATGACACCGTGACCGACATGACTGACTCCTGACCCACGACGTGCTCGCGTGCTCAGAGCATAAGGCGCCGGGGCGGGCCCCAACGGGCCTGACCATCGACTCGCCGAGGCCACCATCGGAGGAGGAGACGGAGACGGCTCGGGTCCACGCGGACCCGAGCCTGGAGATCTGGTAGCCCCGACGGGATTCGAACCCGCGCTACCGCCTTGAGAGGGCGGCGTGCTAGGCCGCTACACAACGGGGCCCTAGCGGTGCCGGACGAAGCCGGCACAAGAGAAAACCTTACCGGCAGGCAAAGCAATTCTCCGAATCGGTTCGATGGTCATCCTCTGCAATGCTCATCAAGCCGAAGCTGGGGTACCAGGACTCGAACCTAGAATGACGGAACCAGAAACCGTTGTGTTGCCAATTACACCATACCCCAAGGGGTTTCACGCCGAGCGCGCCCGAAGGCCTGCTGCAGGGTGAACCGAGATGGAATACTACCGGTCGCCGCCCGTGGCCCCAAATCGGTCGGCTGCCGACCGGGTCTGCGCGTCGTACAAGGCCGCCGTCAGCTCGTCGAGACTCGTCACCCGGGTCACCTCCTCGTGGGTGCCGACGGCGGGTCGATCGAGCCAGACGGCGCGCAGCCCAGCCGTCAGCGCGCCGAGTACGTCCCACTCGAGGCTGTCCCCCACGCACACGCAGGCCGGCGCCGGGGTGTCGACCAGCCGGCAGGCCTCGAGGTACACCCGGGGATCGGGCTTGCCGAAGCCCAGGGTGTCGGTCGTCACGACCGCGTCGAAGGCGTCCAGCAGGCCCAGCGCCTCGAGCTTGAGGGTGGTCGGGGCGGCCGCGGAGTTGGTGAGCAAGGCGACCGGCAACCGCCTGGCGCGGGCCACCTCCAGCAGGTCGGGAACGTCGTCGAAGAGGCGCTGGGCCGCTCGGAAGGCGGGGTCGTAGGCCGTCGCGTAGTGACCCAGGGCCCCGTCTGGCGTGGCCACGCCGAACGCTCGGGCCACCTCCTCGATGCGGCCGACCCGCATGTCGTCGAACCGCACCTCCCCCGCGGCATAGCGCCGGAACCACCGTTCGGGGTCGTCGTAGTAGCGCCGCGCCATCGCGGTGTGGTCGGCGGCGCGGTCGGGCCAGAGGGCGCCCAGCGCGACGCTCCCGGCCGCCACCATGGCGGCGCGGGTGTCGACGATCGTGTCGTCGACGTCGAGCAGCAGGGCCTGGATGCCGTTCAACTCGGCGTCGAGACGATCGTGGTTCATGCTGCTCATCACGCCGGCTCCAGACCGAAGAGGGGAAGGGCGAGGTCGATGCCCTCGACCTGGGTACACCGAGGTGAGCCTGTCGCGGCCCACCGACCACGATCGAGGCGGACGTGCTGCAACATCTCACCGGTGTGCGGCAGTACCGAGGTGTAGGTCGGCTGGTAGCCCAACGATCTCGACACCCCCAGCGAGGCGAGGTTCGAGGTGACGGCCGAGCTGATCGCCGCGTCGGCCCGGAGCGGGCCGAACGCCAGCGCGAGCACGGCGCCCCGCATCTGCCGACCCCAGCCGCGCCCTCGCTCGCCGGGCACCAGCCACGACGAGGAGTCGACCGTGCGGTCGGTGAGGTAGTCAGGCCCCTCGAGCCACTGCACGCCGATGACCGCGCCGTCACGTCGAACGACGAAGGGCAGCATCCAGTCGGCGGGTGACCAGAGGCCCAGGGCCCGCCAGTAGCTCTGCCGGATCACCGCCGCTCGGTTCGCCTCGCCGTCGAGACCGGCGTACGTGGTGGCGTCCGGGTTGAGCCCGACGTCGGCCGGCAGCACCGAGATGACCGTTGCCAGATCGGGCTCGGTCATCACGGTGAGCGTCAGGTCGCCCGTCTCGAGGCGGATGCCGTGCAGCGGCCAGCGCTGGTCCACGTCGGTGGGCCGTCAGAGCGAGTCGCGAAGGGCCCGTAGGCGGTTCAGGGTCGAGGTCTTGCCGAGGATCTCCATCGACTCGAACAGGGGCGGCGAGATGCGGGCGCCGGACACGGCCGTGCGCAGTGGCCCGAACGCGAAGCGCGGCTTGATGCCCAGACCCTCGACGACGGCCGCCCGCAGCGCTGCCTCGATGGCAGCAGCGTTCCAGCCACTGCCCGTGCCGAGCACGCCCCTGCCGTGGTCGTCGATGTCTCCGAGCACGTGCAGGGCGGCGTCGACCACCGCGCCCGAGTCGTCCTTGAGCTGGGCCCGCGCGTCGTCGTCGATGGCGAGCTGGTCGTCGGCGACGAAGAACGGTCGCACCAGGGCCGGGGCCTCTGTGAGCAGTGCCATGCGCGTCTGGATGAGCGCGGCGACGGCTTCGAGGCGCCCGAGCTCTCCGAGCGACGGCTGGCCCGTCAGCACCCCGTCGGCCTCGAGGTAGGGCAGCAGCCGCGAGGCGAACTCTCCGACGGGCAGCGACCGGATGTACACCCCGTTCAGCCATTCGAGCTTCTTGAGGTCGAAGATCGGTCCGATCGGGTTGACCTTGGCCCAGTCGAAGGTCTGGCTGAACTCCTCGAACGAGAAGACCTCGACGTCGTTGCCCTCGGTGTCCTGCTGCGGCGGGTAGGCCAGCAGGGCGAGGAAGTTCACCAGGGCCTCCGGCAGGTAACCCTGCTCGCGGAACCAGGTCAGCCGGGCTGCCGGGTTCTTGCGCTTGGAGATCTTCGACTTGTCGGCGTTGCGCAGCAGGGGCATGTGCGCGAACTTCGGCGGCTCGAGCCCGAGCCAGCGGTAGAGCAGGATGTGCTTGGGCGTCGAGCTGATCCACTCCTCGCCGCGCACGACGTGGGTGATGCCCATCTCGTG
>JAKDLG010000268.1 GCA_030452985.1 Humibacillus sp.
GCGAACGACTCGTTCGAGGTCGAACGCGCCGGTCTACCGCGGCGTTCGACCACTACCGAGGCGTTCGACGCAAACCGCGGCGTTCGAGTACTCCGAGCGGGCTCGACCGGTCGCACCGTTTTCGGTGCGACCAACGCCACCGCATAGAGTCGACTCCGCCATGGCCAACCTCGTCTCCCTCGAACGCGTCTCCCTCGTCTTCGGCACCGCCCACGTGCTCGATGACGTGAGCATGGGCGTACTCACCGGCGAACGCATCGGGGTGGTCGGGGTCAACGGTGGGGGCAAGTCGACCCTGCTGCGGGTGATGGCCGGCCTGCAGGAGGCCGATGAGGGTCGCGTCTCCAAGCAGGGCGGTGCCGACGGCATCCGCATCGGCATGCTCGCGCAGGACGACGCCCTCGACCCGGCCTGGACGGTGCACGAGGCCGTGCTCGGCGACCGCGACGAGCACGTGTGGGCGGGCGACCCCCGGATCCGCGACGTCATGACCGGCCTCCTCGGCGGCATCGCGGCCGAGGCCATGGACGGTCTCCAGAGCAGGGTCGGCACCAAGTCGGGAGGCGAGCGGCGGCGGCTGGCCCTGGCCCGTCTGCTCGTCGACGACCCCGAGCTGCTGCTGCTCGACGAGCCGACCAACCACCTCGACGTCGAGGGAGTCGCCTGGCTCGCCGACCACCTGGCCAGCAAGCGGCCCCGCCCGGGCAACGCGACGGTCGCGATCACCCACGACCGTTGGTTCCTCGACGCCTACGCCACCACCACGTGGGAGGTCGAGGGCGGCACGGTCAGCGACTTCGAGGGCGGGTACGCCGCCTACGTGCTGGCCAAGGCCGAACGCGACCGGCTGTCCGGCGTGGTCGCCGACCGGCGAGCGAACCTGATGCGCAAGGAGCTTGCCTGGCTGCGTCGCGGGCCACCCGCCCGCACGAGCAAGCCGAAGTTTCGGATCGACGCGGCCAACGCGATGATCGCCGACGAGCCGGCGCCCCGCAACAGCGTCGAGCTCGCCTCGTTCGCCACCAAGCGGCTCGGCAAGGACGTGCTCGACCTCGAGGACGCCACCATCGTGCTCGGCGATCGCACCATCCTCGACCGGGTCACCTGGCGCCTCGCACCGGGGGAGCGGATCGGCATCGTCGGGGTCAACGGCGCCGGCAAGTCGACGTTGCTGCGCGCGCTCACCGGTGAGATGCCCCTCGACGGCGGACGCCGCAAACACGGCAAGACGGTCTCGATCGCCCACCTGACCCAGGAGGTTCGCGAGCTGGAACGGTTCGAGGCCTGGCGGGTGATCGAGGCCATCGAGGACGTCAAGCAGTGGACCACCCTGGGGGGCAAGGAGATCAGCGCGGGGCAGCTCGCCACCCGGCTCGGCTTCACCGGCGGTCGACAGCAGACCCGGGTCGGTGACCTCAGCGGTGGTGAGCGGCGCCGCCTGCAGCTGACCCGGCTGTTGCTGACCGAGCCGAACGTGCTCATCCTCGACGAGCCGACCAACGACCTCGACATCGAGACGCTGACCTCGCTGGAGGACGTGCTCGACGGGTGGCCCGGCACGCTCATCGTCGTCTCGCACGACCGGTACCTGCTCGAACGGGTCTGCGACCACGAGATCGCCCTGCTCGGTGACGGGAAGATCCGCGATCTGCCGGGCGGGGTCGAGGAGTATCTTCGCCTCCGGCACGACGCCGACCGGGCACGGGACCGGGCGGCGCCAGCGGTCACGTCGGCCGGGAGCCGGCCCAGCGGCATCCAGACTCCGGACCCGACGGTGAACGCGGCTGACCTGCGGGAGGCGCGCAAGACGATGGCCCGCATCGAGAAGCAACTGACCCGCCTCGATGAGCGTGAGGCTCGGCTGCACGGTGAGATGGCAACCGCCGCAACGGATCCCGTGGCGCTGCGCACCCTCAATACCTCCCTTCAGACGGTCGTCGCAGAGCGCCAGTCGCTCGAGGTCGACTGGCTGGAGGCCGCCGAGGTGGTCGGTTGAGACAGGGTCCTCTCTTGAAACTATCTTGATGTCAAGATAGTTTGGGGGTCATGGAGATGAGCCTGCACCACGTCCAGCTCTCCGGCCCTGCCGGCTGTGAGCCGCGGATGCGCACGTTCTGGGTCGATGTCATCGGTATGAGCGAGGTCGAGAAGCCCGAGCGGCTCAAGACGCGGGGCGGAGCCTGGTTCCGCTCCGGCTCGCTCGAGCTGCACGTCGGCATCGAAGAGGGTTTCGCCCCGGCGCGCAAGGCCCATCCGGGCATCGCCGTCGGGGACGTCGAGGCCCTGGCTGCGCGCGTCGAGTCGTCGGGCGCTCCGGTGGCGTGGGACTACACCATCCCGGGGCTGCGGCGATTCCACACGGCCGACCCGTTGGGAAACCGCGTCGAGTTCCAGCAGGGATGAGGACCCCCAGCGCCCGGAGGTGCTTCGGAGCGGGCTGCCCCAGCGAGTCGACGAGGTCAGGCGCCTCGGGCCTCTCTGGCCTCGAGGGGCACGAGCATCGCGCGCAGCAGGGCCGCCAGCCTGGCCTGGTCGGCCGTCGGCAGCTGCGACAGCAACGACTTCTCCTGTTCGATGAGGTCGGCCATCGCTGCGTCGACCACGTCACGCCCGGCCGTCGTGAGCCGTACCAGCACGCCGCGCCGGTCTCCGGGGTCGGGGCGCCGCCCGACGAGCCCGCGGCGCTCGAGACGGTCGACACGGTTGGTCATCGTGCCCGAGGTGACGAGCGTCTGCTGCACCAACGCCCCCGGCGAGAGCTCGTAGGGCTCGCCGGCACGTCGCAGGGCCGAGAGCACGTCGAAGGCCCATCCTTCGAGCCGGTGCTCGGCGAACGCCGACCCGCGAGCCAGGTCGAGCCGACGGGCCAGCCGCGACACCCGCGAAAGCACCTCCAGCGGGCTGACATCGAGATCGGGCCGTTCGCGACGCCAGGCCGAGACGATCTCGTCCACGTCATCGACGGGCGGCCGATCGAAGCTCATACCGCAACTGTAGTGCGCATCAAGAGTCTTGACATCAAGAAAGGATCCAGCCATGACCGACCCGCAGACCAACGAGGCCACCCCGGCGGCCGCTGCCTGGAGCCCGGCGCAGTACGCCCACTTCAGTGACTTTCGAGGCCGGCCGTTCCGTGAACTCGTCGCTCGCGTCGATGCAGTCCATCCTGAGGTCGTCGTCGACCTCGGCTGTGGCCCCGGAGAGCTGACCCTGACCCTGGCGCAACGGTGGCCCGAGGCGCGCGTGGTGGGTGTCGACAGCTCGGCCGAGATGCTCGAGTCGGCACGGGCGACGGATGCCGCTGGGCGCGTCGAGTGGGTTCAAGCCTCGGCCGAGGGCTGGGACCCGACCGAGGTGAGCGGGTCGGTGGACGTGCTCGTGACCAACGCGACGCTGCAGTGGGTGCCGAGCCACCTGCGCCTGATTCCCTCGTGGGTCTCGGCTCTGGCCCCCGGTGGGACGTTCGCCATGCAGGTGCCGGCCAACTTCGACGCCCCCTCGCACCGGCTGATGCGTGAGGTCGCCGCTCGCCACCTGCGGGCCGATGACCTCGCCCCCGGCCTCGACCGCGCCATCGGTACCGCACTTCCCGAGACCTATGCGGCGCTGCTGCTCGAGGTCGCCGCCGAGGTCGATGTCTGGCAGACGACCTACCTGCAGGTGCTGCAACCGCCCGCAGACGGCACCCACCCGGTGCTCGACTGGGTCAAGGGAACCGGGCTGCGACCGGTGCTCGGGGTGCTCACCGACGCGGCCGAGCGGGACGCGTTCGTCACCGACTACGCGGCGGAAATCGAGAAGGCTTACCCCAGAAGGCCGTTCGGCGTGCTGTTCCCCTTCACCCGCACCTTTGCCGTGGCCCGCACGACCGGACCGTGAGGGGCTGGCGTCGGCCCGCCCGGCGACCGTGCCCGATCGAGCCCGCGTGCTACGTCACTGATGCGCCCCGCGGGTCAGTGACGTAGCGACCCGCCCGGACTCCGCTGCTCACTGACCTCTGCAGGACCGCCGCGAGTGGCGGTCAGCTCAGCTCGCATCAATCACTTCGCTGGGACCATGTTACCTAGGTAACATGCAGAGATGACAACTGAAGCATTGACAGAGAAGGGTCCGGTCGACCGGGTGCAGCTCGGGGTTCGCTTGGAGAAGAACATCGTCAAGGTGCTCAAGGGTCTGGCCGAGTTCAACGACGAGACTTTGGGCGAGCTGCTCGAACGGATCGTGCTGCACTCGTTCGAGCCGGTAGCCGGAGACGAGGGGGAGTCGTGCGCCAGCCCCCACAGCAAGCGGCAGCTGCAGGCGATCGATGATTTGAGAACGGTGTACGGGCTGGGCGAGGACGTTCATGCCGCACGCGCATTCGAACGGGATCGAGAGCCCGCCTGACTTCGCGTGCGCCTGGCACCCGTGGAGCGTCGCAGGTGCCAGCCGGGCAGCCGATCGTACGGCTGGCACCCGTGGAGCGTCGCAGGTGCCAGACGCACAGACCGGGGAGGTCTGATCTGCTTGCGCGCTCAGGGCGGGTCGTCGCCGCGGGACCGCTCCTGCTCGACCAGCTCGGTGAGGTCGGCCAACCGGTGGCGGCCTTGCAACGGCCGGGCCATGCGGTTGTTGTTCTGCAGCTGGTCGGCGTTGCGGTCGAGGTAGGCCCAATAGCCGGCGGTGAACGGGCAGACGTCGGGGCCCACCCGCTTCTTGGGGTCGTACCGGCATCCGCCGCAGTAATCGCTCATCCGGTTGATGTACGCGCCGCCCGACACATACGGCTTGGTCGCCATGGCTCCTCCGTCGGCGTGCTGGCTCATGCCGACGACATTGGCGGGCATGACCCAGTCGTAGCCGTCGACGAACCGGGTCTGGAACCACTCGGT
>JAKDLG010000269.1 GCA_030452985.1 Humibacillus sp.
TCGGTCCAGGCAGAGTTGATCGAGAGGGACGACGTGGATCCGCTCCCAGTCGTCCCAGTACCCGGCGGGCGGGCGGGCGTGGGCTGGGTTGGTGGCCTGCTCGCTGGGGCGAGGTGGCACGGTCTGGGTTGCGGCCGGGGCCCGGTCGGTCTTCGCGCCGTGAGATCCCCCGATGCTCGGGGTACCCCGCATCCTCAAGGCGAGGGCGCCGGCAGCCAGGTGGGGCGCGGCCGCGTTGACCGCGCCGGCGGACAGGTACGCGGCGCCGGCGCCGAGGTGGGCCGCGCCGGTGACCTTACTGGCGAACCGGGCACCGGTCTTGACGTTGCCGGCGTACTCGCCGGCGAAGGAGGTGGCCTTGGCGCGGCTGGCGGCGAGCTTGGCGCGCATCGCGTTGGAACGGTTGGTCATCACGTCTTTGGCGGCTTTGGCGGCGCGGGGCCCGTAGACGGGGGCGCCGACGGTGGAAGCCAGGGTCATGGTGGCGACCTTGCCGGTGACCTTGGCGACCTTGCGGGTGCGGCTGAAGTGCTGCGGGCCGCTGTCGGTGCTGGCCCCGCCACGACCGGTGCCGGTGGATGCGGCGCCCAGGGTGTTGTGCGGTTGCTTGAGGGCGTCACGCATCTGGCCTTGGCGCCGCAGCGACATCACCGGGGCGATGGTGGAGCTGACGGCGCCGCCTGCGGTGGCCAGCATGCCCTTGCCGGGGCTGAGGGAGCGGGCTTTCGGCGCGATCGCCGCGGCGGCCTTGTCTCCGAGGCGGCGCGCGTGCTGTTTGGCCTTCAGGACCAGCATGATGATGGCGGCGATGGCCAGCAGGACGATGAGGTCGATGGCCAGGAACACGGCAGCTGGGTCGACGCTGGAGGCGAAGACGTTGTCCAGGACGAGGAACACGACCCCGATGCTCATCAGGGACACGGCCACGCCGGCGAGGGCGAGCAGCCCGGTGCACAGGGAGGTGAAGATCCCGGACCGGCCCACCCCGGGCAGGAGCCCTTTGAGGCACTCGAAGAAGAATTTGGCTGCCTCGAAGAGGGCGAGGGCGGTGAACACGGCCACGACGAGCGCGAGGGTGAACGCGAACAGGCCGAAGAAGATGCCGGCGATGAAGACGAGCCCGATGCTGAGGATGGACCCGAACGGGTTGTCGGCCACGTCGAGGGCGTCTTGCCCGCAGGCTTTGCCGACCTGGACGCGGGCGTCGTCGGTGGTGCCTTCGCGGATGGTCTGGTCGTAGGCCTTGATGCAGTCGGCGGAGGCCTTGCCGCCGTCGAAGACCCGGCCGTAGTTGACCAGCTGGGCCGGTTTGCGGATGAAGATCTCGATGACCTTCCCGGTGGTGCGGGCCTCGATCTGGTCGGGGGTCGGTGAGCTGGTGGCGGGTGCGGCGGGGCCCATCTTGTTGCCGTCCATGACGCTCAGGGACATGGCGAGACCGAAGTCGCGGGCGCCGGTGATGGCCCCATGGGGTCCGGTGAGCAGGGTGACGGGGCTGGCGAAGGCGCCGGAGAGGAAGGTGGCGAGCAGGATGGCGACGGCGGTCTCGCTCAGCACGGCGCCGGCTTTGCCGAAGAAGAGCCACACCCCGGTGAAGACGGCCCCGAGGGCCAGGAACAGGGGTACGACCCCGATCTGTCCGATGGTGCCGCGTACGGCGTTGGATAGGGCGTTGGCTGGTCCGGCGAGCATGTCGAGCACCTGGAACTGGAGGGTGAAGTCGAGCCACCAGCAGACGCCCACGATCAGGAAGCGGTAGAACATCCAGCCGAGGGTGACCACGACGGACCCGACGGCGTCGGCGATGTCGGTCAGGCCGCCGGATTCGAGGCTGAGTCCGTAGTTGGCGGCGGTGAACCCGTGGCTGTCTTTGGCGGTGGTCAGTCCGAGCCAGGCGGCGGTTCCGTCGGCGGCGTAGGCGGCGGCGTTGCCGAAGATGATCAGCCCGGCCAGCACCACCAGCAGCAGCAGGGCGCGGTGGCGCCACCGGTGCCACGCGGAGAGCTGGTGGCGTTGGAGGCGGCGGCGGGCGAAGCGGCGGGCCCGGAGCAGGTCGGCGCGCAGGCCGCGGCCGCCGCAGGCCAGGACGGCGCCGAGGGGGTTCATCACAGGCTGCCGGTCAGCAGCGCCGACGCGGACTTCGGTGGGGTCGAGAACACCGCGGCGCGCCGGTCGAGCCGGGCGGGTCCGATGACTTGGGCGGAGGCGACGCCGCCGAATGCGTCACGCACGAAGCACTCTCCGCGGCGGTGCTCGGGGACTCCGGAGTCAGGGTCTGCCGGGTCGACTGGTGAGGTGTTTGTCATCAGCTCTTCGACGAGCTCCTCGAAGGACGGGTCGTCCTCGTCGATGTCGAGACACTTGATGCTGGCCCGGGCTAGGGCGTCGTCGGTTTGGCGCATGACGATCCGGGTGGGGATGAGTCCGCGGAGGGTGGTGGAGCCGAAGTCGTTGTCGGGGTCGTGCGAGCCGATCGCCAGCAGCGCCTTGGGTCGGCGGCCTTGGCGGACGAAGTGCTCGAGGTGTTTGGCGCATTCTGGGTTGCTGAAGATGTCGTAGGCCTCGTCGCAGACCAGTACGGCGGGGCGGGCCGGGTCGGCGAAGGCGATGTGGCGGGCGATCGCCACGATCAGCGCGTAGTAGGCGCGGGCGAAGATCTTTTCCGGGGGCAAAGCCCGGAACAGGTGCGGTTGGGACAGGTCTCGCTCGCTGGGCTGTTCCATTCGGTGGGTGCGCCAGACGATGTTGCTGGCGCTGGTGTCGATCGCGGGGAGGGTGTCGTCGAAGACGAGCCGGCCCAGGTCGGAGGAGGCCCACCTTTCGAGGCGTTCGCCCAGGTCGGCCGCGTCTGGTAGCTGGCAGTCGGCGGACTGCAGGTGGGCGACCAGGGCGCCGCTGCCGTGGAGGTGGAACCGGGTGCGGTAGCGGGCCTTGATCGCCTGGGCCAGGGTCCGGCCAATCTGGTCCTCCTGGGCTGAGATGTTCAGCAGCAACGTCAGGAAGGACAGCAGCGCCTGTTCGCCGACCTCACCGGGTAGCGCCCGCAGCGGGTCGCTGGAATAGCGCGGCTGGTCCGGGTCGCAGATCACGGGGTCTGGGGAGAGTGTCTTGGCCAGCCGGGCCCATTCCCCGTCGTTGGACTTGTCGATGGCCATGCCCTGGCCGCCCTCGTCGACGACGGTGGTGGTGACCAGCTTCAGGAACACGGTTTTGCCGCCGCCGAGCTCGCCGACGGCCATCACTGACCCGGACTTGTCGATCTCGGGGTACCCGGCGGGGTTCAGGTGCACTATTGACCGTCGGGAGGTTGACCGGTTCAGCAGGAACGTGGCGCCGCGGCGACCGCCGATCCGGGTGGAGGTGAACGGGACGAGCTTGGCGAACTGGTCGCTGGAGGTGATCTGGCGGAACTCGCGGGTGATGGAGTTGGTGGGGGCCCAGGGCTGCATCTGCTCCCACAGGCGGATCTGCTGCCCGACGGGCCGTTCGACCTTGAAGTCGTAGCTGGCCAGGGTCTGGGCCAGGGCGCAGGCGCGTTCGTCGACGTCCTGGGCGCTGGAGCCGCCTACCGCGAGCAGGATAGTGTGCTCGACCTCGACCTCGCCGCGGTCGTTGGCGAAGATCTGCTGGTAGTCGGTCATGAGCTCTCGGGCGTGGTCCAGCTCGTGCTGGCCGGTGGTGGCCTCGGCCTCTCGCTGCTGGTACTGGTCGTTCATCTCGCGGATCGCGCGCCGGTTGGCGGACATGACCTTCTCGCGGGCGTTGATCCGCAACCTGATCGTCCAGTCGACGTCGGCGCTCCAGGTGTCGAGGTGGGCCAGCAGCTCTGACCCCGGCCAGACCAGCCCGCCGGGGGGTGTGTCGGCGATGGCCAGCAGCGCCTGGTAGCTCGAGGGTTGGCCGAGGTCGATCCCGCGAGGGTCGGTCACCTTCAGCACCCGCCGTGCCATCGGGTTGAACCGGGCGGCGCGGCCGGTCAGGTCGGACTTGGCTCCCTCGTCGAGGACAGCGCTGCTGATGGCCGCCCCGGCTGTCAGCTGTGCGACGGCCTCCTCGAGGCCGCCGGCACTCGGTGGGGGGAAGTCGAGCATTCCGCGGCGCTGGGCGTGCCCGTTGAGCCAGAGCTGCTCGGCGACGGTGATGGGCCGGGCCCTGAACAGTCCCGGGATGAGGGACTGCACCCGGGCGGCCTGGTTCAGCCGGGACTCGATCTCCAGTTCGCGCGGGTGGGCTCGGGGGTAGCCCACGGTGTCTTTGACCTCCCCCATGGCCGCCTTCAGGGGCGCGGACCATCGGTGGTTGCCGGTGTTTGGCAATGGCACGGAGAGGTAGAACACCCGCTCCCCCGGCTCGAGGTCGGCCAGGCGGTCGAGGTTGGCCTCGGCTTCGATGGCCACGTCTGGGCACAGGTCGAGGTTGATTCCCTCGATCTGGCGTTCGACGATGGCCACCGGGTCCATGGCGACGGCGTGTCCGGACAGGACGGCTTCCCCGGACAGCCCACGGACGAGGATCCGGTGCAGGTCTTTGACGAGCCGCTTGTCCTTCATCGGCCGCAAACCGTAGGAGGGTGGGGCGGTGATCCGCCAGGTGGCGACGGTGACCCCGGCGCGGGTCCAGGCCAGGTGCCCGCTCAGGTCGGTGATCAGGTGCCTCATGAGGGTGGTCCTTCTCCGGTGGCGGCGGCCACCAGCTGCTCGAGCCGGGTCCGGCCCCCTCGTTGTGGGGGTGGGGCCCCCTTCGGGGGGGAGCTGTTGCCGACGGCAGTGGGGGTCGTTTCGACGGTGTTGGCCACCGCCCACGGCCGGGTGCGGACGGTCAGGATCTGTCGTCTCGGGGTTGGCGTGCGGCTCGTCGCGGGT
>JAKDLG010000011.1 GCA_030452985.1 Humibacillus sp.
GGCTGTCGGGACCGGGTGGGCTGGGGCATCCGGCGGAGACGTCGCCGTCGGCTGGGTGGCGGCGCCGGCGGTGTCCAGGTCGTCGAGGTCGGCCCGGATGATGCGGCCTGCCGGGCCCGTGCCGTGGACCGTGCTCAGGTCGATACCGCGTTCGCGGGCGAGGGAGCGCACCAGTGGCGTCGCCCGCACCCGCACGTCTGCAGGGGTGGCCGCTGTCGAGGAGCCCGAGGCGGGTGATGAAACTGGCGTGGGCACGGTGGCCGGTTCACCGGCGGATGCTGGGGCCGCTGCGTGCTCGGGGCCGGTCTCCGCGGGGGCATCAGGGCCGGACGGCTCCCCGATGACCGCGACCGGCTCACCGATGGGGACGGTGGAGCCCTCTGCGACGAGAATCTTGGTGAGCGTCCCGTCTTCGTAGGCCTCGAGGTCCATCGTCGACTTGTCGGTCTCGATCTCGGCGAGGATGTCACCGCGGTGGATCTCGTCACCCTCGTTCTTGAGCCAGTGGGAAAGGACCCCCTCGGTCATCGTGTCGGACAGGCGGGGCATGAGAACGTCTGGCATGGCAGGCCTCCTAGCCGGTGAACCGGGTGGCGTCGAGCACCTCGTTGATGACCTTGGTCAGGTCGTCGGCAGTGGGGAGGGCTGCGTTCTCGAGCGGCTTGGCGTACGGCAACGGGATCTCGGCCGCGGCGACCCGACGCACCGGGGCATCGAGGTAGTCGAAGGCCCCCTCCTGAATCGTCGCCGCGAGCTCGGCTCCGACGCCGTAGGTGAGCCAGTCGTCCTCGAGCACCACGGCGCGACTCGTCTTGCGCACCGATGCGCAGACCGTCTCGCGGTCGAGCGGTCTCAGGCTGCGCAGGTCGACGACCTCTACCGAGACACCCTGCTTCTCGAACTGGCGGGCCACCTCGAGCGCGATGAGGGTGGCCCGCGAGTAGCTGACCACGGTCACGTCGGTGCCCGGTTTGGCCACGGCCGCCTTGCCGATCTCGCCGACCTGCTCGCCGTCCGGCACCTCGCCCTTGGTGTTGTAGAGCGCGAGGTTCTCGAGGAACAGGACCGGGTCGTCGTCACGGATCGAGGCGGTGAGCAGCGCCTTGGCATCGGCCGGGTTGGACGGCGCCACGACCTTGAGACCGGGCACGTGGGCGTACCAGACCTCGAGGTTCTGCGAGTGGGTGGCCGCCAGCTGCTGGCCACCCCCGCCAGGGGTGCGGATGACCATCGGCACGGCCACCTGGCCGCCGAACATCGCGTAGATCTTGGCGGCGTGGTTGACGATCTGGTCGATCGCGAGCAACGTGAAGTTGATCGTCATGACCTCGACCACGGGGCGCATCCCGAGCATGGCCATGCCGATCCCGGCCCCGATGAAGCCCTCCTCGGCGATCGGAGTGTCGCGCACCCGAGTCTCCCCGAACTCCGCGAGCAGCCCGGACGTGATCTTGTAGGAGCCCTCGAAGACCCCGATCTCCTCGCCGAGCAGCACGACCGAGTCGTCACGCTGCATCTCGCGGCGCAACGTGGAGCGCAGCGCCTCGCGATACGTCATCTCGCTCATGACCGACCCCCTTCGTCCGGCACGTCACCAGGGTCATCAGCCGGCACGGAGATCACCGGGTCGCCGGGCAGCCGGTGCGGGGTGCCGGCCACTGGTGTCGCATACGCGTGAACGAACAGGTCGGCCACCTCGGGGTCAGGGCTCTCGTCGGCGAACGCCACCGCGGCCGCGACCTGCCTCTCCGCATCCGCCTCGATCGCGGTGGCGGAGTCGTCGTCGAGGACGCCCGACTCGATGAGCTGGGCCCGAAACGCCGGCACCGGGTCCTCGTCGCGCGCCTGCTGGGTGTCCTCCTGCGACCGGTACTTCGCCGGATCGACCACCGAGTGACCGCGCAGCCGGTAGCTCATCGCCTCGAGGATGCTCGGCTGCCGCTGCGTCCGGGCCAGGTCCAGCGCCGCGGCGGCGGCCTCACGCACGGCCATCACGTCGCCACCATGGACCCGCACCCCCGGCATCCGGTAGGAGCAGCCGCGCTTGTAGAGCTCGGGTTCGGCGGCAGCCTTCTCGACCGGCGTGCCCATGCCGAGCTGGTTGTTGATGATGACGTAGACGATCGGCAAATGCCACAGTGCCGCCAGGTTGAGGGACTCGTGGAACGCGCCGATGTTCGTGGTGCCGTCGCCCATCAGGCACATGACGGCTTCCGCCTCCGGCCCGGGGCCACCACGGTAGGTCAGCGCCAGGGCGGCACCGGTCGCGGGTGGGATCTGCCCGCCGACGATGCCGTAGCCGCCGAGCATCCGCGCTTTCTGGTCGAACAGGTGCATCGACCCTCCCCGTCCGCCCGAGACGCCGGTCGCCTTGCCGAACAGCTCGGCCATGATCCGTCCCGCGCCGAGCCCCCGCGACAGGGCGTAACCGTGGTCGCGGTATGTGGTGAACAGGTAGTCGCTCGGGCGCAGCGCCGCCATCAGCCCGACCACCGTCGCCTCCTCGCCGAGGTTGAGGTGGCAGTAGCCGCCGATCTTGGCTCGCTGATACATCTCACTCGCCCGCAGCTCGAACGAGCGGATCAGGACCATCTGCGCGTAGTAGTCCTTCAGGGTCTCCGGGGTCACGCCTCCAGCCGCTGCTGCCCTCCCCGTCGTGGGGCTACCGGTGCTACCCGACATCGCCTCTCCTGTCCGTGCCTCGACGTGGCCTCGCGAAGCCGCGAGCTGATGAGCTCAGAAACCTGGTGACTGATCCTCGAGCACGAACCGGTTGCTGCCGGCGTGGCAACGTGGGCAGACCTCTGGTGGGTGGTCTCCGCGGACCGCCTCGCCGCACACCTGGCAGACCCACTCGGTGGCGAGCAGGGCCACGACGTCACCGCGGCTGACGATCCCGACCAGCTCACCGTTGACGACGACAGGCACTCGGCGGATCCGCCGGTCGACGAGCAGGTGCCGCACGTCAGCAATGGGGGTGCCCGCGCTGACGCTGATGACGCTCGTCGTCATCACGTCGGCGGCGGTGGCACCCGACTTGGCCAACAGGTCGTACTCACTGACCAGCCCGAGCAGCGCCCCCGCGGCGTCGATGACCGGGACCCCACTGATTTCCTTGGAGCGCAACAGGTCTGCGACGGTTCCGACCGGGTCGCCCGGCGACACGGTGTGCACCGGGGTCGACATGATCTCGCCCGCTGTCTCGGCAACCTGCCCTCTGGGACGGGGCTGTGAACGGTCCATGAGATTCGACCTCGCCCGGTTATCGGCGGCGGGGAATGGTGTCGACCTTGTCCCAGCCGCGCCGACGGGACCTGGACCCCTCGTGCGCATCGCGGGTTCGGTACAGGATGTACGGACGGAAGATGTAGCCGAGCGGCGCGGTGAAGACGTGCACGAGACGGGTGAACGGCCACAGCGCGAACAGGCCGATGGCCAGGATGGCGTGGATCTGGAAGCTCAGCGGCGCCGCGACCATCAGGTCAGGCTTGGGGCTGAAGTAGAAGATGCTGCGGAACCAGATCGATACGCCTCCGCGGTAGTTGTAGTCCCCGACCAGCTGGGAGCCGGTGTTGACCAGCCCGAGAACGATCACCAGGCCGAGAACGAGGTACATCAGCTTGTCCATCCGGCTGGTCGCGCCGAGCACGGCCTTGGTGAACCGCCGCCGGTAGACGAGCCCGACGAACCCGACGATCGTGCAGATGCCGGCGACCACGCCGATGGTGATGGCGAGGAAGTGGTACATCCCCTCCGAGATCCCCACCGCCGCCGTCCAGGTCTGCGGAACGCCCAGGCCCATGACGTGGCCGAGGAAGACGGCCAGGATCCCGAAGTGGAACATCGGGTTGGCCCACCGCAGGATGTCCCGTTCGTACATCTGGCTCGATCGGGAGGTCCAGCCGAACTTGTCGTACCGGTAGCGCCAGATATGGCCGAACACGAAGATCGTCAGGCAGATGTAGGGGTAGATCAGCCACAGGAACAGGTCGAGGTCACTGTTCATCACACGCCTCCAGATGTCGGTGCCAGCTCTGGCACTCCGTAGGGGCTCAGGCCGACCTGCTCGTCGGCCGGCCCTTCCGCGATCAGCCGTTGCACAGCTTCGTGGTCCTTGCCCTTCAGCGGCGGCAAGGTGGCGCACACGGACTCCACCGCGCCGCCCCACGGGGAGCCGACCTCGGTCAGGTGCAGGCGCAGCAGCTCGAGCCCGGCCCGGTTGTCGAGGAGCATCTTCACGCCGGCCCGTTGGTCGGTGGTGGCCGCGAACTCGAGCACGACGCACAGGTGGTCGGGCAGCTGGTCGTCGGTAAGCACCAGACCCGCCCGGGTGTACACCTGCTTGATCCGGAGCAGGGCGAGGCCACGTTTTCGGGTTTCCCCGTTGGAGAAGTAGGTCAGGAACAGGCAGCCCCGTCGACGGGTGTCGAAGGTGTCGACGTAGTCGCTCTCCGAGACCCGCAGCGGCTGTCGGCACAGGTGCTCGATGGTCGCCTGCAGGCCGGCACCGAGCTTGACGGGCAGGCTGGCGGCGACCTCGGTGAGAAGCTCCATCCGGCCGAAGAGGGTCTGGTCGGGATAGTCCAGCAGCACCGACGCGGCCTGCCAGGTACGGGTGAGCACGTCTTCGGAGTACTTCAGGTTCGGGACCCGCGCCGTCATGGCTGGTCCCCCGTGCCCGGGTGGTCGGGGTGGGCCGGTTTGCTCAGGTTGGTGGTGGAAGCGTCGGTCGTGTCGGGGAACAACCCCTCCGGGGTCCCTTGGCCGTTCCAGTTCAACAGGTTGATGCGAACCCCCTCGGGGCGTGACGGAACCGGGGAGCCCCCTCCCCTGGCGGGGTTTTCCGCGAAGGAGCCATCCATACCGCCGATGCCGCCCATCCCCCCTGTGTCTCCGCTGCCGCCCATGCCCGGTCCGCCGTCGACGTCGAGAGAGCACTCGGTGGCGATGTTCTCCAGCTTGTGCGCATCTTCGTAGTGCGCCGGCGGGATGACGTAGCGCTCGTTGTACTTGGCGATCGCCAGCAGGCGGTACATGTCCTTCATCTGTTGGTCGGTCATTCCCACCGATTCGGGGATCGCCTCGTTGGGCTCCCACCCCATGTTGATGTCGCGCATGTACGAGCGCATCGCGGCGAGCTTGCGCAGCACCCCGTCGACCGGCTTGGTGTCGCCGGCGGTGAACAGCCCGGCCAGGTACTCGATCGGGATTCGCAGCCGGTCGATGGCCGCGAAGAGGTTCTCGTGGCGCTCACCGTCCTCGCCCGTTTCGCTGACGGCATCCACGACCGGTGACAGCGGTGGGATGTACCAGACCATCGGCATCGTGCGGTACTCCGGGTGCAGCGGCAACGCGACCTGGTAGTCGCTGATCAGCGCCCGGATGGGCGAGCGGCGAGCGGCCTCGATCCAGTCCTCGGGGATGCCGGCTGCACGCGCCTCACGGATGACCTCGAGGTCGTTCGGGTCGAGGAACACGTCCCGTTGCGCCTCGTAGAGCCCGTGCTCATCGGGTGTCGAGGCGGCCTCCAGCACGCGGTCGGCGTCGTAGAGCATGAGCCCCAGGTAGCGCAGCCTGCCGACGCAGGTCTCGGAACAGATGGTCGGCTGCCCCACCTCGATGCGGGGGTAGCAGAACGTGCACTTCTCGACCTTGCCGGTCTTGTGGTTGAAGTACATCTTCTTGTAGGGGCACCCCGTCACACACTGACGCCAGCCGCGGCACCGGTCCTGGTCGACCAGGACGATGCCGTCCTCCTCCCGCTTGTAGATCGCGCCGGTCGGGCACGACGCGACGCAGGCGGGGTTGAGGCAGTGCTCGCAGATCCGCGGCAGGTAGAACATGAAGGTCTGCTCGTACTCGAACTTGATCTTGTCGCTGACCTTCGCCAGCACAGGGTCGTTGTGACCGTTCTCGACCGAACCGGCGAGGTCGTCGTCCCAGTTGGCCGACCAGGTGATCTTGGTGTTCTCGCCGGTGAGCAGCGACTTCGGGCGAGCCACCGGCATGTGTTTCTGCGCCGGGGCAGTCGTGAGGTTCTCGTAGTCGTAGGTCCAGGGCTCGTAGTAGTCCTTGATCCCCGGCAGGTAGGGGGCCGCGAAGATGGTGGAGAGGTTCTTCAGCCGGCCGCCGGCCTTCAGCTTGAGGCGGCCCCGCCGGTTGAGGGCCCAGCCGCCCTTCCACCTCTCCTGGTCCTCGTAGGTGCGCGGATACCCCTGCCCGGGTCGGGTCTCCACGTTGTTGAACCAGATGTGCTCGGCGCCGGACCGGTTCGTCCATACCTGCTTGCAGGTGACCGAACACGTGTGGCAGCCGATGCACTTGTCGAGGTTCATCACCATCGCCATCTGCGCCATGACCTGCATCAGTAGGTCACCTCCTGGTTACGGCGACGAATCACGGTGACCTCATCACGTTGGTTGCCGGTCGGCCCCATGTAGTTGAAGGCGTACGTCTGCTGGGCGTATCCGCCGACCAGGTGGGTGGGTTTGATCATCAGCCGCGTCAGCGAGTTGTGGCTCCCACCCCGTTGACCGGTCGTCTCCGACAGCGGCATGTCGATGAGCCGGTCCTGCGAGTGGTACATGTACACGGTGCCTTCCGGCATCCGGTGGGAGACGATGGCTCGGGCGTTGACCACTCCGTTACGGTTCACCGCCTCGATCCACTCGTTGTCGCGCACACCGATCTTCTCGGCGTCCTGCGGGCTCATCCAGATTCCCGGGCCGCCCCGAAAGAGCGAGAGCATGAACAGGTTGTCCTGATACTCGGAGTGGATCGACCACTTATTGTGCGGCGTGAGGTAGCGCACCGACACCCCCTGCGAGGGGGTGGCCCCGATCGCCGGCTCGTCGAAGAGGGCGGTCATGTCGAGCGGCGGTCGGAACGTCGGCAGTCCCTCACCGAGCTCGATCATCCAGTCGTGGTCGAGGTAGCAGTGCATCCGGCCGGTGAGGGTGTGCCACGGCTTCAACCGCTCGACGTTGACCGTGAACGGCGAGTACCGGCGTCCCCCGGTCTCTGACCCCGACCACTCGGGGGAGGTGATCACCGGTGCCGGGCCGTGCTGCGTGTCGGCGAAGGTGACCCGGTGGCCCTCGTTCTCCGACGCGAGGTCATGCAGCTGACGCCCGGTGCGCTTCTCGAGCGTCTTGAACCCTTCGGTCGCCAGGTGCCCGTTCGTCGTGCCCGAGAACCGCAGGATCATCTCGCAGGCCTGGATGTCGTGCAGGATGTCGGGCCGGCCGTCGGCCACGCCGCCACGCACGAAACCGTTCATCTCCCGCAGCTCCGCGATCTCGCGGGTGAGGTCGAAGGTGACCCCCTTCGTCGTCGCACCGAGGGTGTCCACCAGCGGCCCCACGGCCCGCATCATGTCGCCCACGGCGGTGTAGTCGCGCTCGACCTCGATGATCCTCGGCATGGTCACGCCGGGCACCGGCTCACAGTCGCCGCGCTTCCAGTCGAGCACCCTGCCGTGGGGTAGCGCCATGGCGTCGGGCGTGTCGTGCGTCAGCGGCGCGGCCACGACGTCGGTCTGCTTGCCGAGGTGACGCACCGCCAGCCGGCTGAAGACCCGGGAGATCTGCTGCCAGGCGTCCCAGTCGGTTCGCGACTGCCACGGCGGGGAGATCGCCGGGTTGAACGAGTTGACGAACGGGTGCATGTCGGTGGTCGACAGGTCGTACTTCTCGTACCAGGTCGCGGCCGGCAGCACGATGTCGGACAGCAACGTCGAGCTCGTCATCCGGAAGTCGAGCGTGGTGAGCAGGTCGAGCTTGCCGGTCGGCGCCTCCTCGCGCCACAACACGTCCTTGGGGCGATGCCGTTCGGGGGTCTCCTCGGCGCTGACGGTGTGCGACGCGCCCAGGAGATGGCGGGAAAAGTACTCGTTGCCCTTGGCGGAGGACCCGAACAGGTTGGACCGCCAGAGGGAGAGGACCCGGGGGAAGTTCTCCGGCGCGTCCGGGTCCTCGGCCGCGAAGTTGAGCCGCCCGGCCTTGAGCTCGTCGACCACGTAGTCGGCGGTGCTCTTGCCCGCTTCGCGCGCCTGGGTGCTGATGAGCAGCGGGTTGCGGTCGAAGGTCGGGTAGGACGGCATCCATCCCAGGCGGGCGGACTGGGCGATGACGTCGGCCGTCGTCTGGCCGGCCAGCCGGCCCTTGCCGGTCTGGGCCGTGAGCGTGTCGGCACCGAACTGGTCGTACCGGAACTGGTCGGTGTGCAGGTACCAGTAGGCGGTCTGGATCATGTTGCGCGGCGGGCGCATCCAGTCGAGTGCGTTGGCCAGCTGGGTGTAGCCGGTCAGCGGCCGCACCTTCTCCTGACCGACGTAATGGGCCCACCCGCCGCCGTTCACACCTTGGCAACCGGTGAGGGTGGTCAGCGCGAGGAACGTGCGGTAGATGGTGTCGGAGTGGAACCAGTGGTTGGTCCCGGCCCCCATGAGAATCATCGAGCGGCCCTTGGAGTCCACGGCGTTCTGCGCGAACTCACGGCCGATCCGTTCGGCGGCCTCTGCGGTGACCCCTGTCACCGTCGCCTGCCAGGCCGGGGTGTACGGGCTGTTGGCGTCGTCGTATCCGGTGGGCCATTCGCCCGGGAGCCCGGGCCGCCCGACGCCGTACTGCGCCAGCATGAGGTCGAAGACGGTGGTCACCAGCCGACCGGCCACCCGGCGGGCGGGCACCCCGCGCCGGATGACGCCCACGTTGCCCTGCCCGGCGTCGAACCGGGGCATGTCGACCGAGACGGTGACCTCGGCGCCGTCGAGCAACGACAACCGGGGCTCGATGTCACCCAGGTCAAGGTTCCACTTGCCCTCTCCCGTCTCGCCGTAACGGTGCCCGAGGGTGCCGTGCGGCACCCTGAGCCGGCCGGTGGTCGCGTCGACCAGCACCGGCTTGAAGGCTGCGTTCTCGGCTTCGGGCTCGATCTCGTCAGTCAGGTCGGCGGCGGTGAGGAACTTGCCGGCGGTGTGGGTGAGCTCGCCGTCGGCGTCGTGGGCGGCATCCAGGGTGACCAGGAACGGTAGGTCACTGAACTTCTTGACGTAGTCGGTGAAGTACGGCGTCTGACGATCGACGTAGAACTCCTTGAGGATGACGTGGCCCATCGCCATCGCCAGCGCGCCGTCGGTGCCCGGCTCGGCCGGCAGCCACTCGTCGGCGAACTTGGTGCTGTCGGCGAAGTCGGGCGAGACGACGATGACCTTCTGCCCGCGGTAGCGCGCCTCCACCATCCAGTGCGCGTCGGGTGTGCGGGTCACCGGGACGTTCGTACCCCAGATGATCAGGTAGCCGGCGTCCCACCAGTCACCCGACTCGGGTACATCGGTCTGGTCGCCGAACACCTGCGGGGACGCGACCGGCATGTCGGCGTACCAGTCGTAGAAGCTGAGCATCGACCCGCCGATGAGGTTGACGAAGCGCGCGCCCGAGGCGTGCGAGACCATCGACATCGCCGGGATGGGCGAGAAGCCGGCGACCCGGTCAGGGCCCCACCGGCGGATCGTGTGCACGTGCGCGGCCGCGACGATCTCGATGGCCTCGTCCCACGTGGCTCGGACCAGGCCGCCCTTGCCGCGGGCGCTCTTGTAGCGAGCCGAGCGCACCGGGTCTTCGGTGATGTCGGCCCACGCCAGCACCGGGTCGGTCAGCCGCTCCTTGGCCTCTCGGTACATCTCCAGCAGCACGCCGCGGATGTACGGATAACGGGTGCGGGTCGGGGAGTAGGTGTACCACGAGAACGACGCCCCGCGAGGGCACCCTCTCGGCTCGTACTCCGGCTTGTCCCACCCGGTGGTCGGGTAGTCGACGGCCTGGGTCTCCCAGGTGATGATCCCGTCCTTGACGTAGACGTTCCAGGAGCACGAGCCCGTGCAGTTGACCCCGTGCGTCGACCGGACGACCTTCTCGTGGCTCCACCGGTCACGGTAGAAGGCATCACCGGAGCGCCCACCGACCTTGATCAGGGCTCGCCCATCAGGAGAGACTTCCTGCTTCGGGGTGAAGAACCGACGGGTGCTGATCAACGCATCGGTCAACTTGCTGTTTATCGTCGTGCTCACCGAGGCCCGCTTCCCGCCGGCCCGGTTCGACCGACTCAAGATCGCTCGCGGTCCCCGATCTGCCGCCTCCGAGCGAGCTGTGCGCCAGGGCGACCGTTCCCTTCACGTTAGCAAGCACAAGCGATTTCGTCACGCAATCGACGGGACCGTCCCACTCGAAGCGCACCTGCGTGGCAGTGACACCGAGCCGATTTCCGGATGCCGCACCCCGCCAACGCTCGAGAGGGCGCGGTCGCCACGGGGGTGAGCGGCATCCCTGATCGTCGTTCTGTAGCCGACCCGACCGCAACCCCGGTTTCAGACGGCGGGGTAGGGCGTCGGCGACGCTGGGCAGGCGATGTGTCGTCGAGGGCTTGAAGCTTGCACCCTCGTCCGGGGCTGCTGCCTACGAAGGCCCTTCGCCCACGGGGACGTGCTGGGCGAGGTAGGCGACGGAGCCGAGGCGCGTGATCGCGTCAAGCTGGCTCTCGAACCAGTCTGCGTGTCGCTCCTCGTCGCGCACCATCTCCTCGAAGACGTTCGCGGTTCCGTGGTCCCCGAGGGCGTGACACTCCTGGGCCGACGCGTTGAACTGCGCCACGGCAACCTTCTCGCCGACCAACCCCAGGCTCAGCATCTCCTCCGGCGTCTCGCCGATCTGGATCGGGTTGAGACGCTGGACGTTCGGGTGGCCATCGAAGAGGAGAATCCGGCTGATGAGCTCGTCAGCATCGCGCATCTCGTCGATGGACAGGTCGTAGAAGACCTTGCCCAGTCGGCCGAGACCCCAGTTGTCCAGCATGCGTGCATGCAGGAAGTAGGTGTTGGTCACGGTCAATTCCAGGGTCAGCGCGTCGTTGAGGAGCGCTGGGACCCGAGGGCTAACTGGCTGCACCTTCTACCTCCAGGAATGCGGCATGGCGTGTCTGCCCATGCTCGCAGACAACCCGCTTCAGCGTGAAGACGCACGACCCACAGTCCTGGCCGGCCCCGGTCGCCTGGCACACCTGCGCGAGCGTGCGCGCTCCGTCGTCAACGGCTCTCTCGACGGTTTCGTCGTTGATGGCCTTGCACTGACAGATGATCACAAAGATAAGGTAAGGCCTAACTTATCCGGTGTCGAGTCCCGGTTCGAGCAGCGGGACTGCGACAGGTCGAACGCCGGCGAGCACGCGGTCGCGTCAGGTCATCGAGACGCCGGGCAACTCGTTCTTCCAGCAGCGTCGTTTCGGGCATAGCGTCGAGATCGTGCCGATGAACGAGAACCATGCC
Source organism: Humibacillus sp. (assembly GCA_030452985.1). Lineage (GTDB taxonomy): Bacteria > Actinomycetota > Actinomycetes > Actinomycetales > Dermatophilaceae > DSM-29435. Next base: position 11,321 of record JAKDLG010000011.1, read on the forward strand.
ACGCTGTGTTCCAGCCCCGAGTGGGCGGCGCACCTGCACCGCGATGTGCTGCCCGTCGTGACCGACGGGCAGACGCTGGGACCTCGGATGTTGGAGATCGGCCCGGGGCCTGGAGCCAGCGCTGACTGGTTGCGCCAGCGCGTTGACCACCTGGTGGCGATCGAGATCGACGAATCGACCGTGTCGACGTTGCGCAAGCGCTTCGCCGGTACGAACGTCGAGATCATCCAGGGTGACGCCACGGCTCTACCCTTCGACGACGCCTCGTTCGATGGAGCGGGGTCGTTCACCATGCTGCACCATGTGCCGACCTCCACCCTGCAGAACCGGGTGCTCGCCGAGGCGCTGCGGGTGCTGAAGCCAGGCGCAAACCTGTTCTGCTCCGACAGCCTGCCCAGCAGCGACCTGCACCAGTTCCACGTCGGTGACGTCTACAACCCGATCGACCCGGCGAGCCTGGTCTCCCGGCTGCAGACGATCGGGTTCGGCGCCATCACTCTCAGCGTCGACTACGGGTTCACGTTCCGGGCCAGCAAACCCGATCCGACCCGTGACGGATCCTGGAACCACGACGACTGAGCAGCCGACGGCAACGAGGTAGCCGCGGGCAGTCACCCTCTCGTCGGTGGGTCACGACGTCAGTCTCAGGTTCAGGTCGAGGCCGAGGATGCCGGCCAGTCGCGCAGTCTCCTGCTCGAGGGCCTCGTCGAGTCGCGGGCGAGCACCCTGCCACGTGACCGTGAGCACGTCGCCCTTCCGCGCCCAGGTCCCGCCGACCACCCCGTCCACCAGCACCAGGTTCGCCTTACGAGTCACACTCTGTCGCAACGACGCTGGGGTCACGTGCACTTCTTTGGTGCCAGGGCCCATCACCCACTGGTCGTGCCCGGGGAGGTAGCGCAACGCCTGCGATGGCAGTGCAGCATCCAGCGCCTTGAGGTCTTCGCGCACGACGTAGGCCGTAGTGCCTTCGACGTCAACCGTCGCCAACCGATCGCCAAGTCCGTTGAACCAGGTGATGATTCGCTTGCTCCCAGCGCTCAACCCGTTGCCGAGCCAGTAGTGGAGATGGTCGGGTGTCGCCGGCCCGTACGCCCGCAGGTAGGCCTCGATTGCGCGGGGGCCCGCGTCGTCGACATCCGGAATGCCGTGCCAGCGCGGATTGGTGTCGAGGCGTTGCAACGTGAGCTGCCCGCCGCGGCGCGTCCCGAGGCTCACGTCCCCCTGCCACGTCAGTGGCTTGATCAGCGTGCCGGCTCCTTCGTCGAAGACCGGCTTCAGGTGCCGGTAGGCCCGGTGCCTCGCCAGCGCCTCCCCCAGCTCAACGACGGTCAACGGCCCGTCGCTCAGCGCTTCGCGGACCGCGCCACGAAAGTCGGGCCAGTCTGACGGCCTGAGCCGGTAGTGCTCGACCCAGCTCGGCAGCTCCCATTGCCGGCCGGCCGCTCGCAGGGCCAGATATCTGCCGCCCTCTTCGGGTGAGAGGTAGTGCATCGACCCGCGGAACGCGAAGGCCTTGATGACCTCCCCCTCTGCGAGGGCCTTCGCGAGGTCGCCTGGACGAGAGGTGGCGCAGCGGGTTCGCACCGCAAGATCGGCGAGGGTCTCATCCATCGACAGCACGGCGCCGAGCCGGCGGACGACGCCCGCGACAGACTCGGAGCCCAATGGGTCGAGCAGCTGGCGCTCCAGCCGCCACGCGAGCGCCTGCGCCCAGGTGACCGATGCCTCCGTTGACGGGGTCATGCCCACCAGCCTCACACGGGTTCCGGACGAACCGCGTCCTCGCTCTGCGACCGCGCCTCGTAAGCGCCACCCCGGCCAGTCACCACAGCTCGGGGAGTCCGCGGCCTCGTTGTGGCGCCGTAGTCGGCGGGCACAACGGCGCGCAAGCGGCCTATCCAGTCACCCGGGCCGGCTGTAGCGTGAGCGGATGCTCGACCTGGGCGGGATCGACGTGGATGAGATCGCGATGGCGCTGGCGGATCAGACCGACTACGAGCACCGGTGGCTGCTCGACCCGCGAACGGGAGAAGTCGCGTTCTGGACCAGCGACCTCGGCATCGACGGCGAGAACGCCGTCGAGCTCGACGAGCTCGACCTCGTACCCATCGACCCCATCCCCTCGTACGTCTGGTACCAGGACATGGCCGACTTCGCCGAGGGCATCGGCGACACCACGGTCGGGCTACGCCTGGCGTCCGCCCTCCAAGGGCGAGGAGCGTTTCGCAGGTTCAAGAACCAGCTCTATGAGCACTTTCCCGAGCTGATCTCACCTTGGCATTCCTTTCGCGACGCCCGAGCCCAGCGCCGCGCCGTCGACTGGCTCCTCAACCAAGGACTCATTGACGAGAACGCTGCCCAGACGTTCGCAGCTCAGAACCCCGAGCCCGACCTGCCCTGAGGCCGGCATCCACGGCGACGCGCACCTCCCGCCGGGCCGTGTCACTCAGCCTCGCGTCGGCGCCTGTGTTTTCGCGCCCTCCCCACACAAGGTTGGGTGCTGCTGGTTCGTCCCGGCGAAGGCCTCAAGCACCTTCGAGGCGGACGGCGACGAAGCGGGAGCCGTCACCGTCGAAGTCGACGACGCGGATCTTCAGATGCTCGCCTACCGTGGCCCGTGTTCCACTCGGGCCCTTGATGACGCCAGGCATTCCTTTGGCGGTCACGAGGGCGACGCTGCCGGTCAAGCGCGTCACCTGGCAAACCGTCACATCGCCGATCTTGAGTTCTGCCATCTGTCTCACCACTTTCCGCTGATCGAGCGAAGCGGCAGACCCGCAGTCTCAGCCTGGCTCGGTGCTCACTGTGAAGGCGCACGGTTGCCGCAGCAGCCAGAGGACGCGCACAGCAAGGCTAGCGCTCCCACGATGACGTGATCTGTCGTCGGCGTCTCAGAGCATGGCGATCGGGTTGACGGGCGAACCGGTCGCGTCCGGGAGGCGCAACGGCGCGATCACACAGAGAAAGCTCCATCGGCCCTCTTCCTCGCACAGCCCGGCGATGTCCTCCAGCTGCAGATAGTCGAGGCAGATGCATCCCCAGCGCGTTGATCGCGAGCACATGCACCGGAAAGTCGACCCCGGCGACACAGCTCGGTGCGGTGTCGTTGTTGCCGTCACTGCCCAGCACCGCGACCTGTCGCTCCGCCAGCAGGGGAACAACCTCGGAATGCAGGCCGGCTCGCGACTCGGCCGCGTCCCACGCGCCCAGCTCTGCACGCCTGCGCCGGTGACCCACCCGGACGAACATCAGGTCGCCCGGGCCGACCACCACTTCCTGGAGACGCTCCGCCGCCGTGATGTCTTCGGGTGTCACGTGGTCGCCGGGCTCCAGCCACGCGACGCCGCGGGTACGCGGGATGTCCAGCAGCACCCCGCGACCCACGATCCCGTCGGACACGATGCCGACCGTGAGCTCCAGAGCCCCGTCTGAGGTCACGCTGCTCGCGGGGACGCCGTTGTAGAGCACGCCGTCGAACATCACGTGGCACAGCGCGTCGAGGTGGGTGTGGGCGTTGCCGTGGACGTTCATGCAGACGCGGTCCGTGGCGAAGTGCAGCCCCGAGCCGTTCTGCGGTGAGAGGCCGGTCATCTGGTGATCCGCCGGGTCGGGGTTGTCAGCGCCGGAGGTGACCTCGATCGGTGCGGCCAGGCTCACCGTGCGCCCGCTCCCCACCTCGCCCACGGCGCCCATTCGGGTGGCGTCGGTGATCATCCCCAAAGTGCCACGGCGGTCAGAGGGGTCGCGTTGGTGATCGTCTCGAAGCCGCCGGTACAACTTCTGGAAAGCCTCGTCGCTGATCTGCTGACTCGGCCCGGCCACCTCAGAACTCCACCCAGGGCCCTGGGCCGCAGCTGAGTCCGAAGCCGCCGGCCCGGGGTCGTCAGCCTGACAGCTCGCGATCGGCTTCCGGCGCATCAGTCCCGATGGTTGGAGATGTTGAGCACGGTGCCATCGGGAGCGCGCACGAAGAACCGCCGGATCCCCCAGGGCTCGGTCGTCAACGGGTGGACGATCTCGAAGCCGAGCCCTTGCGCCTCCTCGTAGGCGCCCTCGACGTCGTCGGTGGCCACCGAGATGCGCGAGTCCTCCGCTGCGGTGAGGTCGCCCGTCACGAGCTGCACGTTCACGCCCGTCTCGGGAGAGGTGTAGCGCGCCACCCAGCCCATGTTGAACTCCTCCGTTGTCAGCCCGAGGAAGTCGGTGTAGAAGCCCTTCGCGGCCTCGATGTCGGCCACGTGAAGGTTGGCCATGATCTTGGTGGCACGCACGATGTCTCCTCCCCTGCTCGCCGGTGCGTTCGATCATCGTCGCCACCGCCGCCGGCTGTCCAGCATCCGATGTGCGAAAGTGGCCACTCGACTGTGATGGGGCGCGCGTCCTCGTCGAGTGGCCAGTTCCGTACGGCGCGTCGGTGTACGAAAGTGGCCACTCGACTGGGTGGGGCGGGTGTCAGTGCAGGATCACGGTGCGGTTGCCGTGCAGGATGACCCGGCTCTCGCAGTGCCAGCGCACCGCGTTCGACAGGGCCTTGCACTCGGTGTCGCGGCCGGCCGCGGCGAGGTCGTCGGGGGTGTCGGCGTGGTCGACCTCGCGCACCTGCTGCGAGATGATCGGGCCCTCGTCGAGGTCGGCGCTGACGTAGTGCGCCGTGGCGCCGACCGTCTTGACGCCGCGGTCGTAGGCCTGGTGGTAGGGCTTGGCGCCCTTGAAGCTCGGCAGGAACGAGTGGTGGATGTTGATGGCGCGGCCGCTCAGCTCCCCCACGAGGTGGTCGCTGAGAATCTGCATGTAACGGGCCAGCACCACCAGCTCGACGTCGAGCTCGTCGACCAGTCGCAGCAGCTCGGCCTCGGCCGCCGGCTTCGTGTCGGGGGTCACCGGCACGTGGTGGAACGGGATGCCGTGCCACTGCACGAGCGACTCGTGGTCGCGGTGGTTCGACACGACGGCCACCACGTCGATGGGCAGCTCACCGACGCGAGCGCGGAAGAGCAGGTCGTTGAGGCAGTGCGAGAACTTCGACACCATGATCAGCACCCGTCGCGGCTCGGCGGCCGACCGCAGCTCGAAGCGCATGTCGAACCGCTTCGCCACCTCGGCGAAGGCCGCCGTCAGCCCGGCAACCAGGTCAGCCGAGTCGCCCGCGCCATCCGCAACCTCACCGGATGCCGCTGACGGAACCGAGAAGTGCACGCGCAGGAAGCAGTGGCCGTGACGCGCGTCGTCAAACTGCTTGAGCTCGCGGATGTCGCCGTGGTGCTCGAGCAGGAAGCCCGACACGGCATTGACGATCCCCGGCCGCTCTGGGCAGTCGAGCGTCAGCACGTAGCCACCACCGGTCGTGAACCGGCTTCTGACAGAAGGCCGCTGCGAAGACGAGTCGTCGACCGGTCCAACGGTCGTAGCACCAACAGCACTCATGGCAGAGCCTTCCTCGGCTGAGATCTCAGCACTCGATGACGTTGACGGCGAGACCTCCGCGAGAGGTCTCCTTGTACTTGATCTTCATGTCGGCGCCGGTCTCGCGCATGGTCTTGATGGCCTGGTCGAGGGTCACCTTGTGGTGCCCTCCGCCGTGGCGGGAGAGCCGGGCGGCGTTGATGGCCTTGACCGAGGCGATCGCGTTGCGTTCGATGCACGGGATCTGCACGAGCCCACCGACCGGGTCGCAGGTGAGTCCGAGGTTGTGCTCGATGCCGATCTCGGCCGCGTTCTCGACCTGCTCGGGCGTGCCGCCGAGCACCGCGGCCAGCCCGCCGGCCGCCATCGAGCACGCCGACCCGACCTCGCCCTGGCAGCCCACCTCGGCGCCCGAGATGGACGCGCCGAGCTTGAAGAGGATGCCGATGGCCGCTGCCGTGAGCAGGAACTCGACGACCTTGTCGTCGTCGGCCCCGTCGACGAAGCGGGTGTAGAAGTGCAGCACCGCCGGGATGATGCCGGCGGCACCGTTGGTGGGCGCGGTGACGATGCGACCGCCGGAGGCGTTCTCCTCGTTGACCGCGAGCGCGTAGAGGTTGACCCATTCCATCGCCCACAGCGGGTCGAGCATCGGAGCCCCGCCGGACCGCGCCGCCGCCTCCTGCTCACGCAGCTCGGCGCGCAGGTTGGGAGCCCGCCGGCGCACCTTCAGGCCACCGGGCAGAGTCGTCTCGGTACGGGTGCAGCCGTTCTCGACGCACTGTTGCATGACGTCCCAGAGGTGCAGCAGCTGAGACCGCACCTGCGCCTCGGTGCGCCACGACAGCTCGTTGGCCATCATCACCTGCGCGATCGACAGGTCGTTCTCGCGGCAGTGCGCCAGCAGTTCCTTGCCCTTCTCGAAGGGGTAGGCGACCGGGGTCTCGTCCTCGACAACGCGGTCGCTGCCGCTCGCCCCCTCGTCGACGACGAAGCCGCCGCCGACCGAGTAGTAGGTGCGGTGCAGCAGCGAGACGCCGCTGCCGTCGAAGGCCTCGAACGTCATCCCGTTCGGGTGCGTGGGCAGTGACCGACGCCGGTGCATGACGAGGTCCTCGTCGGTGTCGAAGTCGATGTCGCGGATGCCGGCCAGGTGCAGCCGGCCGCTCGCGCGCACCTGCTTGACGCGGTCCAACGCCCGGTCGGTGTCGACGGTCTCGGGGTCTTCACCCTCGAGGCCGAGCAGCACCGCCCGGTCAGACCCGTGCCCGTGCCCGGTGGCCCCGAGGGAGCCGTAGAGCTGGGCGTCGACCCGGGTCGTCGCCTCGATCAACCCCAGCTCGTCGAGAGCCAGGGCGAACCGACGGGCCGCACGCATCGGGCCGACCGTGTGTGACGACGACGGCCCGATGCCCACGGAGAAGAGGTCGAGAGCGCTGAGTGCCATCAGGAGAACTCCCGCATCCCGTCTGCGAGCCAGCCGACGACGTGTTCGGCGAAGGACGCGCGTGGCATCAGCAGCCAGGTGTCGTCGGCCGAGCGCCAGAGGATCACGGCGACCGACTCCATCTGCGTCGACACGGCGCGACCCACCGGGAACTCCCGGGGGTGCAGGTCGAGCTCGATCGTCTTGTCGAGCACCGCCCGCGCCTTCGGACCCGACAGCTCGAGTGTCGTGCGGTTCGACGACACGTCGACAACCTGACCGCGCCGCTGACCCAGAGCCACGTTCAGCGACTCGACCACCGCAGTGATCGCCACCCCCGTCTCTGCCTCGTCGCCGAGCACGGCCAGCCACTCGTCGGGCGAGAGCCAGACGACCGACACGGAGCTGCCCGAACTGCCTGAACTATCCGAGCCGAGATCACCGAACTCACCTTGGGCCACTTCGCCCACGGCGCTCGGCATGGTCACACCGAGAGCATTGCCCACGGCCGCGACGGCCTCGGGTGAGGTGGCCCGAATGGTGATCTGCGTGAGGAAGGGGACCTCGCGCAGGCGCACCTGCTCTCCGCCTGCCTCCGCCATGATCTCGGTGAGGTGGTGGGCGGGGCTGCGCCGGTAGCCCAGCACTGCCGCATCCGTCGTTGCCGGCTTGACCGTCATCTGCTCAGCCATCTCGGCGAGCTCCTTCCTTGTCGTAGAGCACGGGTTCGCGCACCTCGACCTCGGTGAACTGGCCACCGAACGAGGCGAGCAGGGTCTGACCGACCCTGGTGGGCCCGTCCTTGACGAGGGCGAGGGCGAAGCTGCGACCCAGCGCCTGGCTGTGGTAGCTCGAGGTGACGAAGCCCACCATCGCGATGGGCGCACTCGGTAGCCCCTCGCCGGTGTAGTCACCGAGAGCGTCGGGCTCGATGAGCTGGGCCCCCTCGGGCAGACGCAGCGTGTGGTCGAGCGGCAGCACGCTGACGAGCTGCTTGCGACCCGGCTCGGTGAACGCCGCCCGCGAGAACGATCGCTTGCCGATGAACTCCTTGGTCTTGCTGACCACCCAGTCCATGCCGAGGTCGTGCGGGGTGATGGTGCCGTCGGTCTCCTGCCCCACGATGGGGAAGGCCTTCTCGGCGCGCAGCACGTGCATCGTCTCGGTGCCGTACGGCGTGATGCCGAACTCCTCGCCCGCGGCCGCCACGTCTTCCCAGACCTTGAGGCCGTACCAGCGCGGCACGTTGATCTCGTAGGCGAGCTCACCCGAGAAGGTGATGCGGCAGACCCGGGCGTCGATGCCCGAGGCGAGGGTCGTCTCGCGGAACTCCATGAAGCCGAACCCCTCCTTCGACACGTCGAGCTCAGGAGCCAGCTTGGCGATGACGTCGCGCGAACGCGGCCCCACGACAGCGACGGTCGACCACTGCTCGGTCACCGAGGTGAGCGTGACGTCGAGCTCGGGCCACTCGGTCTGGCTCCACTCCTCGAGCCAGTCGAGCACCTTGGCCGCGCCGCCGGTTGTCGTCGTCATGAAGAAGCGGTCGTCGGCGAGACGAAGCGTGACACCGTCGTCGAACACCATGCCTGAGACGGTACACATGACGCCGTAGCGCCCCTTGCCGACGGGCAGCTTCAGGAACGGGTTGGTGTAGATGCGGTTGAGGAACTCGGGTGCGTCAGCCCCCCGGATCTCGATCTTGCCCAGCGTGGTGGCGTCCATGAAGGCCACCCCTTCACGGGCCGCCCGGCACTCGCGTGCCACCGCGGCGTCCATGTCCTCCCCCTCCTGGGGGTAGAACCACGGGCGCTTCCACTGGCCGACGTCCTCGAAGCGGGCGCCGTGCTCGACGTGCCACGAGTGCGCGGGGCTGGTGCGGGCCGCGTCGAACAGGGTACCGCGGCCACGACCGGCCAGCGCGGTGAACGCCACCGGGGTGAACGGCGCGCGGAAGGTCGTCGTGCCGATGGTGCCCGGCGTGGGCCGGCGAGCCGGCTGACCCGATGCCGTCAGTTCGACCTCTTCGGCCGCATCCTGACCGGGCTGACCGGCCGGGATGGCCTTGGCGTCGTTGCCCGAGAGCAGCTGGGTGAGCAGGCCGATCGTGTTGACGCCACCGATCTTGCCCTGGTCGATGCCGGTGCTGATCGAGGTGTAGCGCTTGACGTGCTCGACCGAGCGCATGCCGGCCCCGGTCGCGCGCAGCACGTCGGCCGCGGTGTTGTCGCGGTGCGGGTCGACGAAGTGCGTGTCAAGAGAACCGTCAGGCGCGGGCACGGCCCACAGCGGACGCACCGTGCCGGCGGCGCGGTGCTGGCGAGCGTGCCAGACCTCGGCGCTCTCGGCGACGGCGTCACCGTCGTCAGCACTGCTGGATGCCGGGAAGCCGGCCGCCGCGGCAGCGCCTCGACCCGCGCGGGCTCCCTCGATGAGGCAGTCGTCGGTGTCGTAGGTGCCGTTGCCGGCGCCGACCACGAACTGGTTCTTGACGCCGGCCGACGGCACGAAGCCGGAAAGCGCGTCGTCCCAGGCAAGCTGGCCCTGACGCTGGCTGTGCAGGCTCACGTTGGGGGTCCACCCGCCCGAGACTGCGACCAGGTCGCAGGCGAGCAGCTGCGCGTCGCCGGCCAGCTGCCCGGCGTCGTCGATCGGCGCCACGAACGCGCCGGTGACACCCTCGCTGCCCTCGATGCCCACCACGGCGGATGCCGTGTGCACCGTGAGCCCGGCCCGCCGAGCACCTTCCTGGGCACTGACGGCGGCCTTGACCTCGGGACGCGCGTCGACGACCGTGACCGTCGCGCCGGCCTTCGTCAGGCAGCGTGCCGTCTCGTAGGCGGAGTCGTTGGTGGTGAAGAGCACCACGTCACGACCCGGCAGGGCAGCCCACCGCTCGACGTAGGTCTTCACGGCGGAGGCCAGCATGACACCGGGAACATCGTTGTCGCTGAACACGATCGGGCGCTCGAAGGCGCCTACTGCCAGCACGACCTGGCCTGCGGTGACATGCCAGAGCCGCTGGCGCGAGACGCCGCCCTTGGCCGACGCCACCTCGTCGCGCTTCTCGAGCGCAACGAGGAAGTTGTTGTCGTAGCTGCCGAACACGCAGGTGCGGGTCAGCACGGTCACCTCTGGGGCGGCCTCGAGCTCAGCGCGCACCCTGGCGATGTAGTCGAGGGCGCCCTGGCCTGCGACGGTGATGGTGGGGTCAGACAGCAGGGAGCCGCCCAGCTCGAAGTCCTGCTCGAAGAGCACGACCCGGGCTCCGCCGGATGCCGCCTCCTTGGCCGCGGCGAGACCGGCCGGGCCGGAGCCGATGACGGCCACGTCGGCATGCACGTGCATCTTGTCGTACTCGTTGCGGTCGGGTCGGTCGTCGAGCACCCCGATGCCGTCGAGCAGGGTGACGTCGAGACCGTCGCGCAGCTCGAGCGTGGTAGCGGGCAGCATCGACTCGTTGTGGTCGCCGTTGACGCGAACGAACCCGTTGGGCTCCTCGACGCCGGCGCTCAGCACGCCGCGCGGGCGGCGCAGGTAGATGGAGTCGCCTACTCGCAGGCGGCCGTTGGCCACGAGCGCCGAGGCGAGCGTGTCACCGACATAGCCCGTCAGGGCCGTGCCGTCGATGGTGAACCCGATCGACTGGTCGCGATCGAGGCGCCCGCCGCGCTCGAGCCGGCCCCCCTGGTGGTTCTGGTGCTGGGTCATGCTCCAACCTCCTTCGTCGCGAGTGGTGCCTTCGGCAGCCCGTCGGGCCGGGCCTGGTCGAGGCGGTACACGTGGGTGATCTCGTAGGTGTGCGTGTTGCGAACGGCGTTGAACCACTTGCGGCATCCGGCCGAGTGCTGCCAGCGCTCGGCGTAGCTGCCCCGGGGGTTGTCGCGGTAGAAGAGGAACTGCGCCCACTCCTCGTCGGTGAGGGCGTCGGGGTTCTCGGGGTAGGCCACGTGGGCCTGACCGCCGTAGCTGTACTCGGTCTCGTTGCGGGGCCCGCAGAACGGGCAGGGGATGACCATCATGGTGAAAGACTCCTTGCCGTCAGTGCTGTCAGTGAGCCACGGCGGCAGCGCCGTGCTCGTCGATGAGGGCGCCGGTGACGAAACGGTCGAGACCGTAGGCCCGGTTGAGCGGGTGCGGCTCGTCGTTGGCGATGGTGTGGGCGTAGGCCAGCCCTGCAGCGGGAACCGCCTTGAAGCCGCCGGTGCCCCAGCCACAGTTGACGTACATCTGGTCGACGGGGGTGAGGCCCATGACCGGTGAGGCGTCGAGCGTGACGTCGACGACCCCACCCCAGGTGCGCAGCAGGTGGGCGCGGGCGAAGATCGGGAAGAGCTCGACCGCCGCTGCCATCTGGTGCTCGATCACGTGGAAGGAGCCGCGCTGGCCGTAGCCGTTGTAGGCGTCGACGCCGGCACCCATCACGAGCTCACCCTTGTGGGCCTGCGAGACGTAGACGTGCACGTGGTTGGACATCACGACCGTCGGGTGCACGATCTCGTGCAGCTCGGAGACGAGCGCCTGGAGGGGGTGACTCTGGATCGGCACCCGGAACCCGGCCATGTCGGCCAGCACCGAGGTGTAACCGGCGGCGGCGAGGGCCACCTTGCCGGCGTTGATCCGGCCCCGGTTGGTCTCGACCCCGACCACCCGGCCGCCGTCCATGACGAACCCGGTGACCTCGCAGTTCTGGATGAGGTCGACGCCCATCTCGTTGGCGCGTCGGGCGTAGGCCCAGGCCACCCAGTCGTGCTTGGCGATACCGGCGCGAGGCTGGTAGGTGCCGCCCATCACCGGGTAGCGGATGTCGTCGTTGATGTTGATGATCGGGCAGAGTTGCTTGACCTGCTGCGGGGTGACCCACTCGGCGTCGACCCCGTTGAGGCGGTTGGCCTCGACGCGGCGCACCGAGTCACGCTCGTCCTGCATGGTGTGGGCCAGGTTGAGCACGCCGCGCTGGCTGAAGAACACGTCGTAGCCGAGGTCCTCCTCCATGGTCTCCCACAGCTTGAGCGAGGTCTCATAGATGGCCGCCGACTCGTCCCAGAGGTAGTTCGACCGGATGATCGTGGTGTTGCGGGCCATGTTGCCGCCGGCCAGCCAGCCCTTGTCGAGCACGGCCACGTTGGTGATGCCGTGGTGCTTGGCCAGGTTGTAGGCGGTGGCGAGCCCGTGGCCGCCGCCGCCGACGATGACGACGTCGTAGCTCTTCTTCGGGTCGGGGTTGGTCCAGAGAAAGTCGGGGTGCTGGGGCAGCTCGCGCTGGCTCATGCCAGACCTCCCTCGACACCCGGGTACAGCGGGAAGCGCTCGGTGAGGGCGGTGACTCGGGCCCGCAGGCCCTCGACGTCAGCCTTGCCGGTCTCGGCGGCGAGCGCCAGGGCGATGATGTCGGCCACCTCGGCGAAGGCCTCGGCGTCGAGGCCACGAGTGGCCAGGGCCGGGGTGCCGATGCGCAGGCCCGAGCTGACCATCGGCGGCCGCGGGTCGAACGGCACCGCGTTGCGGTTGACGGTGATGCCGATCGTGTGAAGCAGGTCTTCGCCCTGCTGACCGTCGAGCTCGGAGTGCCGCAGGTCGACGAGCACGAGGTGCACGTCGGTGCCGCCGGTGAGCACGCTGATGCCGCGGGCAGCGACATCCGGCTGCTGCAGGCGCTCGGCGAGGATGCCGGCCCCCTCGAGGGTGCGCTTCTGGCGGTCGGCGAACGCCTCGGTGGCTGCCAGCTTGAACGCGACGGCCTTGCCGGCGATGACGTGCTCGAGCGGACCGCCCTGCTGGCCGGGGAAGACGGCCGAGTTGATCTTCTTGGCGATGGCGGCGTCGTTGGTGAGGATGATGCCGCCCCGCGGGCCGCCGAGGGTCTTGTGGGTCGTGCTGCTGACGACGTGGGCGTGCGGCACCGGCGACGGGTGCAGTCCGGCGGCGACCAAGCCGGCGAAGTGGGCCATGTCGACGAAGAGGTAGGCGCCCACGGCATCCGCGATGCGCCGGAACTCGGCGAAGTCGAGCTGACGGGGGTAGGCCGACCAGCCGGCGATGATCATCTTGGGCTGGTGCTCGTGGGCGAGCCGCTCGACGTCGGCCATGTCGATCAGGTGGGTGTCCTCGCGGACGCCGTAGGCAGCCACCTCGTAGAGGCGGCCCGAGAAGTTGATCTTCATGCCGTGGGTGAGGTGCCCACCGTGCGCCAGCTCGAGACCGAGGATGGTGTCGCCGGGGCGGATCAGTGCGTGCATCACGGCGGCGTTGGCCTGAGCGCCCGAGTGCGGCTGCACGTTGGCGAACTCGGCGCCGAACAGGGCCTTGACCCGGTCGATGGCGAGCGTCTCGATGACGTCGACGTGCTCGCAGCCGCCGTAGTACCGGCGGCCGGGGTAGCCCTCGGCGTACTTGTTCGTCAGTACCGAGCCCTGGGCCTGCATGACGGCGACGGGAGCGAAGTTCTCCGACGCGATCATCTCGAGGGTGTCCTGCTGGCGATCCAGCTCGTGGCTGATCGCGTTCGCCACCTCGGGATCGAGCACCGCGAGCTGCTCGTCGAGACTCGAGTGGCTACCTGCCGTGGTGGTAGAGAGCGTCTGGGTCATCATTGCCCCTCCTGATATTTGCCGTGTCGACATCTGATATATCAATCTGGGGGTTACGATATGTCTATAAGCAGCGTCCCGTCAATGGCCGGCACGAAATCTGGCCTCGGCCCCGGACACCAGCCCACCGCGACGAGCCTTCCCACACCGAGGAGATCGAGAATGAGCATAGAGAGCCTGACCACCAGTCGCACCCCGGACCTGCCCACCAGCCTCACCCCGGGACTGGCCGGCGGCGCCGACGGCCACGCCTCGATGGCGGAGCAGGCCTACCACCTGATGCGCGACCGGCTGGTCATGCTCGACATCGCGCCGGGGGCGCCGATCAACGAGCAGGCACTGGCCCTCGAGCTCGGCATCGGGCGCACCCCGGTCCGCGAGAGCCTGAAGAAGCTCGAGCTCGACCACCTCGTCGTCTCCTACCCGAGGCGTGGCACCTTCGCCACGCAGGTCGACATCACCGACCTGGCGACGGTGTCGGAGATGCGGGTCGTGCTCGAGCCGCTGGCGGCCCGACGCGCGGCCACGACGGCTCGCCCGGCGAGCCGGGCGGCTCTCTCGGCCAAAGCCGACCAGATCGCCGGAATGGATCTCGAGAAGGTCGGAAATCGTGCTCTGATGGAGTACGACATCGACGTGCACCGGCTCATCTACGGCGCCACCGGCAACCCGCACCTCGAGGAGACCCTGGTTCGGCTCGACAACCTCGCCACCCGCATCTGGTGTCTCGTGCTCGACCGGCTGCCCACCGTCGGCGACCACGTGCAGGAGCACGCCGGCCTGCTGCGCGCCATCGCCGACAACCTCCCAGACCGCGCCGCAGAACTGGCCCTGGCCCACACGACCCACTTCGAGCAGTCGGTGCGCGAGGTGCTCTGAGTGCCCCCGGCCTCACCTGTCCCCGTGCGCCTTCATCGACGAATGACCCGGGCACCGACCGTTCGGGTGCCGGTGAAGGTGTTCAGGCGCCGGGTTCGATCGGCAGCCCTGCCCCGAACGACGAGGCGACTCCCCTCCACTCCGAGCCCATAACGAGCCCACCCGGGCATGGTCCTGCCTCCCAGCGAGTCAGCAGCCGGTCAGGCAGGCAGGGCGATGAGCACGAAGGTGCACGGCTCGGGGAGCGATCCCAACAGCGCGCCCGCCCCGGGAGCCGTTCGTAGCGAGACTCGGCGCCACGTCTCTGCGTCTGTGGAGCACATCAGGGCGTAGTCCCCGCCGCTGGCTGATGAGTGCCTCGTCACCGACGCGTTGACCTCCAGGCGAAGCTCGATCCGGCGCCGCGATGGGCCGACCAGCGCGATCGCGTAGGGGGGCAGCACCATGCCGGCCCCGGCCAGGTCGGCCGCTGAGGGAACCGGCAGCGAGCTGCTGCCATGAACGACCAGCTCGGCGCTCCCTTCTCCACGCTGCACTCGAGCGCGCACCGTGAACGGTGCTCCGTCCAGGCGAAGCATCGCGGTCTCGCCACCCTGCACCATCTGCACAGACAACGGCTCTTCCAGATCAGCGAGAGCGCCGTTCACGAGGCCGGCCGGAGAGCGCAGCCAGACAGTACGAGGGCCCGTCCCCGCAACATGCACCATGGCGCCGCCCTCCACCTCGCGCGGGCCTTCACCGGGGCCCCACCCGGCAACGTCCGGGACGACCTCGAGGCCAGGACCGGACGAGCTCACCACGATGCCTTCGGTGGTATCCAGGTCGATCAGAGGCAACGCGCGGCTGCTTCCCAAACGGATCTCGACGATTTGTCCGCAGCGGTTCACGGTGCCCGTGCCCCCAAGCCGGCGACCAGGCAGTGTCACCACGACCGAGTCGTCGATGTGCGCCCCCCGGATGAGCAGCTCACCGAGCTGCTCGCGGCTGCCGTCCTGATAGATCTTGGTCTCGGCACGAGTCGTTCCCTGCTCGATCCTTGCGCCACCCGAGACCAGCGAGACTTTCGCGCCGCCGACCGGTGCGCCGCTCTCGGTCACCCGAACTGTCACCAGCCCGTCGCACTCTCCTGGTCGCAACCGCCGCGACAGCTGCCACCTCGGCTGCAAGGCGGCAACGGGGATGAACGAGCGGCGCAGCCGAGCGGAGGGAAAGCCGATCGTCGTGACGCCCAAGGGGATGCCGCTGTCCGGTAGCAGATCGAAGAGCACACGGTCAGGCGTACGGAGCTTCCACCGGGTTGCCGCAGGTTGGCCAGACGCGGGCCCGAAGGCCTCCGCCACGTCGGTCCAGCACGGCACGGTCTGCAAGGTCGTGTCGACATGGGGGTTTAGCGGATTACCGGAGCAGAACTTCTGCCAGGGATTGCGACCGCCCGACATCACGCACGTCTCGCGATCTCCACCGCTGGCGAACGACGGATCCGATCCGTTGCCCTTTGCAGCCGTGCACTCTGCGGCGGTGTCGTTCGGCCCCTTGTACTCGTCCTGCAGGCCCAGAGCGAGGTGCCCGAACTCGTGCAGCAACACCATCGGCTCCCAGACGTCGTAGGGGTTCATGTTGATCTGACCGCCGTCGGCAAAATGGCCGAGTGACGAGTTCGACGGCTGGTGCCGACTCGCATGGATCAGCACATGCGCCTCGTTCCAGTGCCGCCCCTCGCTCGCAATGTGTACCCGCTCAATGAGCATTTGACCGTTGGATGCGTTGAACAACACCTGCGACAGCTCCTTGAAGCGGTCACGCGTGTAGGCCATCTCCGCCCTGGTCGCAGCCCACTCCATCGACACCAGGAGGTTGAAGCCGATCAGCACGTTGGCCCGCGAGACGGTGGTGACGACTGAACGGGCGGCCTCGTCGATCGTTCTCCCGTCCCACACAGGACTCCTCCTCGGTTGCCTCAGTTCGGTGTCCGTCAGATAGACCCGCCACGACCACGAGGGCTGGCGTGGGTTCTCGGTCGCTGCGCGTCGGGCTGAGGGCTCTTCGTGCACGAGGGTTCGTACCAGCAGAGAGGCAGGACGCTCGGGCACGTCGACGACGGCAAGCCCAGCGATGCCCGACTTCCCCCGCAGCAGCCCACCAATGATGATGTCAGCGCCCACGACCGCGCGCCGTTCCTCGTCGTTGACCCGGATGACGACTTTGGTCGATGTCGCCGAACTAGTGGCCGACGCTACCCGGTCGGCATCCTGCTGGGAAAGCAACGGGATGGCCGCATCGGCCCGCGCGTCGCCGAGATGCTCCCACTGTGCTGATCGTGCGATTGCTTCGGTCATGACGAGCCTCGCTGTTCTGATCAGCCGCGGCGGCTTGATCGGCACCCAAGCTACGCAGCGGAGCGTTCCGCAACCGTTCGGGTCAAACGCTGGTGCCGACAACGTTCAACCGACGTGGTGGCTGCCCACGCGTTCGAGGTCAAGGCTCACGAACCTGGCGGGCTGGTTCCTCGTGATCACGGGGACGGGATGTCCGCCTTCGCTCATTCATAGCCACGAGAGATGTCGAGTAGCCGAGCACCGTTGTGCCACAAAACTGCTCGCATCCAGTCGTCGCCCAGCTCGAGGCGGGCAAGAGCCGCGATCTGGTGGGCGTACGGGTAGGGGATGCTGGGAAAGTCCGAGCCGAGCACCACCTTGTCGACGAGGCCGGGCAGCCGACGCAGATAGTCCTTGGGCGCTGGCGCGATCCGGCTGGTGAAGTCGGTGAACGCCATCGTCGTGTCGAGGTGGACGCCAACGTAAGCCTCTGCCAGATCGGCGAACTCGTGATACTCCGGCATCCCCATGTGCGCGATGACGAGCTTCAGTCGCGGATGCCGTTCGAGCAGCCTCCCGACCGCGCGAGGCCCGGTATAGGTGCCGGGGATGGGCGCCGAGCCGGCGTGGATGACGACCGGAACCTGCGCTGGCTCGAGCCGCGCCCAGGCCGGCTCGAGCAGGGGATCGTCCGGGGCGAACTCACCGACCTGAACGTGGATCTTGAAGAGCCGAGCACCCTGCGAGAGGGCCCGCTCGACGACCTCGTCGACGCCCGGCTCGGGGTAGAAGGTCGCGCAGTGCACGGCATCCGGGATGCGCTCGGCGAAGTCGGCACTCCACTCGTTGAGCCACTCTGCCATGCCGGGCTTGTGCGCGTAGGCCAGGGCGGGGATCGCCCGCAGGCCCAGACCCCTCAGGGTGTCGAGGCGCTCGCCCTCGCTGTTGCGGTAGCGGATCGGCCACGGTGTGCCGTAGTGCTCGACGCCCGCGTCGAAGTAGGCCCAGACCTTTCGTTCCATCGGCTCGGGCAGGAAGTGGACGTGGATGTCGGCCAGGCCGGGCAGTCCGAGCGTCCGCCAGTACACCGGCACTGCGGCATCGCCTTCCAGCCGGGCTCCTGGGTTCGCCGTCATCACCTCGAGGATGCCACCACCCCCACCCACGGGGCACCCTGGCTGCTCCTCAAGAACGCGAAATCCACCCGGCCAAACTCTTGACGCCGGGCAAACAGGGCGTCCATACTTGTGCAACGCGGTTGCACTGATTGCAACTCCCCATACCTCTTGGAGCTTCAATGTCGAAGAACCAACCTCGTACGTCAAGCGCCGGTTCACCTCCCAAGGATCTCGGCCCCACCCTGAGCGGTCAGCAGCGACCCGACCCCGCCGGCGTCAGCAAGAACACCCTGCGAAAGGTCGTCGGCGCCAGCTTCATCGGCAACTTCGTCGAGTGGTTCGACTACGCGGTGTACGGCTACCTCGCCGTCACGATCGCCGCGGTCTTCTTCCCTGAGTCCGACAAACAGACGGGCCTGTTGCTGACCTTCGCCCTCTTCGCCATCTCGTTCCTCGTGCGGCCCCTCGGCGGCTTTGTCTGGGGACACATCGGCGACAAGATCGGCCGGCGCACCGCCCTCAGCTGGTCGATCCTCATCATGTCGATGGCCACCTTCTGCATCGCTCTGCTCCCCTCGTACAACACGATCGGCATCTGGGCCCCCATCCTGCTGCTCATCGTGCGCGTCGTGCAGGGCTTCTCGGCCTCGGGCGAGTACGCCGGCGCCTCGGCCTTCCTCGTGGAGTACGCCCCCGCCAACCGACGCGGCCTCTACGCCGCCGTCGTGCCGGCCTCCACCGCCACCGGCCTGCTGCTCGGATCGCTCATCGCGGCCCTGCTGACCGGACTGCTCAACACCGAGCAGATGCAGAGCTGGGGCTGGCGGCTGCCGTTCCTGCTCGCGGCCCCGATGGGCCTGATCGGCCGCTACATCCGTACCAAGCTCGAGGACACGCCCGCCTTCCGCGAGCTCGCAAGCGAAGACGAGGTCATCAAGACCCCGATGCGCGACCTGTTCGTCAACTACTGGAAGGTGCTGCTGATCGCGACCGGCGCGGTGCTGCTCAACGCCGTCGGCTTCTACGTCATCCTCAGCTACATGCCGACCTACCTCAGCGAGGAGATCGGGCTCGATCCCACGCAGGCCTACCTTGCGACGACCCTTGCCCTCGTCACCTACATCGGCTTCATCCTGCTGACCGGCCTGGCCTCCGACCGCTTCGGTCGCAAGCGCGTGCTGATCACCGCCTCGGTGTCGTTCGTGCTCTTCACGGTGCCCCTGTTCATGCTCCTCGACACCGGGAGCTTCGCCGTGATCCTGCTCGTGCAGGTCCTGCTGGGGGCCATGCTGACCCTTAACGACGGTACCCTGCCGAGCTTCCTGGCTGAGCTCTTCCCGACGAAGAACCGCTACAGCGGCTTCGCCGTCAGCTTCAACCTCAGCAACGCCCTGTTCGGCGGCACGGCTCCCTTCGTGTGCACCCTGCTCATCGCGAAGACCGGCAGCGACCTCGCCCCCGGCTTCTACCTGATGGCCGCCGCCTTCGTGTCCCTCGTCGCCGTCGCCTACTCCCGTGAGACGAGCCGCGAACCCCTGCGCCACAGCTGACCGGCTACCGACCAACCCCTGGCTACCTCCTGACACCACTGATCGAAAGGATCCACCCATGACAGCCACCACCGCCGCCACCTCGGTTGCCGACCTCGAGCGCCTCAAGGTGCTGCACAACGGGTCGAAGGCCCCGCTCACCTTCTCCGACGCCGAGTTCGAGCGCCGCCTCGGCGGGCTGCGGACCATCATGGCCGAGAAGCAGCTCGACGCGGTGGTGCTGACCTCCTACCAGGGAATCAAGTACTACTCCGACTTCCTCTTCACCTACTTCGGTCGCTCGTACGCCCTCGTCGTGACGCCCGACGACCAGGTCACCGTCACCGCCAACATCGACGCGGGGATGCCGTGGCGCCGCAGCTACGGCGAGAACATCGTCTACACCGACTGGAGGCGCGACAACTTCCAGTTCGGCGTCAGCGAGGCGCTGCGTCAGCGCGGCATCACCCCGAAGCGGGTCGGCGTCGAGTTCGACACCCTCTCGCTCGACGCCCACGCCAAGCTCCAGGGCGTCTTCGACGGCGCCGAGCTCGTCGACGTCGCTCAGGACTCCATGCGCCAGCGGATGCTGAAGTCGGCCGAGGAGATCGAGGTCATCAAGCACAGCACCCGCATCGGCGACCTTGGCGGCGAAGCCATCCGAGCCGCGATCCGTGAGGGCATCACCGAGTACGAGGTCGCCCTGATCGGCACCGAGGCGATGGTCCACGAGATCGCGAAGACCTTCCCCGACAGCGAGATCCGCGACACCTGGGTGTGGTTCCAGTCGGGCCTCAACACCGACGGCGCCCACAACTGGGCCACCACCCGCAAGCTGCAACGGGGCGACATCCTCTCGCTCAACTGCTTCCCGATGACGTGCGGCTACTACACGGCCCTCGAACGCACGCTCTTCCTGGGCCAGCCCGACGAGCGCTCGCTCGAGCTGTGGAACGTCAACGTCGAGGTGCACCGTCGCGGCCTCGAGCTCATCAAGCCCGGCGCGGTCTGCAAGGACATCGCGGCCGAGCTGAACGAGATCTACGTCGGCCACGGCCTGCTTGCCAACCGCACCTTCGGCTACGGCCACTCGTTCGGGGTGCTCTCGCACTACTACGGCCGTGAGGCGGGCCTCGAGCTGCGTGAGGACATCGACACGGTGCTCGAGCCCGGCATGGTCGTCTCGATGGAGCCCATGATCACTGTCGCCGACGGTCAGCCCGGTGCCGGCGGCTACCGCGAGCACGACATCCTCGTGGTCAACGAGAGCGGCGCCGAGAACATCACCAAGTTCCCGTTCGGCCCTGACCACAACATCGTCGACTGAGCGGATGCCGTGACAACGCGGTGTGGTTCGTGGTGCGAGAGCATCCGGGCCGCACCGCGTTCGTTTCGGGTCAGTGGACTCACCGAGATCGGAACAGACTGATGATCGAGCGCGCGGGTGAGCACGCCTTCGACTACCCGCTGCACGGCGGCAACGGCTCTATTCGCATGCAGTGGCACTTCTTCGACACCTCGCGGTTGCCGGTCGCCGTGCAGACCTGGGAGCTGCCGCCCGGTGCCAGTGAGGGTATGCACACCCACGACCCAGACCAGCAGCCGCTTGACGAGCTCTATCTCGTGCTGGCCGGCACTGGCAGGATGCACGTCGACGACGAAACCTACGAGATGACCACCGGCGACAGTGTGCTGGCCGCGGCCGGCACCCGTCACGACCTCGCCAACACCGGGCCAGATCTGCTCCGGCTGCTCGTGGTGTGGGGTGAACCGGGTACGACCGACTGGTCTGGCTTCGGGTCGGCGCAGGCTGCGCGGAGGGCCCGTGAACCGCGTCAGAGCCGGTAGCAGGTGTTACCGGGAGCCGATATTCTGGAGGTCACCCAAGGGCGGCGCCGAGATCACCACCATGTTCGCGGCGGGCCCCGACCACAACATCGTTGACTGAGCGGATGCCGTGAATGCGGTGTGGGCCGTGGTGCGAGAGCAACCGGTCTGCACCGCGTTCCCGTCACCGGGTGAGGATGAGCAGATGGCCGTGGCCAGTACCGGACCGAGACCAGCATCCAGCGTGGCCCCCGAGCCCAAGGGCGCCTCGGTCATCGTCACCGTCATCCAGGTGCTGCGCTGCTTCACGGTCGACGAGCCGCTGCAGGGGGTCACCGAGATTGCGGGCAAGGTGGGCCTGCACAAGTCGAGCGTGTCGCGCATCCTCGCCACCCTCGAGAAGGAGCAGGTCGTCGAGCGCGACACCCAGAGCCGCAAGTTCCGCCTCGGCCTCGGGTTGCTGTCGGTCGCCGGGCCACTGCTGGCCGACCTCGACGTGCGCCGGGCGGCTCTGCCCGTGCTGCGCGACCTGGCGGTGCGCACGCGGGAGACGTCTGCCCTGGTCGTGTGGAGCGGCAGCCAGGCCGTCACGGTGGAGCAGGTGCCCAGCCCGCAGCAGATCAAGCACACCACCCCGCTCGGGACGCGCTACGTCGCCGCCGAGAACGCCTCGGTGCAGGTCTTCCTCGCCGAGCTCTCCAGCGACGAGGTTCGGCTACGGATCCTGGGCGGTCAGCCGACCCGCACCGATACCAGCCCGGCAGCCCTGCAGGCGTTCGCCGCCGAAATGGAGCAGGTCGCCTCGCGGGGGTACGCCGTCAACTACGGCCTGACCTCGGCTGACGAGGTCGGCATCGCGTCACCTGTGTGCGACCACCGCGGTGAGGTCGTCGGCGCCGTGCTCATCGCTGCCCCGTCCTACCGGGTGCCCAAGGACAGCGTGGGCGCGCTCGGGCAGCAGGCTCTCGACGCCGCCAACGAGATCTCTCGGCGTCTGGGTTGGACCCAGCTGCGTCGAGCCTGACGCCCGAGCCCGTCCCTGCCGCTCGACCCCGCCGCTCGACCCTGCCGCTCGACCCTGCGCCTGACCTGCCCCGTCATCGGGGCCGGCCGGCTCAGTTCGGAACGGGAACGGCTGACTCGGCCATCCGGCTCGGCCCGCCCGACCGGGCCGTCGCCGGCTCTGACGGCTGCCGGGCGTCGCCATAGCCCTGCGTCATGTGCTGTTTCGACAGCCGCACGAGGGTCTCGAGGTCGTTGTCGAGCGACGCCTGCAGGATCCGCTCGTGTTCGTGCACCATCCGGGCGACGTTACGGGCGTCGTGGATGTACGAGCCGGTGATCCGCCGGCTGACCGGGTTGCTCCAGAGCTGGTCGAGCAACCCCAGCAGGTAGCGGTTGCGGCACGGCTCGATCATCGCCTGGTGGAAGCGCCGGTTCAGCTCGAACTGGGCGGTGGCGTCGGCGGGGTCGGCTTCGTCCATCTCCGCGATGAGCACGCGCACCTTGGCCGCCTGCGTGCGGTTCAGCTGCCCGCACGAGTGCCGCAGCGCCAGCACCTCGAGGCTCTGGCGCACCTCGAACACGTCGGTGATGTCGGCATCCGCCAGTCCGTTGACGGTGTAACCCGAGCGGGCCACCCAGGTCACCAGACCCTCGGCCGCCAACCGGTTCAAGGCCTCACGCACCGGGGTGCGCGACACCCCGAGCTCGTCGGCCACCTGCTCCTGGACCAGCTGCGCGTCGGCCGGGTAGGCGCCGTCGACGATGGCGTCTCGAACGTGGCGGTACACCACTTCGGCTACCGGCTCGCCGCGACGAGGCATGTTCATGGCCCTGACCCTAGACCCTTGGCAAGATTGGATCCAGTGGATACACTGCATCCCAGTTGTCTCGACGAGGAGGAACCGATGTATGTCCTGAACGCCTGGTACGTGGCCGCGTGGTCGAACGAAGTGACCCGCGAACCGGCGGCCCGAACGGTGTGCGAGCTGCCCATCGTGCTCTATCGCCGGCAGAACGGTCAGGCGGTCGCACTGGTCGACCGGTGCGCGCACCGCGGCTTCCCCCTCTCCTCTGGGCGGGTCGTCGACGACTCCGTGGAGTGCGGTTACCACGGCTTCGCCTTCGGCTGCGACGGCGTGTGCACCCGGGTGCCGGCCCAGTCGAGCATCCCGGCCCGGGCCCGCGTGCGGGTCTTTCCCGTGGTCGAGCGCGACGGCTGGGTGTGGGTCTGGACCGGCGATGTCGACCGGGCCGACGAGTCCCTCGTACCCGACACCCACTGGATGAACGACCCCGAGTGGGCCACGGTCACGCACTCCTACCGCTTCGAGTGCCGGGCCGACCTCGTGCACGACAACCTGCTCGACCTCACCCACGAGTCGTTCCTGCATCAGACGACGGTCGGCGACGACTACATCTACGAGTACGGCATCACCGTCGAGGTCGATGGCACCACCGTGACCGTCGACCGGCTGATGCCCGGGGTCGAGGCCCCGCCGCTCTACGCCGACACCATGGGCATCGACGGGCTCTACGACCGGTTCCACGCCACCGAGTTCGCCGTGCCGAGCCACCACACCCTGCACTCGGGCATCACCGGGCTCGGCCGCCCCCGCGAGGAGGGCTACCTCATCAAGGTGCTCAACGCCATCACGCCCATCGACGAACACACGTGCTGGTACTACTACGCGTTCAGCCGCAACTTCGGTATCGACAACGTCGAGGCCACCGAGAACCTACGCATCGGCCTGGGCACGGTGCTCGACGAAGACGCAGAAGCCCTGCGCCTTCAGGAGATCGGGCTGCGCACCCGGCCGGCCAACGAGCACGACGTGCTCATCGCCCAGGACGCCGGGGTCGCCAAGGCGCGGCGCATCATGGCCCAGCTGCTCAAGGCCGAGAAGGATGCCGCTGAAACCGTCACCACCGGCACCCGCGCTGGCTCGCCCGCCTCCCCCGCTGCTGCTTCGGCCCGGGTTCCGGCTCCTGCCGCCTCCGGCCGGGCCTGATCGTGTGGATGCTCGTGCGCGGCAACGCCGCCGTGCCCGACTCAGATGGCACGACCACCCTGGCCGCCTGCCCCGACTCCCCTGAGCGGGGTGACCAGTGGCTGTGGTCGGTGCGCCGGGTACCCGGCTCCGACGGCGAAGCCAGAACCGACACTGCGACAGTCACAAGCAGCGCTACCTACACCGTCGCCGGCACTGCACTGCCGTGGCGGGTCGTCGTCGACCACGACCGAGACCACATCAGGGCCGACCTCACCGTGCACGACGACGAGACCGTCGAGCTGACGCGCCAGCCGGGCGAAGAGCTCGTCGTCGTTCCCCTAATGGGCGAGCATCTCATCGCCCACGCCACCGGGCCGTGGAAGCGCTGGGTCGCCCCCGGTGACGTGTTCGTGATCGAGGGCGAGGAGACCGAGTCGTTGCGGTTGCGGCCGGCTCCCGGAGGCGCCCGGGTTGCCCTCGTTCGTCTCAGTCCAACCACCGCGCCGGTCCTGCGCTGGGTCCCCTGACCCCTCGAACGTCTCGCTTCGTCCCTGATCACGCCGACGCCGCCTGGTGTCGATCCGCCCGAAAGGTCTCCTCAAATGTCACGATCCACCCTGAGCGCTCTCGCCCTGCTCGTTTGTGTTCCTCTCACCCTGGCCGCCTGCACCACCGCGACCGAGACCGACGTCGCAGACCCGGGCGTCCCCCGCGGCGGCGAGCCGGTCGCCGGCACCGAGAAGCCCGGAGACGCCGCTGCGCTTGTGCCCGAAAAGATCAAAGACAAGGGCGAGATCGCGTTCGCCCACGATGCGACGTACCCGCCGTTCGAGTACTTCGACAAGGACAACACCACGATGATTGGGTTCGACGTGCAGCTCGCCGACGCGATCGCCGGCAAGCTGGGCGTCAAGGCCAAACACGTCAACACCGGGTTCGACACGATTCTGGCCGGGCTGAGCAGTGGCAAGTTCGACGTGGGCATGTCGGCGTTCACCATCACACCCGGCCGGGCCAAGTCGGTCGACTTCGTGCAGTACTTCAGCGGCGGCACCGCCATCGCCGTGCCCAAGGGCAACCCCAAGAAGCTCTCGCTGTACGACCTGTCACTCTGCGGTCACAAGGTCTCGGCGCAGAAGGGGTCAGACCAAGGGCTCAACCAGATGCCCGCAATCGACACAAAGTGCAAGGCGGCCGGCAAGCCGGGCCTGGCCATCTCGCTCTACCCGTCACAAAACGACGCCAACCTGGCCCTCACCTCGGGCCGGGTCGACGCCATCGCCGCCGACACCATCTCGCTGGCCTACCAGGGCAAGCTCGCGAAGGGTGCCTTCGAGCTCGCTCCAGGCGAGCCCTACGAGCCGGCAGCGGCTGGCATCGCGTTGGCCAAGAACTCCCCACTGACTCCCGCCGTGGCCGGAGCCGTCACGGAGCTCTCCGCCGACGGCACCCTGCAGAAGCTGGGCGCAGCGTGGAGCCTGCCCGCTCAGGTATTTACCGCTGACGACGGCAAGGTCACGAAGTGACCGAGGGCGTCGGGGCGCCGCCCCACTCCCCCCGCCCTGGGCCCGAGCGAGAGGCTGTCCGGTCGGCGCCAGCGGTGAGCGTCGATGCCGAGCAGCTGACCGTCGTTCCGCGTCGCCACCTGGGCCGCTGGGTCGCAGCGGTCGTGCTGCTCGCCATCGCTGCAATGATGCTGAACTCCGTCATCCACAACGACCGCTTCCAGTGGGACGTCGTCAACACCTACCTGCGCGATGTGTCCATCTTTCGCGGCCTGTGGCTCACGATGTGGCTCACCGTGGTGTGCATGGCGGTGGGGGCGCTGCTCGGTGTGCTGCTGGCCGTGATGCGTCTGTCGGCCAACCCGGTGATTCGCAGCGCCGCGTTTGGCTACGTGGCGTTCTTTCGCGGTACGCCCGTGCTCGTGCAGCTGTTGTTCTGGTACAACCTTGCGGCTCTCTACCCCGTTCTCACGTTCGGGGTTCCCGGCGTGAGCCTCGACGCCAACACCCTGATCACGCCTCTGGCCGCTGCCGTTCTGGGCCTTGGCCTGAACGAGGCGGCCTACATGTCAGAGATCGTGCGGGCCGGCATCGTGTCGGTCGACCACGGTCAAGGGGAGGCGGCCGGAGCGCTGGGGCTGACCCGCGGGCAGACTATGCGCCGCGTCATCCTCCCCCAGGCCATGCGGGTCATCATTCCGCCGTCGGGTAACGAGCTGATCGGCATGTTGAAGACGACCTCGCTGGTCTCGGTTCTCGCCGTACCCGACCTGCTCTACGCGTCGCAGACGATCTACTCGCGCACGTTCCAGCCCATCCCGCTGCTCATCGTGGCCAGCATCTGGTACCTCATCGTCACCTCGGTGCTCAGCGTGGGGCAGTTCTACCTCGAGCGCCGCTTCGCCCGCGGCAACCGCACCCTGCCGCCCACCCCGCTGATGCGGCTGAGGGCCGCTATCAGCACCCACGCGCCTCTGACCGCGAGGACGAGCGCATGAGCGGGGTCGCCGGTCAGTCCACAGGCCGCGGCCCGGCCGTCGAGAACACCCCGATGGTGTGGGCCGAGGGGGTGCGCAAGTCGTACGGCCGCAACGAGGTGCTCACCGGCATCCACCTGACCATCGACCGCGGCGAGGTGGTCTGCCTCATCGGGCCCTCCGGTTCGGGCAAGAGCACCTTTCTGCGATGCATCAACCACCTCGAGCGCGTCGACGGTGGACGCCTGTGGGTCGACGGGGAGGTGGTCGGCTACACCCAGCGGGGTGACAAGCTGCACGAGCTGAGCGACCGCGAGATCTGTCGCCGCCGCACGCACATCGGCATGGTCTTCCAGAGCTTCAACCTCTTTCCGCACATGACGGTGATCGACAACCTCATCGAGGCACCGAGGCGGGCGCTACGACAGAGCAAGAGCGAGGCCACCGAACGGGCACTGACCCTGCTCGAGCAGGTCGGGCTGCAGGACAAGACCCACGCCTACCCCCGGCACCTCTCGGGCGGGCAGCAACAACGGGTCGCCATCGCGCGCGCCCTGTGCATGGAGCCGAAGCTGATGCTCTTCGACGAGCCGACCTCAGCGCTCGACCCTGAGCTCGTGGGCGACGTGCTCGCCGTGATGCGCGACCTTGCCACCACCGGCATGACCATGGCCGTGGTCACCCACGAGATGAGCTTCGCGCGCGACGTCGCAGACCGTGTCGTGTTCTTCGACGGCGGCCAGGTCGTCGAAGAGGGCCCGGCCGCACAGGTCATCACCGACCCCCAGCACCAGCGCACCAAGGCCTTTCTGCGCGCCGTGCGCTGACACCGAAAGGAGATTCGCCGTGACCATCTCGACCAACCCCCGCACCACCGACCTGCTCGGTGACGACACCCGCGCCGCCACCCTGCGTCTGCTCGTGCGCCAGATGCGCTGGGAGAGTGACGGGGTCGTGTCGTTACTGCTGGAGAACGCCGACGGCGGCGCGCTGCCCGAGTGGGAGCCGGGCGCCCACCTCGACCTGCACCTCGGCGGCGCGCTGGTGCGACAGTTCTCCCTGTGCGGCGCTCCCTCCAACCGGCACCAGTGGCGCATCGCGGTGCTGCTCGAACCGGTCGGCCGGGGCGGCTCGCACGCGGTACACACCCAGCTGCACCCAGGGATGGTGCTCGACGCCCGCGGCCCACGCAACAACTTCTCTTTGCGGACCGCCGGCCGCTACCGGTTCGTCGCCGGAGGCATCGGCATCACGCCGATCCTGGCGATGGTCACCCACGCCCGCGAGAGCGGCATCCCCTGGTCGCTGTTGTACGGCGGGCGGATGCGCACGTCGATGGCCTTCCTCGACGAGTTCGCCGCACACTCCGGCGCCGGTGGTGAGGTGACGGTGCACCCGCAGGACGAAGCCGGGCTGCTGCCCCTGCAAGAGATGTTCGCGCAGGTCGAGCCCGACACGTTGGTGTACGCGTGCGGGCCCGAACCACTGCTCGCCGCCCTGCAGGAAGCGACCGCCCACTGGCCGTCCGGTTCGCTGGTGGTGGAACGCTTCTCGCCGGTGGCACCGCCCGCGTCGAGCGGGTCGGAAGCCGCGTTCGAAGTGGAGGCGGCGGCATCCGGCCTGACCGTCACGGTCGAGCCGGGTGTCTCCATCGTTCGCGCCCTCGAGTCGGTCGGCATCTTTCCCGAGACCTCCTGCGAGGAAGGCATCTGTGGCACCTGCGAGACGCGGGTGCTGGACGGCATCCCCGAACACCGTGACTCCCTACTGTCCGAAGACGAACGTGAGGCGAACGAGACGATGATGATCTGTGTCGGCCGCTGCTGCGGCGAAAGGCTGGTGCTCGACCTGTGAACCCCGCCATCAGCAACGTCAGCACGGATGCCGCCGTGCCGCTGGGTTCCAGCCCTGCGCCCCGTGGATCCGCCCCCGAGCCGGGGCGCTGGGCCGGCGTGACCGACCTGCTCTCGACCCTGATCCGCATCGACACCCAGATCGGCGGTCCGGGCGAGCGGGCTGCGGCCGAGCACCTCGCCGCCCTGCTCACCGACGCCGGGCTCGATCCTGTGCTCCTCGAGTCGGAGCCGAGGCGGGCCAACCTGTTCGTGCGCGTTCCCGGCACCGACCTGGGCCTCGACCCGTTGCTGGTGCAGATGCACCTCGACGTTGTTCCGGCGCGGCCCGACGAGTGGAGCGTGCACCCGCTCTCGGGCGAGGTGCGGGAGGGCTACGTGTGGGGGCGTGGCGCCGTCGACATGAAGAACATGATCGCCACGGTCGTCACCATCGTGGTCGACCGGCTGAGAACGGGCCGGTTGCCGAAACGGCCTCTGATGCTCGCCTTCTTCGCCGACGAGGAGAACGCGGGCCCGCTCGGTGCCGAGTGGGCGGTTCGAGAGCACCCGGAGCTGTTCGAGGGGGTGCGCACCGCCATCGGCGAAGGTGGCGGGTGGAGCGTTCCACTCCCCACGGATCAGCGACTCTATCCCGTGCATGTTGCCGAAAAGGGCTGGGCGGCAATGGAGGTCACGGTCACTGGCCGTCCCGCGCATGCCTCTCGAGTTCTCGACGACAACCCGGTGCGGGTACTCGCCGAAGCAATCGGGCGCCTCACGATGGACCGCTTTCCCGTTCACCTCACGTCCGAGCTGGAGCAGCTGCTGACGCTCGTCGGCGACCTGACCGGCATCCCCTTCGACGCGGCTCGACCGGCAGCCGGTCTGAGCGTGCTCGGCACGGAGGCCGCCAACGTGGCCTCGAGCCTGCAGCACACGGCCCACCCCACCCGCACCGCAGCCGGCTACCAGAGCAACGTCATCCCGGGTCGAGCCTGGGCCGAGCTCGACTGCCGCTACCTGCCGGGCCGGTGGGAGGAGTTTCTCGGCGAGCTGCACGCCGCCCTGGGCGACCAGGTGCAGGTGCGCGAGCTGGCTCGCACCCAGGGTCTCACCGCCCGCTCGGGAGGCAGCCGCGCCTCGCTGTTCGCCGCGGCCCAGGGCGCCTTGACCACCGAGGACGAAACGGCGGTCGTCGCGCCGTACATGCTGGCCGGCGGCACCGACGCGACCCACCTGCAGCGCCTCGGAATCGAGTGCTTCGGCTTCAACCCCTTGCTGCTTCCGCCCGACCTCGACTTCTGGGCCCTCTTCCACGGCATCGACGAGCGGGTGCCGGTCGAGAGCCTGGCCTTCTCGGCCAGTGTGCTCGACCGGTTCTTCGACCTCTACTGACCATCTCTCCACGGTCTCTCCACGGTGGGTTCCAGGCCTTGTCCTGTTTCGGTGCGATGAGACGCTCGGGCGCTACCTGTGAAACCCCTTCGAATCTGATGACGTCTGCGGGCCAAAGGGTTCAGCAACAGTGGCAGGTGGCACGATCGAGGTATGGCTTCTCTCCGCACTGCGGTGATCGGCGCCAGCACCGTCGCTCTCCTGGCTACCTCCGCTGTGAGCGCACGAGCGGGAACGACGACGTCGGTCTCAGACTCGCTCGCGGCGGCCACCACGGCGGGGGTCTGCAGCCCCTACGCGGTGATGAAATCGATGACGAACGAACAGCGTGTCGGGCAGATCTTCATGGTGGGCACGCCTGCCACCAAGGCTGACCCGACGCTGCTCGAGCAGATCACCCGATACCACGTGGGCAACATCATCCTCACCGGGCGCAGCACCGGTGGCACCGCCGCGCCGTCAGCCGTGACAGCCGCCGCCCGGGCCCGGGTCAGCGCGGCCAGCACCGCGAACACGCCGCTGTTCGTGGCCACCGACCAGGAGGGCGGCTACGTCCAGGTGCTGCAAGGTGTCGGTTTCAGCAAAATGCCGACCGCCCTGACCCAGGGCACCTGGTCTGACGCGGGGCTACAACACGCCGGCACCACCTGGGGGAGCCAGCTGCGCAGGGTGGGCGTCAACCTCAATCTGGCCCCAGTGGCAGGGACGACCCCCAACGCGCAGTGGGCCAGGAACAACCCGCCCATCGGCGTGTTCCAGCGTGAGTACGGCTACACCTCGTACATCACCGCCGCCAAGTCCGCTGACATCGTGCGCGGAATGGCGGCAGCCGGCGTCGGCACCACCAGCAAGCACTTTCCCGGCATGGGTTTGGTCAACGCCAATACCGACACCAGCTACGGTGTCTACGACCGAATCACGACGACCGCAAGTCCGTACCTCAACCCGTTCCGCGCCGACATCAAGGCGGGCGTGACCGCCGTGATGATGTCGTCGGCGATCTACCTCAAGATCGACCCCACCACGCTCGCGGTGTTCTCGCCGAAGATCGTGAATCTGGTGCGGAGCACCGGCTTCCGCGGCCCGATCATGACCGACGACATGGGCAACGCCGTGCAGCCCGGCCAGTGGACGGTGCCTCACCGGGCCATCAACTCCCTGGAAGCCGGGGTCGACATGATTCTTACCGTCAACCCGTCGGTGGTCCCGACGATGTACGACACGATCCTCCACCTGGTCGAGACCAGCTCGTACTGGCAGGCACGCGTGAACAGTGCCGCTTGGTGGGTGCTCATGGGCAAGGCCGATCGGCACCTGCTGCCCAACTGCTGACTCCAACCCTCGCCCGTCAGAAGTCAGGGCCGACCGGTTACGGTCAACCATGGACATGAAGCTCGAGCTCGTTCCGATCCCTGTGACCGACGTAGACCGGGCCAAGGCCTTCTACCTGCAGCTCGGCTTCATGGAGGACGTCGACGTACGCCCCGCGCCCGGCGTGCGGGTCGTGCAGCTGACGCCACCTGGCTCAGCGTGCTCCATCGGCCTTGGCACCGGGCTGGGCGCCTACGACGGGCGGGAGCCGGGCTCGGTCCGCGCCCTGCACCTCGTGGTCGCCGACATCGAGGCGGCCCGGGCCGACCTGGTGGCCCGTGGGATCGAGATCGGCGAGGTGTTCGACGTCGGCGGCGGGGTGAAGTATGCGGAGCTCGCCGACCCCGAGGGCAACACCCTGACGCTGCAGGAGATGGCCTGGCGCACCGGCGAGGCCTTCTGAGGCCCCCGCCAGCCATCTGAGCGCTGCAGGGTGGGTCAGAGGGCGAGCTGGGCGTGCGGGCGCTTTACGGATCAACCATCATGGGTATGCCCACTATGTCCACGACCAGGAGGTTCACCCGTGAAACTGACCGAGCTCTTCGACCGGATGCCCGAGCGACTGGCGACCGGTGCCTTCATCCTGCACTCCGGCCTGCAGAAGTGGCGCGGCGACGTCGAGACCGCGAAGGGCATGCACGGCATGGCCTCCGGAGCCTTCCCGTTCCTGAAGAACATCGAACCGACCCGCTTCTTGCGGCTGCTCGCGGTAGGCGAGATCACGACCGGGTCGCTGCTGCTGCTGCCGTTCGTGCCGAAGCGAGTGGCGGGCTTGGCCCTCACCGCCTTCTCGGGCAGCCTCCTCACCCTGTACTCGCGCACGCCCGGCCTGACCAAGCCCGGCAGCCTCTGGCCGACTCCCGACGGCCTGGCCATGAGCAAGGACGTCTGGATGCTCGGCATCGGCACGGGCCTGCTGCTCGACGGTGGAAGAAAGACCGACTGACCCACGTTGTGGCCGGGGGACCTCGGGCCGGATGCCGTCTGCTGTCCACGCCGCCCGTGATCCGCCCAGCCGGGGCGATCCTTGTCAGTCCCGAGTGTCGTGCTGCTCCTGATGCACGGGGTCGTTCAGCGTCCCGAAAGGCTGCTGACGCTGATGATCCTGCTGGTGCTCGGCATGGCCCTGACCAACGGACTGCTCGCCCACGTCGACGGGCGCAGTGTCGTCATCGCCCTCGCCTTGGTCGTCGTGCGACCGCTGCCGGGCTGGCTGAGCCTCGGCGTGCGCCGCCGCGGTGAGCACCTACCCGGAGGACTGAGCCGCCCAGAGGTGCTCGCCACGTCGTTCTTCGGCGTCCGCAGCGTGGGCTGCCTCTACTACCTCGCGTACGCGGGAGGTGAGCGCGTCTTCGCCGAGGAGCGGTGGATGTGGTCGACCATCGCCCTGACGATCCGCGTCTCGGTCGTCGTGCACGGCATCCTCTCGACGCCCGTGATGCACCGGCTCGACCTCGTACGCCAACCGGTTCGCTACTGACCTCGACCGAACGGACGGTCCCGGTGTTCTGGTCACTCGATCTGGAGCTCGTCTCCGTCGACGGTGACGCGACCGCGGCGCAGCGGCCAGGCCTTGGTCAGGGCGATGAAGGCGGCGTCCAGCCCAGGGATCTTGGCAAAGACGCCCTGGGGGCCCTGTGTCATCTGGCCGGTCTTGACGTCGTACTTCGACTGGTGCCAGGGGCACACCAGGCAGCCCTCGGCGTCGATGCTTCCGTCCGCGAGGTCTGCCCGCAGGTGCCGACACCGCCGGCTCACGGCGAAGTACTCGCCGTTGTTGCCGACCGCGTAGCCCCCGACGCCCTTGACGGACCCGGGCGGAACATCCGAAACAGGAATCCGATCAGCGCTCATGGCGTGCTCCTCCTCTGCGGTTCCACCGACCTCTTCATGGTGGCACGTCAGGTCAAGGCCTGCCCACCCGAACCGAACGCCAAGGTCAGGCGGGCGGCTGCTCCTTGGTGAGGTGGAGCAGCCAGTCGCTCCCGGTGTCGATGAGGGCGTAGCGGCGCGACCCCTCACGGCCGTGCAGCACGAAGACCATGCGCCGGTCGTCACGGTCGATGAGCTCCCACCAGCCAGTGTCGGCGATGAGCTTGTCGTCGTCGGTGTAGGTGAGGTGGTCCAGGCCGTGGTCGGGCACCGCGATGGCCAGCCGGTCACCGCCCGTCGCGGTCGGCAACCCGCGAGGCACCGCCCACGAGCGGAGCACGCCCTTCTCTTCCAGTCGAAGGTCGAAGTGCGGCCGCGGCTTACGGTGGTCGTGCAGCACGAACGCCGGTCGCGTCGCCTCGTCACCCATCAGCCCAGTGTGTCGCACGCCGGGAGGTCTGCCCGTCGGCCTGCTGCAGCACACCGAGTACCGGTCAAACCCCGGCAGGTACGCCACGCTAGGTTGGCGGTCTCTCGGTGTTGCGACTGAACGTGAGGACCTCGTATGTCGATCGCAGATTTCGAGCGTTACCCCCTGACCTTCGGGGCGAGCCCCGTGCATCCGTTGAAGCGGCTCACCGCGCACCTCGGAGGGGCGCAGGTGTGGGCCAAGCGCGAAGACGTGAACTCCGGTCTTGCCTTCGGTGGCAACAAGACCCGCAAGCTCGAGTACATCGTTCCCGACGCGCTCGCGGCCGGCGCCGACACCCTCGTGTCGATCGGCGGCTTCCAGAGCAACCACACCCGGCAGGTCGCGGCCGTCGCCGCCCATCTCGGCCTCAGCTGCCGTCTCGTGCAGGAGAAGTGGGTCGACTGGAACGACCCGGGCAACGACAAGGTGGGCAACATCCTGCTCAGCCGCATCATGGGCGCCGACGTTCGACTCGACCCGGCAGGCTTCGACATCGGCATCCGCAGCTCGTGGGAGGAGGCCATCGCCGAGGTGCAGGCCGCCGGTGGAGTGCCCTACGCGATCCCGGCCGGGGCGTCCGAGCACCGCCTCGGCGGGCTCGGTTTCGCGAACTGGGCGTACGAGGTCGCTGAGCAGGAGCGCGCGCTCGGCGTCTTCTTCGACACCGTCGTCGTGTGCACCGTCACGGGGTCGACGCACGCGGGCATGATCGCCGGTTTCGCCGCCCTCGAGGATGCCGGTGGGCGCCCTCGCCGGGTCATCGGCATCGACGCGTCGGCGACCCTGGAGAAGACCCGCGCCCAGGTCGCGCGGATCGCGCGGCACACGGCATCCCTCATCGGGTTGGAGCGCGACCTGCGCGACGACGAGATCACGGTTCTCGAAGGCTGGGCCGGAGACCTGTACGGCATCCCGGTGGAGTCGACCGTCGACGCGATCCGGCTCTCGGGCCGGCTCGAGGCGATGATCATCGACCCCGTCTACGAGGGGAAGTCGATGGCCGGGCTGGTCGACCTCGTCACCTCTGGCGACATCCCCCGCGACTCGAACGTGCTCTACGCCCACCTCGGCGGGCAGCCTGCGCTCAACGCCTACCCGGGCATCTTCGAGGCCTGAGCGCTCACAACGGAGGTCGGGCAGCGTCAGGGCCACCGCGGCGAGCTCCGCGCCGGTCGAGAAGGCCGCCAGCGGTGAGACGAGCACATCGCGCGGGAGCACGACCAGACACCAACGGGATCAGTCAGCGGCTGGCCCGAGCCGGGGCGTCGTCCCACCGGCCGCGCACGTACGCGGGCGGGTAGGGCGCCTCGCGCCAGGTCAGGCCCAGCTCGGATGCCGCTCGCAGCGGCCACGCGGGCTCACGCAAAGCTGCCCGGGCCAGCAGCACGGCATCCGCCTCACCGTCGGCGAGCACCCGCTCGGCCTGGTCGGGCTCGGTGATCAGCCCGACGGCGCCGGTCGGAATCTGTGCTCCCGAACGCACCTCGGCCGAGAACGGCACCTGGTAGCCGGGGCCGACGGGGATGTCGGCCCGCACGTTGCCGCCGCTCGACACGTCGACGAGGTCGACGCCGTGCTCGCGCAGCACCCCCGACAGGCGCACCGTCTGCTCGAGGTCCCAGCCGTCGGGGGCCCAGTCGGTGGCCGACAGCCGCACGAACAGGGGTCGGTCGCTCGGCCACGCCTCACGAACCGCGTCGACGACCCGCAGGGGAAACGCGACCCGGCCCTCGAAGTCTCCTCCGTGAGCGTCGGTTCTCGTGTTCGACAGCGGTGAGAGGAACTGGTGCAGCAGGTAGCCGTGGGCGGCATGCAGCTCGACGACGTCGAACCCCGCTGTCAGCGCGCGCCGGGTGGCAGCGGCGAAGGCCTGGATGGTGTCGTCGAGGTCGGTGGCCGACATCTCGTGCGGGGTGACGAGACCGTCGAAGGCCACCGGGGAGGGGCCCACCGGCTCCCACCCGCCGACCGACGCCGGCGCCGACCCGGTGGCCTCGCCGGGGAAGCCGCGGTGGGTCGAGGCCTTCCGGCCGGCATGGGCCAGCTGGATGCCCGACCGCGCGCCCTGGCCCGCGATGAACGCCGTGATGCGCGACCAGGCCTGCGTCTGGTCGTCGTTCCAGATGCCCGTGTCCTGCGGGCTGATCCGGCCCTCGGGCACGACCGCCGTCGCCTCGGTCAGCACCAGCCCGAAGCCGCCCTGGGCCCGGGCGCCGAGGTGCACGAGGTGCCAGTCGGTGGGGATGCCGTTCTGCTCGGTCACCGAGTACTGGCACATGGGTGCCACCCAGATGCGGTTGCGAAAGGTCGTCTGCCGCAGGGTCAAGGGCTGGAACAGCAGGGGGCCGGTCGAAGTCGTCACCCCTTCGCCAACCCGGCTGCGCACTGCGCCATTCCCGTTCACCCCCGTGGCTGACAGCATGGAGGAGACCCGCTCACCACCGAACCAGAAAGCCTCGAGCCCATGATCTTCATCACCGCCAAGTTCCGTCTCAAGCCCGAGCACGCCGACGACTGGCCGCAGCTCTCTCACGAGTTCACCCAGGCCTGCCGCGCGGAGGAGGGCTGCCTCTGGTTCGACTGGTCGCGCAGCGTCGACGACCCCACCGAGTATGTACTTGTCGAGGCCTTCCGCGACGAGCAGGCCGGAGCCGCCCACGTGCAGTCGGCGCACTTCGCAACGGCCACGCAGACCCTGCCGGCCTACCTCGTGGCGACCCCGAGGATCGTCAACGCCAACGTGCCCGGCACCGACTGGTCAGAGCTAGGAGAGATGGCGGTCGACCAGCCCTGATCGGCACACCCAACGCCCACCCCGTGAGCAGGCGGAATGAACCCCGTCCCTGCGCCCCACCCTGACCGTCCGGAGATCTGTGTCGACCAACACGACCGTCGGGTTCCGCTCCGAGCGCGGACCCATCCTCATCGCCCTGATGCTGTCGACCTCGCTCATCGCGCTCGACTCCACCATCCTGGCGACGGCCGTGCCGACCATCGTCGACGATCTCGGGGGCCTGGCCCAGTTCCCGTGGCTGTTCTCGGTCTACCTGCTCGCCCAGGCCGTCTCGGTGCCGGTCTACTCGAAGCTCGCCGACACCATCGGGCGGAAACCCATCATGTTCGTGGGGATCGGCCTGTTTCTGCTGGGCTCGATCCTGGCCGGACTGGCCTGGAGCATGGGCTCGCTCATCGCGATGCGGGCCGTGCAGGGTCTCGGGGCCGGGGCCGTCATCCCCGTGTCCATCACCATCGCCGGCGACATCTACACCGTGGCCGAGCGAGCCAAGGCGCAGGGCTACCTCGCCAGTGTCTGGGCCATCTCGGCCGTGGTCGGGCCCACCCTCGGCGGCCTGTTCGCGCAGTTCACGTCGTGGCGCTGGATCTTCTTCGTCAACGTCCCACTGTGCTTCCTCGCGGTGTACCTGTTGCTGCACGCCTACTCCGAGTCAGTCGCCCGGGTACGCCACCGGGTCGACTACGCCGGAGCCACCGTGCTCACCGTCGCGCTCACCCTGCTCGTGCTGGTCGTTCTCGAGGGGGGCCAGGCGTGGGCATGGGACTCGTGGCAGAGCATCGGCGGGTTCGCGGTGGGAGCGGTCCTGCTGGTCGTCTTCGTGGCCATCGAGCGTCGAGCCGCTGAACCGGTTCTCCCCCTGCGCCTGATGTCCCAGCGCCTCATCGTCTCGACCCTGGTCATCGCGCTCGGAGTCGGTGCGGTGCTCATCGGGCTCACCTCCTACGTGCCAACCTTCCTGGAGCGGTCCATCTCAGCGCCGCCGCTCGTCGCCGGGCTGGCGGTGGCGGCTCTCAGCGTCGGGTGGCCGATCTCGTCCTCGCTGTCAGGACGGCTCTATCTGCGCATCGGGTTTCGCCCCACCGCCCTCATCGGTCTCGGCGTCACCACTGTCGGTGCCGTCTCCTTGTGGGTGACCTCTGCCGTTCCCGCCGTGGCCAGCGTCGCCGGCTCGTGCTTCGTCGTCGGGCTCGGGCTGGGCCTGGTCGCCACCCCGACCCTCATCGCGGCGCAGGCGTCCGTGGCCTGGAACGAGCGTGGCGTCGTGACCGGGACCAACTCGTTCAGCCGCTCGATCGGCAGCGCCGTCGGCGTGGCCATCTTCGGCGCGGTCGCGAACGGCATCATCGACCGCAACGGTGGCCCCTCGTCCTTGACCGCCATCGAGCTCGGTTCACGCTCGGTGTTCCTGTCGGTCGTGGTGGTCTCGGTGTTGGCTCTTGCCGCCGGGCTGTTGATGCCCGGCGTGCGGGTCGAGGATCTCGAACCGGTCGGAGGGGTGGGCCCAGTGGGTACGGACCCCACGAACCCGAAACACGAGGAAGGCCGCACATGAGTGACGACAACAACGCCAAGAAGGTCGCCGAGCTGATCAAGGACGTCCGCATCGCGATGCTGACGCACACCGACCACAACGGCGCCCTGGTCAGCCACCCGATGGGGACCCAGGAGGTCGAGTTCGACGGCGACGTGCTCTTCATCGCCGAACGCGACAGCCAGAAGGCCAAGGACATCGCGGCCCAGTCGCCGGCCAAGGTCAACGTCTCGTACAGCTCGAGCGGCACGTGGGTGTCGGTGTCGGGCACGGCCGAGATCGTCGACGACAATGCCAAGCTCAGTGAGCTGTGGAACAGTTTCACCGGCGCCTGGCTCGAGGGCGGCCCCGAGAACCCGAACAACGTCATCATCAAGGTGCACGCCGACTCGGCTGAGTACTGGGACTCCCCCGGCGCCAAGGTCGTTCAGCTCGCCAACTTCGTCAAGGCGAAGGTGACGGGCAACCGCATGGAGGGCGACAACGAGGTCGTCGACCTCTGACCTCACCCCCGCGGTAGCTCCCACGTCGAAGGTGGCAGTGAGCGGCATCCCGTCACTGCCACCTTCGCGGTGCAGACCGGTCAGGATGCCGTCCGCAGCAGTCGGATGACAGCCCGCTCGAGGGCGTCGCGGTCGCGCACCCGCACCAGCTCACCGGCCGTCAGACGGGCGCGGTCGGCCTTGGTCAGCCGCGTCAGGCTGTGCGCAATGGTGCGACCCACGGCATACTCGTCGAGCACCCGGGTATCGACGTACGAGCGGCGGGCCACGGCCGGGGTGTTGCCCAGGTGCGCCGAGACCACCTTCATGGCGTCCTTCTCGGCGCGCTTCAGCTCGCGCTCGGTGTCGACCGGTTCGGTCTGCGCCAGCGTCACGGCAGCCGTCACGGTGGCCGCCCACGTGCGCAGGTCCTTGACCGTGTACTCCGCCCCGACCAGCTCTTTGAAGGCGACATTGAGGTCGGCCGAGTGCAGCTCGTGCCACTCGTTCTGCTCGTCGCGATAGGCGAGCAGGCGGTCACCGGGGTAGCGGCTTCGCTTGAGCGACAGTACGACCCGCGCCAGCAGCTGATCGGTCATCACGGCCTCGCGGGTGACCCCCGACTTGGCCGGGAACGCGAACGTGACGTCTTCACCGCTGACCGTCACGTGGCTGCGCAGCAGCGTGGCCACCCCGTACGAACCGTGCTCGGCCTCGTACTCGTCGCC
Organism: Humibacillus sp.; assembly: GCA_030452985.1. Taxonomy (GTDB): domain Bacteria; phylum Actinomycetota; class Actinomycetes; order Actinomycetales; family Dermatophilaceae; genus DSM-29435. The sequence continues at coordinate 50,372 of JAKDLG010000011.1, forward strand.
CCCGGTGCGAAAGAGCCCGGCGTCGAGCATCCGCAGCGCGGCCGCGGTGACCCGCGTGCGGGTGAGGCCGTCGGTGCGCAGGTCGGCGGCGACCTGCTTGCGGGCCCGGGGCAGCTTCTTCGCGAGCGCCATCACTCGGTCGTGCTTCTCGCGGCCGCGGGCTTCGTGCCAGGCCTCGTGGTAGAGGTACTGCCGGCGGCCGGCATCGTCGGTGCCGACCGCCTGGATGTGGCCGTTGGGGTGAGGAGAGATCCACACGTCCTGCCACGCCGGCGGGATGACGAGGTCGATGGCCCGCTGCCTCGTTGCGGCGTCGACCGCGCCTCCGTCCGGGTCGACGAAGCCGAAGCCCTTGCCTCGCCGCAACCGCCGAACGCCCGGCTTGTCGATGACGCTCCGGCGCAGTCTCACAGCAGAGATCTACCCGTTGCGGGATGCCATGAACCCCCAAGTCGAGTGGCCACTTTCGTACGTCAGAAAGTGGCCACTGGACCGCCGCCCAAGTCGAGTGGCCATTTTGGTGCGGTACGAAAGTGGCCACTCGACTTGCCGGGGTCAGCGTTTGAGGGTGGCCACCCGGCCCAGCTCGCCCGAGGCCCAGCAGGCGCCATCGCGGGTGCACTCGACCGCGTCGAAGCTGCCCGTGTCGAAGCTCTTCCAGGTGCGGCCGCCGTCGGTCGTGACATCGGAGCCCGTCGGTCCGACCGCGAGAGCGGTGGCGCGGGTGCGCGGCACCCAGTCAGAACCTGACCGGTAGCCGCTGGGGTTGACCTTGGACTTGCGCCAGGTCTTGCCGCCATCAGTGGTGAAGGCGGCGTTCTCGGTTGCCGCGGTCGGGGCGAGGTAGTCACCGCCGACGATGATGCCGCGGCTCGGACCACGGTAGGCGATGGAGAAGATGCCGGCCGACGGGCTGCCGGCGAGCGGGCTGTCAGCGACGGTCCAGGTGCGACCGGCATCCCTGGAGGAGAAGACGCGGGCCGGATTGGTCCCACCGCTCACGAGGTACATCCGACGGCCTGCGCCGGCGCTGAGGCAGGTGCCGCTGGCGGCGAACCCGGCCTCGCCCTCCTTGGCGTCGGGCATGCCCTTCGGGTTGATCCGCGACCAGGTGCGCCCGCCGTCGGTCGTTCTGATCAGTCGGAACTTGCCGTCGACCGGGTCGCTCATCGCGACGCCGCGCTGCGGGGTGGTGAAGGCCATGCAGTCGTAGAACGCGGTGGCCTCCTCGTTGCGGAAGCTCTCGGTCCAGCTCGCGCCGCCGTTGCTCGTGCGAAGGATGCGCGAGTCGCCACCCTCGCCGATCGAGAGGATCACGGCGCGCCGGGCGTCAAACGCCTCGATGTCGCGAAACTGCAGCTTCTCGGTGCCGAGGCCCTGCGGGCTGACGTCCTTCCAGGTCGTGCCGCCGTCGAGGGTGCGCAGCACGGTGCCGGCCGTGCCGCTGACCCACGCGACCCGCTTCGACACCGGGGCGAGGCCCCGGAAGCGGGCATCGGAACCGGTCGGTTTCATGGTCCAGCGGTAGCCGCTGGTGGGCGAACCGCCGGCCGAAGCCGACGACTGGGTCGCGGACGGTGCGGGGGCGGCGAGGGCCGTGGTGGCCCGCGTCGCGGTGGTGGAGCCAGCGAGTAGGGCGAGAGTGGCAGCGGTGACGGTGAGGCTGCGAGGGAGTGTCGTCATGCCTGCCGAACCTAGCCCTGCCCACCGTCGAAAAGACGTATCGCGCGACACGAATCGTCCTTTCGACCCACCCTCACCGTCGAAAGGACGTTTCGTGCGACACGAACCGTCCTTTCGACGGTAGCGGGGGGCAGGACCTGCACCGGCCCAGCGTCGGTTACCGGCCGGTGCCGCCGTAGACGATGGCGTCCTCGCTCGAGTCGAGACCGAAGGCGGTGTGCACGGCGCGCACGGCATCCTCGAGCTGGTCTGCGCGCGTCACCGCTGAGACCCGGATCTCGGAGGTCGAGATCATCTCGATGTTGATGCCTGCCTCGGCGAGCGCTCGGAAGAACCTCGCCGACACCCCGGGGTGGCTCTTCATGCCGGCTCCGACGAGGGCGATCTTGCCGATCTTGTCGTCGAGCCGCACGTCCTCGTAGTCGACCTCGGTCTTGATCGACTGGAGCACCGAGAGGCCCTTGCTGCCGTCGGCCTGCGGCAGCGTGAACGAGATGTCGGTCTTGGCGGTCTCGGCGGCCGACACGTTCTGCACGATCATGTCGATGTTGATGCCCGACTCGGCGATCACGCCGAAGATCCTGGCTGCGACGCCGACCTGGTCGGGCACTCCGACGATGGTGATCTTGGCCTCGCTGTGGTCGTGCGCGATGCCGGTGATGATCGGAGCTTCCACAGCACCTTCTCCTTCGTAGGGGTTCTGCGTGACCATGGTGCCCGGCTTGCGCGACCACGACGACCGCACATGGATCGGGATGCCGTACCGCCGGGCGTACTCGACGCAGCGCAGGTGTAGGATCTTGCTGCCGTTGGCGGCCAGGTCGAGCATCTCCTCCATCGAGATCACGTCGAGCTTGCGGGCGCTGGGCAGCACGCGGGGGTCGGCGGTGAACACGCCGTCGACGTCGGTGTAGATCTCGCAGACCTGGGCCTCGAGGGCCGCAGCCAGGGCGACCGCAGTCGTGTCGGACCCCCCGCGACCGAGAGTGGTGATGTCTTTGGTCGTCTGGCTGACGCCCTGGAAGCCGGCGACGATCGCGATGTGACCGGCATCCAGGGCGCTCTGGATGCGGCCCGGGGTGACGTCGATGATGCGGGCGGCGCCGTGGGCCTCGTCGGTGATGACGCCGGCCTGCGAGCCGGTGAACGAGCGGGCTTCCTCGCCGAGCTGGGCGATCGCCATGGCGACGAGGGCCATCGAGATGCGCTCGCCCGAGGTGAGCAGCATGTCGAGCTCGCGCGCGGGTGGCGTCGGGGTGACCTGCTTGGCGAGGTCGAGCAGCTCGTCGGTCTGGTCACCCATGGCGGAGACGACGACGCACACGGAGTTACCCGCACGGTGGGTCTCGACGATGCGGCGCGCGACCCGCTTGATGGCCTCGGCGTCGGACACCGACGAACCGCCGTACTTCTGGACGACGATGCTCACATTGGCTCCCGTAGGTGCGACTCGGACGGACGCACGATTGTAAGGAAATCGACTGGGAGCCTGCGCAGCGGCCACCGTCAGTGAGATCTTCGCGGCCGTGACCTCGACACCGCAGGTTCAACGGTCAGGGGTGCAGGGCGTCGAACTCTGCCTCGCCGACGGCCTCGTCGTCGGCGTCGAGCCGCACGTGGCTGAGGATGCTCTGCAGCGCCCGCAACGACGCGGTGGCCCGGTCACCCCAGGCGGAGAGATAGCTGAACTGCCACCACCACAGCGCCTCGACCCGGCGCCCGGCCGCGAAGTGCTTCAGGCCGTGGGTCAGGGCCAGCGCCACGTCGGCGACGTCGCCCGAGATCGAGCCGGCGGCGAGCTCGCCCGAGGTCAGGGGATCGATGATGTCGACGTACTCGTCGATGCCCGAAAGCACGTTGGCCAGACCGTCGCGCAGCGGGTCGACGTCCTCGTCGGGGCCGGCGTCGGCCTCGAACCGCTCGACCAGCACGACGTCCTGGATGGCGCCGAGGCGGGCCCCCGCCACGATCATCTGCGACAACGCCAGGGTGAGCACGGGCAGGGCGGTGTCGGGAGAGGTGCCCGACGCCACCTCGGTGACCGAGGTGAGGAAGATGCTCGCCTCGTGTGCCGTCAGCTCGGCCAGGCCGTCAAGCTCCAGCAGCTCGTCGACGCCGCTCGCGCCGGCCTGGTCGGTCTGCTCGCTGACCATGGTGCTCTCCCCTGCTCGTGCCGGATGCCGCTGCCTGCTCTGGTCGTGCTCAGTCTGCCGCTCCAGCAACTCCCCGTCGACCCTCGCGGCCACGATTTCCGCACGGCCTGATCCCCGCGGCGCCCAGCGGGGCGGGTCAGGCGTCGACGCGGCGCCGGCCCTCGAACGCACGGCCGAGCGTGACCTCGTCGGCGTACTCGAGGTCACCGCCGACGGGCAGGCCCGAGGCGAGCCGCGTCACGGTGACGCCGACGTCGCGCAGCAGGCGCGAGAGGTAGGTGGCGGTGGCCTCACCCTCGAGGTTGGGGTCGGTCGCGATGATGACCTCCTGCACCTGACCCGAGCCGAGCCGGGTGAGCAGCTCGCGCACGCGCAGGTCGTCAGGGCCAATGCCGTCGATGGGGCTGATCGCCCCACCGAGCACGTGGTAGGTGCCCCGGAACTCTCGCGTGCGTTCGATGGCGACGACGTCCTTGGGCTCCTCGACGACGCAGATGGCGGTCTGGTCGCGGCGCGGGTCGGCGCAGATGCGACACCGTTCGGCCTCCGCGACGTTGCCGCACAGGTCGCAGAACCGCACCTTGGCCTTCACCTCGGTCAGGGCCGTGACGAGCCGGGTCACGTCTTCGGAGTCCTGCTGGAGCAGGTGGAAGGCGATGCGTTGGGCGCTCTTCGGGCCGACCCCGGGAAGTCGTCCGAGCTCGTCGATCAGGTCTTGCACCGCGCCTTCGTACACCCCTGCAGCCTAAGCCCCGTCGGGCGCCTGACCGTACGCCTCACCGTGCGCCTCGCCCGGCAGGGCCCAGCGCTCCTCCACCCGGCCGAACTTCCAGACCGCGAGCGCAACGGCCCACGTCACCGCGAAGAGCCCGACGATCCAGAAGCCGATGGCGCCGAGGTCGATGTTCCCGATCCACCCGAGCAGGCCCGAGGTGATGTCGAGCTTCTCGGTGAGGATGGAGACGATCTCGATGCCGCCGATGCCGAGCGCGACCGCGACCGACAGCGCCGTGACGGTGATGTTGTAGTAGATCTTGCGCACCGGCCTGCTGAACGCCCAACCGTAGGCGAAGTTCATGAACGAGCCGTCGATCGAGTCGAGCAGCGACATGCCCGCAGCGAAGAGGATCGGCAGGGTGAGCACGGCGTACCAGGGCAGGTTGGCCGCAGCCGCCCCACCCGCGATGACGAGCAGCCCCACCTCGGTCACGGTGTCGAACCCCAACCCGAAGAGCAGGCCGACCGGGTACATGTGCCACGGCTTGGTCACCGCTCGGGTGACCCGGCCGAGGATGCGGTTGAGAAACCCGCGCTGGTCGAGCTGGCGCTCCAGATCGGCTTCGTCGAACTGGCCCGACCGCATTCCGCGGAACACCTTGATGATGCCGATCAGGGCCGCGAGGTTGACCAGGCCGATGAGCAGCAGGAAGACGCCCGACACCGTTGTGCCCCACAGGCCGGTGGTCTGCTGGAGGGTGGACTGGTCGTCCTCGAGCGCACCGGCGAGGGCCCGGATGCCGAACGCGAGCAGCGTGACCATGATGAAGACCACGGAGGAGTGGCCGAGGCTGAACCAGAACCCGACGCTGAGCGGTCGTTTGCCTTCCGTCATCAGCTTGCGGGTCGTGTTGTCGATGGCGGCGATGTGGTCGGCGTCGAAGGCGTGCCGCATCCCGAGCGTGTAGGCGGTCACGCCGAGGCCGACCCCGAACAGCTGGCCCGCGACCTGGTACTCCTGGGGGGCGACCACCCAGACGAGCAGGCCCCACCCCAGCACGTGCAGCAGCAGGATGAAGCCGGCCATCCCCAGCAGGCTGCGTCGCTCGGGCCGGCTCAGCCGGTCGAGAAGGCGGCCCGACGACTGCGACGACGGTGGCGAGGAGGTGACGGTCACCCCACCACCGTAGATGCGACTCAGTCGCATCTACAACGGAACGCCACCAAGAGGAGCGTCAGGCCGTGGGCTCTGCGCCTGGCACCTCGTTGTAGCCCGGCGCCCGTTGCTGCCCGCTGAGGGCGGCGATGGCGTCCATCACCTCGTCGGTGAGTTGCCGTCGGGCCTTACCGGCCGGCATCCCGGCGAAGCGCTCGATGCCGATCGGCTCACCGAAACGGACGGTGACCTTCGCGAGCTTGGGGAACCTTGCCCCGACCGGCTGGATGTTCTCGGTGCCGATCAGACCGACGGGCAGCACCGGCACCCCCGCCGTCAGGGCCAGCCAGGCCACGCCGGTGCGGCCCCGGTAGAGCCGGCCATCACGCGATCGGGTGCCCTCCGGGTAGATGCCGAACGCGTCGCCCTCGTTGATCACCTCGAGCGCCTGGTCGAGGCTCTCCTGGGCGGCGCTGGTCGACCCCCGGTCGACCGGGATCATGCCGACGGCGCTGAAGAAGCCCTTGCGCAGGGCCCCGCCCACACCTGAGCCGGTCCAGTACTCGGCCTTGGCCAGAAACCGCACCTGCCGCGGTGATGCCAGCGGGATCGCGAAGGAGTCGATGAACGACAGATGGTTGCTGGCGACGACCACCCCGCCGTGCCGAGGCACGTTCTCCTTGCCCTCGATCGTGGGGCGGTACAGCGCATGGGACAGCGGGTACAGCACATTGCGCCCGAGGCTGTAGAACATGGGGTCAGCCTAGAGCCGCATCCGCGGCTGCGCCGAGACGTCCGCGAATGGAAGCCGGCCCAAATCACGCAGACCCGCGACCGGGTCGGCCACGAAGTGCCCGACCCGCTGCGCGTTGGCCGCGGGCAACGGTGTCAGTCTGCGCCGCGGTCAGTCGTCGCTCTCGGAGAGCACCCGACCGCCGAAGACCCGCTCGACCACCGACCGCCCGACGTCGCCCGACACCTCGATGTTCTCGTCGTCGTCGCTCACGGCGGCGTCGTCGCCGAGGTCGTCGCGGCCCGTCTGCTCCGGCTCGTCGGGCGGGCGCGTTCCGGAGCGGGCGCCGGCGAGCGACTCTCGCACGGCGTTCGCCCCGCGCCTCGGCGCGCCAGGATCAGGGCCGGAGGCGCTCGCTCTCCGGTCGTCGGACGGCGCAGCCGAGGAGGCGTGCGTACGGCCGGCTGCCGGAGCCGAGCCAGAGCTCGATCCACGACCCGGCGGGACCGCGTCGGTCGCGGCAGGGTCGCTGGCCCAGTCGGGCGCGGGCGACGTGACGTTGGCCCAGCCGGGGTTGTTCTCGAGCGACCGGCCGGGCGTCGCACCGGGCGAGCCACCCCGCGGTGCGGGCCCACCACCGGAGCCCGGCGGCGGGCCGGACTGCCCGCTCGGCGGCTGCGAGTGCGGCTCGCCCTGGTGGGCGCCACCGGAGAACCCGGCAGACCCGCCAGCTCCCGACACGGCAGCACCCGGGCCCGGGTTCGCCTCAGTGGCCTGCTCGGGCAGCGGGATGCCGTCGACGATCGCGTCGACCCCCAGCTCGTCGATGAGGGCCTGGCGCACGAGCTCGGCGTGGTTGCCCGAGCGGAAGGTGTTGGTCAGCCCCACCGTGCCGATGCCGAGAGTGAGGGTGCGGCCGTCGTAGGCCATCACCTGGGCGTGCTGCGACACGAAGGTCCAGGTAGCTCTGCGCATCCCCGAGATACGCCCGAGCACATCTGGCCAGGCCCGTCGGATAGCGTCGGTGTCCATCCCGCCGGATGCTGAGCCCTGCGATGACGATTCACCGCTCGGTGCCGTCGCCTCACGGCCGCCCGCGTCACCGCCGCGGCGCGCATCCCCGGTCGCGGCGTTGTCGGCCCCTGGTCGACGGGGTGCCGGCGCGCCGGGCGGCGCCTCTACGGCGGAAGGGCCGCCCACCGACTGCGACGGGGTCGTGACGGGCAGACCGCCGGCCTCGTGGCGAGCCCGGTCGATCTGCTGTGCGTCGTGCTGACCCGCTGGCCGTTCGGGCTGCTGCCCTGTGGTCGCCGGCGGCGCCGGCCAGCTCGCGGGGTTCTGCCGCGACGAACCAGACGGATCGGCGCCGACGAGACGATCCACCGCATCGGAACGGCCGACACCCCCCATGCCACCAGCGGCGTTGGCGGTTCGATCGGGCGTGCCCGTCACGCTCGCATGCGGCGGGGTGCGGTCGGTGACGGTGCGGGTAGGGGCAGAGGCAGGGCCGGAGACCCACGCGGCACCCGGCCCGCTGCCGGGCGGCGGCGAGCTCTGCGGCATCCCGACCGGCGGTGCACCCTGAGCCTGTTGCTGTGACCCCGAAGGCCCGACCGGCCCGCGAGCGGCAGAGGGCACTCCCCCGACGTCGAGGCGACGCTCGAGGCGGTCGAGCCGAGCGGCGTACCCCTGCTCTCCGGAGGCGGCAGGCAGCAGGATGCGGGCGCAGATCAGCTCGAGCTGCAGGCGCGGGCTGTTGGCTCCCGTCATCTCGGTGAGCCCCGCGTTGACGATGTCGGCGGCCCGCGAGAGCGTGCCCTGACCGAAGGCCGCCTGCTGGCCCCGCATCCGCTCGAGCTGGTCCTCGGGGGTGCCGCGCAGCACCTGGCCCGCCCCTTCCGGAACGGCGGCCACGATGATGAGATCACGCAAGCGCTCGAGGAGGTCCTCGACGAAACGGCGGGGGTCGTGGCCCGACTCGATGACCTTGTCGACCTGGCGGAAGGTGGCCGCTCCGTCATGGGCCGCGAGCGCGTCGATCGTGGCGTCGAGCAGCTCACCGTCGGTGAAGCCGAGCAGCGAGACGGCGCCGTCGTAGGTGAGCCCCTCGTCGCCCGAGCCGGAGATGAGCTGGTCGAGCACCGAGAGCGAGTCGCGCACCGAGCCGCCCCCGGCACGCGTGACGAAGCTGAGCACCCCGGGGGCGACGCGCACCCGCTCCTGGTCGCAGAGCCTCTGCATGTACTCGGCGAGCTTGGCCGGCGGCACCAGCCGGAACGGGTAGTGGTGGGTGCGCGAACGGATCGTGCCGATGACCTTCTCGGGCTCGGTCGTGGCGAAGACGAACTTCACGTGCTCGGGCGGCTCCTCGACGATCTTCAGCAGGGCGTTGAAGCCCTGCGGGGTGACCATGTGGGCCTCGTCGATGATGTAGATCTTGTAGCGGCTCTGCGCCGGGCCGTAGCTGGCCCGCTCGCGCAGGTCGCGCGCGTCGTCGACGCCGCCGTGGCTGGCGGCGTCGATCTCGATGACGTCGACCGAGCCGGCGCCGCCGCGGGCGAGCGCGACACACGAGTCACAGACCCCGCACGGCGTCGGCGTGGGGCCCTGCTCACAGTTGAGGCAGCGGGCCAGGATGCGGGCGCTCGTCGTCTTGCCACAGCCGCGCGGACCGCTGAAGAGGTAGGCGTGGTTGACCCTGCCGGTGCGCAGCGCCTGCATGAGCGGCTCGGTGACGTGCTCCTGGCCGATGACGTCGGCGAAGGTCTCGGGCCGGTAGCGGCGGTACAGGGCGGTGGCCATTCCCGAACCCTAACCGCGATGGGCGACGCTCAGCTCTGCCGCTCGCCTGCCGCCGGCCCCCCGCTCGCCTGCCGCCGGTCCCCCCGCTGACCTCCTATGCCAACACAACGAGTAGTCACCAACTCACCGGGTAGTTTCCCGGTGAGTTGGTGATTACTCGGTGTGTTGAGCAGGATGGGGGCCGACCGCCCGAGTACGACGCCCCGTAGGAGAAACTCATGTCGCCCCGCACCCTCTACCGCCGCGTCGCCGTCGCAGAGGTGGTCACCTGGGCGCTGCTGCTCATCGGCATGTTCCTCAAGTACGTCACGAAGACCACCGACCTCGGCGTGCGGGTGTTCGGCCTGGCCCACGGCGTCGTCTTCATCGCCTTCTGCCTCGTGACGCTGCTGTTGTGGGTCAACCAGAGATGGTCACCCCGCACTGCCCTGCTCGGCCTGCTGAGTGCGGTGCCCCCGTTTCTCACCGTGTGGTGGGAACGCCGGCTCGAGCGGTCGGGGCGGCTCGAGTCGACGGATGGCGGCTGGCGGCTGGCCCCCGAGGGTGAGGCACCGCGCACCCGCGTCGAGCACGTCGTGAGCCGGCTCCTGGCGCGCCCCGGGGTGGCCATCGCCGTCGGTGTGGGGGCCGTGGTGGCGCTGACCGCGGTCGCCCTCGTGGTCGGCCCGCCCGTGGGCAAGCAGGGCTGATCGCAGCCTCCCCCTGGTTCGAGGTGACGCGACGCGCCCCGCCGCGTCCGAATACCTCGAACGGATGCCGCTGCCAGCGCGCTCCTGAGTGGACCTTTCAGCACCGGCCCAGCCCAGCGGCATACGGTGGGTTCACAACGAACTCCCGGGGAGGGACGCGAATGGGCGTGGTCACCGTGCTGACCGGTGAGGTGCGAGCCGACGGCGTGAGCAAGGCCATCGACTCCACGACGCTGCTGCTACCCACCGACGTGAGCGCCGACCCTGGCGAGTGCGTGGTGCTGCGTGGGCAGAACGGGTCGGGCAAGACGACCCTGCTGCGCATCCTGGGCGGGTTGCTGGCGCCGAGCGCGGGAACCGCCACCATCGGTGGCCGTGAGGCTGACGAGCGCGACCGGGCCGTGCGCGCTGCCGTGGCCGGGCTGCTCGGTGCGCCGACGACCTACCGCGACCTCACCCTGATCGACCACCTCGTGCTGATCGACTCGACCTGGGGCGGTGACCCGAGCACCTCCGACGACCGGGGCACGGCGCTGCTCGCGCGTCTCGGCATCGCGAGCCTCGACGACCGTTTTCCGCACGAGCTCTCGTCGGGGCAGGAACAGCTGTTCCGCCTCGCCATCACCTTCGCCCGACCCTCCAGCGTGCTGCTGCTCGACGAGCCCGAACAGCGCCTCGACACCACGAAGCGACAGGTCGTGATCGAGCTGATCCGCGAGCGCACCAGCTCGGGGTCGACCGTCGTGATGGCCTGCCACGACCCTGAGATGACGGCTTCGCTCGGCGACCAGGTCGTCGACATCAAGCCGGCCCGTTGAGGCCACGGATGAGCAACGACAACCGGAGTGCTGCCGATACCGACGGGGTCGACGATGCCGACGGCCACGACAGCTTCGAGAACGTCAAGGAGTTCGACGATGCCGAGCTGCTCGGCCAGGCCGACTGGATCATCGGCGGCGAACAGGCCCGCAAGGCCCGGCAGCAGGGCCTCTACGCCGCCTATCTGGTCTTTCTCGGTTCGCTCGCCTACGGCTTCCCGCTCGTGCAGGCCCTCTTTCGCTCCTCCAACCCGGAGGTGCTGCGTCAGCAGCTCGCCTCCCCGGAGGCGCTGGCCCTGCTGGTCGCGGCCGTCGCCGCCGTGTTCATCGCTGCGCTCTGGGTCGGCCGGTTCCGCGGCCCGGTCGTGCCACCGCTGCCCTGGATCGACCTTGTCGTCACGACCCCCATCGACCGCGCCCTGTCGGTTCGCCGCTGGTGGCGCTTTGCGCTGAGCGCCGGAGTGTTCCTCGGCGCGATCACCGGGCTCGTGCTCGGTGGCGGCCTCGCGTTCACCGGCGTGACCAGCCCTGTCTCGGTGGCGGTAGGCCTCGTGGCCGGTGCCGCGGTCGCCGTGGGCGCCACCCACCTGTGGCTCTGGTCGCAGGTGCGCGCGTGGCCCGGGCCCAACCGCGGCCCGAAGCTGATCTGGCACGTCTCCGACGCCCTGCGCGAGCTGCACGTCGACGGGTTGCGCGCCCACTCGGCCAACACCTCGACGCTTGCCGGGTCGGCCATGACGGGCAACCTGCGCACCGCCCGGCTCGCCCTGGCCCGGCCGGTGCGCTTCGCCCGTGGCGTGCGGCTGCGGCCCGGTCGACCGTTCCCGACCATGGTGCGGCGCGACATCCTCGGGCTGTTGCGGGCACCGGCCTCGTTGGCCGCCGGGTTGGGGCTCGTCGTGCTCGGGGGCGCCGTCGTGGTCTGGGCCGCCACTCAGACCTCCGCCCCGGGCATCGGGGTCACCATCGGCCTGGTGCCGCTCTACCTCGGCTTCGGGGCGTGGTCAGAAGGTCTGCGCCTGCAGGCCGACAACGTGGGCACGCCCTCGCTCATCGGCTCGGGCCCCATGGCCGAGGCGAGTGCCCACCTCGTCGTGCCCGTCGCCTTCACGACGATCGTGCTGGCCGCGGGCGTGGTCGTGTCGAACATTGCGGGGCCGGTCTCGGCCCTGTCGCTGCTCAGCCTGGTCGCGGTGCTGGCCGTGCTGTGCGGCGGCCACCTGCTGGCCGCCTTCCGCGGCTCGGCCCCGGTGCGCGGCGGCCCGCAGGGCATGATCGCCTGGTACCTGATGCCGGTGATCCTCGTGCTGCTCGTCGGCTCGCTGATGACCTTCTTCGTCAAGGCCCAGCTGTGGTCGTGGCTGGGCTTCGCGGGCTGGGTCACCATCGGGTTCGTGTGGTGGGGCTTCTGGCAGACCCGTCGCCTCACCCATATGCACCGCGCCTGAACCGCGCTGAGCCGCGCTGAACCGCCCCAAGCAGCCATCGGGTGGCCATCAGCGGACCATCAGCACAGGGCGGGGTATCGGTAGGTTCGACGTCATGAGCGAGCTGCGCGTGCGCGATGCCACCGAGGCCGACCTGGATGCCGTGCTGACCATCCGCTCCCGGTCGTTCGGGCCCCTCGGACCCGGTGGTGAGGGGTGGTGGCAGCGCGTCGCCGACGAGACGGTGGGCGGCCGCATGCTCGTGGTGGTCGACACCGATGTCACCGGTGACAGCGGCGCGCGTGTGTTGGGCAGTGGCCGCATCCGCCCCTACCAGCAGGTGTGGGGTGGCCGGCACCTGCCGATGGGCGGCGTCGCGGGCGTCTACGTCGACCCCGCGGCCCGTGGTCGAGGGGTGGCGTCGCTGCTCGGCCGGGCCCTCGTGCAGCGGATGAGCGAGCTGGGCGACGTCGTGTCATGCCTCTACCCCACGGCCCCGACGCTCTACCGCGGCGTCGGCTACGAGTTCGGCGGCGCGCAGAGCCGCTTCACGTATGCCGCTGACGCGCTGCGCGCCCTGCGTTCGACCGCTGGCGACGTCGACGTGCGCTCGGCCGGCCCCGACGACGCCGACCGGTTCGAGGCGCTGGCCGGCGCCCACCAGCAGCAGAACCGGCTGAGCGGCCCGATGCTCGCCCCCGGCCGGACCTGGCGCACCGAGCTGGCCGACCCCGCGATGATCCACTACCTCGCCGACGACGGCTTCGTGGCCTACTCGCTCGCCGACGGGGTGCTCACGGTCGAGCACCTCGTGGCGCAGAGCCCGGCCACTGCGGCCGCCCTGTGGTCGGTGGTCGGCTCCGGCTCGTCGGCCGCTCCGGTGGTGCAGGCCTGGCTCGATCCGCGCGACCCCGTGGCGCTGACGGTCGGCGTCCTGCCCGGTGCCGGGGTGCACGCGATGCCATGGATGCTCAGGGTGATCGACCTGGCCGGTGCCGTGGCGGCGCGAGGGTTTGCTCGGGGCCTCACGTCGAGCGCCTCACTCTCGGTCACCGATCCCGACGCTCCCGCCAACACGGGCACGTGGACGATCGCCGTCTCGGGCGGCCGCGGCAAGGCGGTGCTCGACCGACCGTCGACCGTTCCGACCCGCACC
>JAKDLG010000270.1 GCA_030452985.1 Humibacillus sp.
AGTACGCCCGCCACGTCGGTCACGCCGACCTGCTGCGTGAGTGCATCGACGGCCGCACCGGCCAGTAGACCGTGCGAACGGCGAACTACGACCACAGGCCGCGCCTGGGTTCCCCGATCGCCAGCGTGCGACGTTTTACCGGATTTGCCGCTCGTCGGACGGGACGTCCTCTTCTGCCTGTTGGCGACGCCTACGCTGGCCCGACTCTGCTGTTCGGAGCCCATCCTTGGCATCTCCGGGCCCGTGCGCGGATGCAGTGGGAATGTGGCGCGTGGACCGGCCGGCTGCACGCCGTTCAGGAGCAGAATGATATGCGGGGGTGGCCGGTCAGTGTCCACCAAGGAGGCGGCATGCCATCAGCGCGATGTAGACCCAGACGTACATCCGTCGGTGGCCTCTTGGCCGCCGCGGCGTTGACCTCTGGCTGTACCTCAGCGGGTTCCGCGCCAACCTCCGCGCCGGTGACGCGGGGAACAGCGGTCACGTCGAGGTCGACCCCGGCCCCGTCGACGGCAACGCAGACTCCCGCCGTGTGGACCTGCTCGGACCCACTCACGACGGCGCTGCCCCCTGGGCCCAGGCCGGGTTCACGCCTCCTACGAGCCCGACAGCGCATCTCATCTCTGAGGGCCAGAGGATGATTGCCGTGCCCTTCGGATGGCCTCTCCGTGCGCCGCGGCAGACCGCAGGCAAGAACAACAAGATCTTGTGGGTCGCCCGATCTGGCAGTGGGCCGTTGAAGATTGTTGCCAACGAACAGACCACCCGACGCACCGTCACCGTGGTCCTCCCGGGCGGGCCCGGACCGTCCATCGTCAATATGCCTGCACCTGGATGCTGGCGGTTCACACTGAGCTGGGGCAACCGACGCGACACCATCGATATCCGCTACTTCAGCACCCCGGCATGACCATCCCGGCTGAGGCGCAATCGCCGCAATCGTCCCGGGCGCGCCGCCGTCCGGATTTGCCGCGGACGGGACGTACGATCTTTGCCGCCGATCGTTTGTGCACGAGGACTGCGCCCACGGTGCTGGCCGTAGCCATCCGGGCCCCACCCGTCCATGCTGTCGCCGCAGACAGCGGTGCTGTCCGGCCGCACCCGCCCAGCCAGCGTGAACACCACGTCCATCAGTCACGGCACCGATTCAACTGCGTCGAGCCTCGACGATCGCAAGGCTAAGCGGTACCGGACGTGGGCCTCGGCGGTCCTCCACAGGGTTACACCAGCTCGGGGTGAGCAGGCTCCAAGGAAGGCTGCGAGTAAGCGCCTCAGGCCGCGTGGCCGCAGGTCTCACAGGTGCAGTCGTCGCAGCTGCACGAGTCGCACGTGCACCGCTCGGGGCAGTTGTCGCACCTGCACGGAGTCTCGGCGTCGCCCCCGGCGGGCATGATCGGCATCGCAGCACTCATGGACATCTCCTTCGAGGATCACGGCCACGAACTCTTGTCGCGGCGGTACTGGGGTACCTACCCAGCCGCGCTGCTTCTCAGGCGATCCCGAGGTAGTGCTCCAGCCCGACGGTCACTCCGGGGTGGTCGGCGACGGCCCGGACCGCGGCGATCACGCCGGGCATGAACGACGTCCTTTCGAACGAGTCGTGCCGCAGCGTCAGCATCTCGCCGGTGTTGCCGAGCAGCACCTGCTGATGGGCCGTCAGCCCCCGCAGCCGCACCGAGTGCACGGGGATGCCGCTCACCCGGGCCCCGCGGGCTCCCCCGGGATCGTCGGTGGTCGCGTCGGGCGCGGGCGTGGTGCCGGCCGCGGAACGGGCCTCGGCGATCATGGCAGCGGTGCGGGCCGCCGTGCCCGAGGGCGCGTCGACCTTGGCGGGGTGGTGCAGCTCGATGACCTCGACCGATTCGAAGAAGGGCGCGGCGCGGGCCGCGAACGACATCATGAGCAGCGCCCCGATGGCGAAGTTCGGGGCGATCAGCACGCCGACACCGGCGCCGCTCGTGGCAGGCGGGGCCACCGCCAGCTGCTCGCGCAGCACGCCAAGCCGTGCGTCGTCCCATCCGGTCGTGCCCACCACCACGTGGATGCCGCGTTCGACGCAGTGGGCGACGTTGCCGGGCGAAGCCTGTGGGACCGTCAGCTCGACGGCAACGTCGGCGCCGCCCAGCTCGCCGAGCTCGTCGTGCGAGCCGTAGGCGCCCACCAGACGTAGGCCCTGGGTCGCCTCGATCGCCGTGACGGCCTCGCGACCCATCCGCCCGTCGCGCCCGATCACCGCGACCTTGACCACGTCGGTGTCGCTGCTCGTCGGCCGGGTCGTCGCGTCGCTCTGGCTCACGGCGCCAGCGTAGTCAGGCGCGACCGGTCGTCTGCAGCGACCACGCCGCGTCGAGGGCATCGCGCACCGCAGGGGCCGACGCCGTCGCCAGCTCGGCCACCACCATCATGTGCGCCTCGAAGCGGGGCCGCACCGTGAAGGTCTCAGGGTGTTCGGCGATCAGACGCTCCCGCTCGGCGAACCCGCTGCGGATCACGAGCGCCCCATCATCGAGCTGTCGGGCCACCAGACGGCCCTTCACCGTCCAGCGCAGCAGGCCGCCCTGCTCACCCTGGTGCACGCCCTCGAGAGCCGACAGGTGTGCGGCCACCTGCTCGAGATCCATCATGGCCAGCACCCTAACGAGTTGCCGGGCGCGCCGCCCGCCAGCCCGCTCACATCGGGCTCCCAGCCGCGCCGCAGACGATGCTGCGGTGCGTGACTTCACTCCGCTCTCACTCCTGACGGCTTGGACGGCCTCGCCCAGCGGCATCCTCGCCGTCGTCGTGGCTACCGGGGTCTACGCCCGCTGGCTGCTGCTGGCGCGGGCCCGCGGCATCCGCTGGTCGGGCTGGCGGGTGGGCCTCTACGCCGGCCTCGGTGTCGGCACCCTGGCGTATGCCGTGTGCGGCCCCCTGGCCGTCTACCGCGACCACATCTTCTGGGTCGGCGCCCTGCAGGTCGGGATGCTGGCCTCGCTGACCCCGGTCGGTCTCGCTCTGGGCGACCCCGTGAGGCTGCTGCGGCGGCTGCACCCCGACGGTCGGCACTGGGCGCTTCGACTGCTCGCGACGCCGGTGCCACGGGTGCTGATGTTCCCGGCCGTCGGCACCGCCCTGGCCGTCGGCATCATCATCGCCGTCTTCTTCACGCCGTGGTTCCAGGCCACCACCGAGTCGAACCCTGCCCGGTGGCTGCTCGACATCGTGCTGCTCACCTCCGGGCTGTTGTTCGTGCTGCCGCTGATGGTCGATGAGCTGCTGCCCTCCTGGGCCACCCCCGGGGTGCGCACGTTGCTCGCGTTCATCGACGGCCTGGCCGACGCCATCCCCGGAATCCTGGTGATGACCTCCTCGGTGCTGCTGACGCCCCACTTCCCGGGGTGGACCGGCGCCTCGGTGAGTGGCCTCGACCCGATGCTCGACCAGCGCCTCGGCGGGGGCGCGCTGCTCGTGGTGGCCGAGTCGGTCGGGTTGCCGGTCATCGGCGCGGTCTTCATGGAGTGGGTGCGCAGCGACGCCGCCGAGGCCGAGGCGTTCGACGCAGCCCAGGACGCTGCCATCACGGCCGCCCTCACACCGAACACCACAGCACCGGACTCGACCGGCTCTGGTTCGACCGGCTCAAACTCGGCTGGCTCAAACTCGGCTGGCTCGACCGGCGAGCCGGATGCATCTGCCGCACCTACCGCTCCGGCCGCACCTGCTGATACCGGGCTGTGGTGGACCTCTGACCCACGCTTCGCGCGCCGTCATACCCGCGGCGAGTGACTGCCCGCACCGACGGTGGGACCTTGGCCTCTACCGGCCGGCGAGGTCGCGGAGGAAAGTGGGAGGACTAGGGCTGGCGAGCAGCCACGCCCCACCGCACCGACCGTGCACGCGAAGGAGTCGCACCATGCAGATCGACATCCACACCGACGGAACGCTAGCTCGCCGCGAGGCTCTGAGCTCTCGAGTCGAGCACCGCTTTGCTGCCGCTCTGGCTCCTTACGCCGAGCGCCTGGGTGGGGTGGAGGTCCATCTGACCGACGAGTGCGCTGACCGGGCGACCGGCAACGACATGACCTGCCTCGTGCAGGTCTCCCTCCACGGGCAGGCGCCGCTGGCGGCCACCGGCCACGCGAGCACCATCGAGGAAGCGGTCGGTGGGGCCGCCCACCAGCTCGACCGCCTGCTCGCGAGCCGCATCGGCAGGGGCCCGCGCGGGTCGATCCGGCAGCGGGCTCTGAGCAGCTGACCGGGTCTGCGCCCGCCCCGAGCCGACCTCACGCGAACGGCCCGCCACCTCGATGAGGTGACGGGCCGTTCGCGTGTCGATCCGGAGCGGATCAGGCGTTGGCGGGCTCTGCAGCAGGGTCGCTGGACCCTGAGTCAGCACCGTCGCCGCCGTCGACGACCGCGGCGAGGCTGAGCTTCCCGCGCGGGTCGATCTCCTTGAGCTCGACCTGGATCTTCTGGCCGATCTTGACGACGTCGTCGACGTTCTCGACCCGCTTGCCACCCGAGAGCTTACGCAGCTCGGAGATATGCAGCAGACCGTCCTTGCCCGGAAGCAGGGAGATGAACGCCCCGAAGGTCGTCGTCTTGACGACCGTGCCGAGGAAGCGCTCGCCGACCTCGGGCATCTGCGGGTTGGCAATCGCGTTGACCGCGGCCCGCGCTGCCTCGGCCGAGGGGCCGTCGACCGCACCGATGTAGACCGTGCCGTCGTCCTCGATGGAGATGTCGGCGCCCGTGTCGTCCTGGATCTGGTTGATCATCTTGCCCTTCGGGCCGATGACCTCACCGATCTTGT
>JAKDLG010000083.1 GCA_030452985.1 Humibacillus sp.
CGCTGGGACACCAGACCCAAACGCCGACCATGACCTATCCGCGCAATCTCTTACTTCGAGAGCCCGGTCGAGAAGCAGATTCGCGAGGCGCAGGAACGGGGCGACTTCGATGACCTGCCCGGCGCCGGCAAGCCGCTCGACCTCGGCGACCTGAACGATCCCGACTGGTGGGTCAAGCGGTTGGCCAAGCGCGAGCAGCTCGACCTCGGCGGGGCGCTACCGGGGGCGCTGGGGTTGCGCAAGGAGGCCGCCGGCTTTCCGGAGTCGCTGGCCGACGTGCGGCGTGAGGCGCAGGTGCGCGAGATCCTCGACGACTTCAACCGGCGGGTGCTCGCCGACCGGCTGCGGCCCGCGGTCGGCAGGCTGCCTCCCGCCATCGCCAGAACGGTCGACGTCGACGACCTGGTGGGCCAGTGGTCCCAGCTGCGTGAGCGGATCACCGCGGAGGCCCGAGCCAGGGCCGAGGCGATGGAGCAGGCCCGTGCGGCCGAGGAGGAGTCGAAGCGAGCGGCCCGTCGTGACCGTTCGTGGTGGCGCGCCCTACGGCGGCGCCGCTGAGGGAGTGGGCGCAGCGCGACCGTCACCCCGCGACTGCTGGCCAACGAACCACGGGCGTGCCACGATCACCACACGCGCCCCTCCGCCCGGCGCGCTGTCGCGAAGGTGTGCTCGTGAGCCCTCCAGCCGGTCTCGAAGCCGCTCTGTCGGCGTTCGAGGACCCAGCCGCCAAGGCCCGTGACCTCCTGCGCCTGCACCGGTCGTGGGCACACACCCGGCAGGTGCCCGAGCAGGTGCGGGGCGTGGTGGCGCGGTCGTGGCAGCGGCAGGCTCCGGGGGCCGACCGGGTCTCGGCCCCGATCTCCGACCATGACGTCGACGAGCGACGGGTGCGCAGCCGGCTGCTGGAGTCGGTCGTGCCGTTGCTCAAGGAGCGGCTGCTGCCGCTCGCGACCGAGGCGGGCAACGAGCTGATCATCAGCGACGACGAGGGCTACCCGCTCTGGATGTTCGGGCCCCGACCGGTGCGCCGCCAAAGTGACGGGCTCGGCTTCGTCGAAGGCGCTCGCTGGCGCGAGAGCGACGTCGGCACCAACTCGCTCGGCACAGCCATGGAGGAGCTGCGCCCGGTGCAGATCTTCGGGCCGGAGCACGCCCGCGAGGACCAGCACGCCTGGGTGTGCACGAGTGCCCCCATTCTCGACCGACGGGCCCGGATGCCGCTGGGCGTCGTCACGTTGAGCGGAGCCTTCCGCACCGCCCACCCGCACACCCTGATGCTCGTGACGATGGCGGCCGGCGAGGCCGTACGCCAGCTCGCCGGGGAGCACGCCCGGCAGCTGCGACGGGTAGCGCGGGCCAGCGAGTCGTTCACCGCTGAAGGCCGGTTCGTCATCGTGGACGACCACGGCTGGGTGGCCCGCGCCGAGGGCTACGGCATCGGCGAACGCGTGTGGGTGCCCGGTAGCCTGCGCGCCGGGTCGGTGTGGGTCCCCGAGATCGGCCACGTCACGGCCGAACCGGTGGCGGGCGGCTGGCTGCTGCGCGAGGACGCGTCGGTGGCCAGTCTCGAGCTGGCGAGGCGCCCGACCGCCCGGCTGCTCGTGACCTCGGCCGGCGCGACCATCGAGATCGCCCTGACCGAACGGCACGCCGACCTCGTCGAGCTGCTGGTGCGCTACCCGCTCGGGCTCGACGCCCATGCCCTCATGGGCGCCCTGGCAGGGGCCACGACGCCGGTAACCGTGCGCGCCGAGATGTCGCGGCTGCGACGGAAGCTGGGAGGCTTGCTCGAGAGCCGGCCCTACCGGCTGACGGTGCCGGCCACCGTTCGCGACTGAGCCGTTCCGAGCCAAGATGAGACGTCCCCCGTCGAAAATAGACGTGGGTCAAACGGGTTCGACGTGGCGACCAAGACCGATCCACGACCTCAAAATGAGGCGGGTGAGCGTGTCGACCCGACCTGGACGACAGCGACGATGCGGCGGGCCGCACGCTTGACCGCATCGCCAAAGCACTCTTCGCGGCAAGAGCCGCAGCAACGCGGCAACGGGATGTTGGGTGAGGTAGCCGAGGATGCACCTGAACGGCAGTTGCTCGGGGCCTGCGTTGTCAGACGTGGCGGGCGGAGCCGGCGGCGTCTCACCAAGACGTCCATAACCGCGTGCCACAACGCTAGGCGACCTTCGCAGCCGTCGGCATCCGCAACGACACCGAGACCGCGCCAGGGTTGATGACGGTCCGAACCGGCCGACGGTGACCCCAGCCCACGTACTTCGCACCTCGACTTCCCCAAAAGCAGTTGTGTTTGGGGGGGGGTACCAGCATCGTCGGTACGACCTCGTGCCACACCGGGTGTTCCGCTTCGAGTGATCGTGATCAGTGAATCAGGCACGGGGGCGACGAAGCACGTCTATCCCGGGCCGCCATGGCTCACGATAGCGATCCCGGTAGGCCATCGAAAGGCTCACGTTCCGCCCGTTCCGCGGCAGGTGAGGACGTTTGCGGCCCCGGCGGCCGTCCCAAACGGCTGCTCCAGAAGTGAGCCCTTCGGGAGCCACCCATGTTCTGTCGACGACGACAGGTTTTGGTCCTGCCGAGATCGTGCTTCCTGCTCGAGTGCGGCGGAGCCGGTTGAATGGGATCCATGACCCTGCCCCAGACCTTCGAGGTGGTCGGAGCGAGCGGACACGTACTGCCGCTACGGCCCAGCGGACGGACCCGGCGATCTTCCACGGCGGAACACCGAGCACCCGCTTCCGGCGGCCGCGGGGCAATGACGTGGCGAGCCTCAGCAGACTCCATCATCTGGTGCTAGATCGGCCCGGGTATGGGGGCTCGACGCGCCGGCCGGGACGCACCGTGGCCGATGCAGTTGAGGACACTCAGGCCCTCGCCGACGCTCGCGGGTGGTCGCAGCTCGCCGTATGTGGCGGGTCGGGAGGCGGCCCGCATGCACTTGCCTGCGCCGCGCTGCTCGCCGACGGGGTCACCCGCTGTGCTGTGGTCTCCGGCATCAAACCGGCTGACTCCGGTCAGCCCATCCGAGAGGAGGCCGAACTGCGGGCGCGCTTGTCCGACGTCGCAGCGGAGATTTTAGCGAGGATCGACGCGGGCGGACCCGAGATGCCGGGAGAGCCTGGGCCACCAGCCCGCAGCGACCCGGACGCTATGGCCCGCATCCGGGCGACCTTCATCGACAGCATGGACGGCTGGGTCGATGACAGCATCGCCGTGAACCGCCCGTGGGGCTTCGACCCCCCGAGTATCTCCGTCGCGGTCGGCATCTGGCACGGAACCACGGATCGCAACGTCTCCTCCGATCATGCAGAATGGCTGCTAGCTACCATCCCTGCGGCGCAAGATCACGGGTACCTCGGCGGACACGTGCCCAGCCCGGCAGTGTCCGAGCAGATTTACCACTGGCTCGCTTCCTAGGCCCACATGCTGCTGAAATCGCTTGGTCGAGGATGCCGCAGCGTTCGGTCCTGAGGTCACGCAGGTCGATACGGGCGCGGCCCTTACGCGCGCTCTTTCTGCACGCTCGGAAGCCTCCCGGCGGTGCTCCTAAAAGGATCTGTTCTGGAGCACTCGGACCGAGCCGTCCGAACGCGCGGATCGCGGGATGTCCGTCAAACGCCTCACGCCGATGAGCGCGAACCTCCTTTGGCCCGTCCCTTGCCGCACGCACGACGACAGGCGTACAGTTTTCCGTACAGGAGGTTCTAATGAAGACCATGAGCTACACAGAGTCTCGTGCACGCTACGCGGAGGTGCTCGACGGCGTCGCGAACGACCGTGAGGAGGTGATCATCACGCGCTCTGGCCACGAACCGGTGGTCATCGTCTCTCTCGAGGACTATGAGTCCCTCCGCGAGACTGCGTACCTGATGCGTTCACCCACCAATGCGCGCCGGCTCCTTGATGCGATGGAGCGCTTGGAGTCGGGCCGCGGCGAGTCACGTGAGATGATCGAGACCGACTGACGTGCTGCTCGTCTGGGACGAGAACGCTTGGCAGGACTACCTGTGGTGGCAGGTCCAAGATCGTCGAGTACTCAAGCGTGTCAACTCTCTCATCGCAGACATCCAGCGAAACGGCAACGAGGGAATCGGAAAGCCCGAAGCGCTCAAGCACGACTTCGCCGGCTACTGGTCCAGACGCATCACCGACGAACATCGCCTCGTGTACAAGATCGTCGGCGAGGAGGTCAGAATCGCCGCCTGCCGGTACCACTACGGATAGCGGCACGCGGCAATTGAGTGTGTTGTGAGCGGGGCTCGACGTCACCCTCAACGGTGACGTCGAGCCACCCGCGCAAACGCGTCACCAGAGACGTCCACCCGAGGAGAGGCATGTCCAGTCCTATCCGTCTCGTGATGGACTGTGATCTCGGGGCTGACCCGTTATAGCTGGACCGTGCTGCAGGCTGAGCTGGGGCCCTCGAACGTTGTGAGTAGTCGCCGCTCGATCTGTTGAAGGCCCGGACCCCGACACGCGTCAGACCAATTGAGTCGCCCGCTACGCGGCAGTTGAGGAAGTTACGGAGGCGGGGCCGTCCATGCATAGTCCTGCAGGACGGTCAGCGACGTTCACCGGGCGGCACGCAGTTGCGATCGCCGTTCGGTGTCGTTGGCGCTCTTTGTCGCGGTCATCGACGTCGGACGCTGCCAAAACCGTATGGGGATCCCTCTACGGGCCGGTAACCAGTCCGGCCCACGACCAATGCGGGATGTCCAAACCGGCCGGGACATCATCTGCGGATCGGTGATAGCGGGACATCGTGGTCGTGGTCGCCCAGGCGAAGTAATCGTGCAGTACCTGTCGGAGCGGCGCGTCGTCAAGACTGACGTCTGCCATGGCCTGATCGAAGCAGGCGATCGCTCGACGGTCCATCTCATCGTGCGGGCCGTTCCCGCTGTGCATCCGTACCACCGAAGTTTCGTCGCCGTACTCGGTCGAGAACGTCATCGGCCCTCCCAACGCCTCCGCCCAGTAGGCGGCGAGCCGCTCGGTGTGTTGGGGGTTAAAGCCGTGGCTGAACGCATGGCTCACCTCCTCGTCGGCCATCACCCTGGCATGCCACGCGCCAGCCAGGCGCAGCAACCCATCGGCACCGCCCGCAGCCTCGTACACCGTCTCCATGACATCAGGATCGCATGGCGCGGCAACCGCTCGCGGATGGGACGAGCACGGCCTCCGGGTTCGAACGGTTGGTCCGGGGAACGAGTTCAACAAACCGCGGCGGAGGCTTGGCGATAGCGACCTTGAACACAATCCGCCGCGCACCCCTATGAGGAACTGCCCACCCGCCCAGCGAGTCGGGCCGGTCCTGAGTCACCACCCCGCCCCAGTGGTGTCCCGTAAGGCCGGTTCGGTAAAGATTCCCGCTTAGCGCCCCGTACGCGAGACGTTCGACGAAGTGGTCGACGCCCCGAGGATCCCGCTCTACGACGTCGACTCTCTCGGCTTTTCGACGAATGAGCGCAACCCAGCGCCTGAGGACTGGAACGGCGAGTAGTCATCCGCGTCGATGCATGGTTGGTTAATCCGACAGCGTCTAACACTCGGCAGATCCGTGAAACGCAGACCGGCTTTCGCCCCTCGCGACGACCCCGACACTCAGCCTACGGTGGGCGGCAGCGGGCGGCCTGACTCATGATTGCCGCGTCGGACGTGTCTCCAAAAGTCGCGTTCCCTACGGGAGCCAGTCTCAAGATCGTCGACACCGGGCACCACGATCTCCGCCTGGAGGGTCACTGGCGGGGCGACCAGAAGCAAGCGGCAATGATCTACAGCGGCCTGCAACGGTCTGCAACGCTGCCGCCCACCCGGCTGGGTCTCTAGGGTCGGTTCAACGGGACCGTCCTGCGATGAAGGAGTGGCGATGAGTGACACCGAAACGACCGAGGCTGCTGGCCCGGTGCTGCCTGCTGGGCCGGCCGGAGGGGCGCAGGCCTGGTTCACCACGTTCGAGGAGGCGCTCGCCAGCGGTGACGTCGACCGAGTCGTGAGCCTGTTCGGTGACGAGTGCTATTGGCGCGACCTCACCGCCCTGACGTGGAACCTGCACACCGCCGAGGGGCGCGAGCAGATCTCGGACCTGCTCGGCAGCGTGGGCCGGCACGCCTGGCCCCGAAAGCTCGTGGTCACCTCTTCGAGCGAGGCCGACGGGGTCGTCGAGGCGTGGTTCACCTTCGAGAACGAGAACTTCGTCGGCAAGGGCCTGGCCCGCCTGCGCGACGGGCAGGCCTGGACCCTGCTCACCAGCGCGCAGAGCCTGCGTAGGTTCCCCGAGCCGTCGGGTTCGCGGCGAGCGCGGGGCGCCGACCACGGCGTCGACATGACGGTGGAGAACTGGCTCGACCGGCGACAGTCCGAGGTCGAGTCGTTCGGCACCGAGACCCAGCCGTACGTGTTGGTCGTCGGTGGCGGCCAGGGCGGGATCGGCCTCGCCGCCCGACTGACGCGCCTCGGCGTGCCGACCCTTGTCGTCGACAAGTACCCGCGGCCCGGCGATCAGTGGCGCAGTCGCTACCACTCCCTCTGCCTGCACGACCCGGTCTGGTACGACCACATGCCCTACCTGCCCTTCCCCGACCACTGGCCGGTGTTCACGCCCAAGGACAAGATGGGCGACTGGCTCGAGAGCTACACCAAGATCATGGAGCTCGACTACTGGAGCAACACCGAAGCGACCTCGGCGAGCTACGACGAGAGCACGCACACGTGGACCGTGCACGTCACCCGTGAGGGCCAGGAGGTGGTGCTGAAGCCGACGCACCTCGTGCTCGCGACGGGGATGAGCGGCATCCCCAGCATGCCGACCCTGCCGGGGCAGGATGTCTTCCGGGGCGAGCAGAACCACAGCAGCCAGCACCCCGGTGGGGCGAAGTACGCCGGCAAGCGGGTCGTGGTGATCGGTTCGAACAACTCGGCTCACGACATCTGTGCCGACCTGTGGCAGAACGGTGCCGAGCCGATCATGCTGCAGCGATCAAGCACCCACATCGTGCGTTCCGACTCGCTCATGAAGACCGTGCTCGGCCCGCTCTACTCCGAGGAGGCCGTCGCGGCCGGTGTCGACCACGACCTGGCCGACCTGATCTTCGCGTCGATCCCCTACAAGGTGCTGCCCGACGTGCAGCGGGTCGCGTTCGACGCGATCCGCGAGGAGGACAAGGAGTTCTACGCGGCCCTGGAGCGAGTCGGCTTCGACGTCGACTTCGGCGACGACGACTCCGGGCTGTTCCTGAAGTACCTGCGCCGGGGCTCGGGCTACTACATCGACATCGGCGCCTCCGCGCTGGTCGCGAACGGCTCCATCCGTCTCGTGCGAGGCCAGGTCGACCACTTGAGCGAGCACGCCGTCGTGCTCACCGACGGCACCGAGATCGAGGCCGACGCGGTGGTCTACGCCACCGGCTACGGGTCGATGAACGGGTGGGCCGCGCAGCTGATCAGCCAGGAGGTGGCCGACCGGGTCGGTAAGTGTTGGGGGCTCGGCTCTGACACGGCCAAGGACCCTGGGCCGTGGGAGGGCGAGCTGCGCAACATGTGGAAGCCCACGCAGCAAGCGCACCTGTGGTTCCACGGGGGCAACCTGCACCAGTCGCGGCACTACTCGCGCTACCTTGCCCTGCAGCTGAAGGCCCGGCTCGAGGGCATCGACACCCCCGTGTACGCGCTGGCCGAGAGTCACCACCTGTCCTGACGGGCCGTGCCACCCTGTGCGAGGTCGCCGGGGGGTCAGGTCTGGGAACCCGCTCACAGTCAGCTGAAGGTCGTTGCACGTCAACGGAACTGTCCGACCGGGTCTTCCCGCGACCGTGGTCCTGGGTCTAGGTTCGGTTGTCGTCGACACCGTCGTCGGCGACACGTCACCCTGAGGAGACCCCCGAATGAGGCGCACGCCCCGCATGGCCGTCATCATCGCCGGCGCTGTCGGCTCGCTCGTGCTGGGGGCGGCCGCTCCCGCGCTCGCCCGCAGCGACCCCGGCACCAGCACGAGCCCAGGTGCTTCGAGCTCGACCAGCGTGCAGCACCTGGCCCCGCGCACCCACTTCTTCATGAAGCCCGATGGGTCGAGCGGGCTCGGCGAGGGTGGGGCCGGCATCCCGAACATCGACTCCGTGAAGAAGACGATCTACGCCTACTACGGCGACCCCGGCACGGGCATCTCTAACAAGACCGCATCGCGGTACATCACCGAGCTCGACCAGAAGACGAAGCAGTTGCGCGCCTCGCTGAAGGGGCTCTACCGCCAGTCGGTGAAGGAGGGCAAGAAGCCGGCGATCGTGCTCGACGCCGACGACACGACGTTGTGGACCTACGACATGGAGGTCCACGACATGAAGTTTGTCTTCGACCCGAAGCTGCAGGACGAATGGGTGCAGGACCAGCGCTTCCCAGCCACCCCGGGCATGGTCAGGCTCGTCAACGAGGCCCGCCGCATGGGCTTCACCATCTTCGGTCTCACCGGCCGGAACAACGGCCAGAAGGAGGCCACCGTCGCCAACCTGGTCAAGGTCGGCTACCGCGGCTTCACGCCGCAGCACTACTTCACCAAGTGGCGTTCCACCGACCCGATCCCCGCCTACATGGCGGGCAAGTGCGTCAACATGGCGGCCTGCACCACCGTGGAGTACAAGGCCGGCACCCGCCGCCACATCGAGAAGGACCTCGGTTACGACATCACCCTCAACCTCGGCGACCAGTGGTCAGACCTGATGGGGGGCTACGCCGACCGCAACGTCAAGCTGCCGAACCCGACCTACTACCTGCCGTCGCCGAACCTGCCGGGCAAGACCCAGCCCTGGCTGGCGCCGCACAACTGGTTCACCATGGTGCCCGACGGGTCGAGCGGGCTGCACACCAGAGGTGATGCGATTCCCAACATCGACTCCGTGAAGAAGACGATCTACGCCTACTACGGCGACCCCGGAACCGGCATCGCGAACAAGGTGTCGTCGCCCTACATCACCGAACTGGCGGCCCTCGAGGCGAAGCAGACCCCCCGCATGGTTGCGGCCTGCCAGGCCGGCGCACGGCGAGGTCAGAAGCCGGCCGTGGTGTTCGACGCCGACGACACGACGTTGTGGACCTACGACATGGAGGTCAACGACATGAAGTTCGTCTTCGACCCCGTACGCCAGGACTACTGGGTGCAGAACAAGCTCTTCCCCGCGACCCCCGGGATGCCGCCACTGGTCGCTGCCGTCGCCGCGGCCGGGTGCCAGGTCATCGGCCTCACCGGTCGCAACAACGGCCAGAAGGACGCGACGATCGCCAACCTCAACGAGCAGGGCTACCCCCAGTTCACGAGCAGGTTCTTCTTCACCAAGTGGCGTTCGACCGACCCGGTGCCGGGCTACATGGCGGGCAAGTGCGCCGACCCCACGCACTGCACGACGATCGAGTTCAAGTCGGCGACGCGGGCCTACATCGAGTCGCGGAAGTTCGGCGGGTACGACATCGTCGCCAACGTCGGTGACCAGTTCAGCGACCTCATCGGTGGCCACGCGAACACCTCGGTCAAGCTGCCGAACCCGACCTACTACCTGCCGTGAGCCACCGGTTGCGCACCGTCGGCCATGCTTGAGTCACTGACAGGTCACTGACTGGTCACTGACCGGTCACCGACGGTGCGCCACCACGGCGTACAAGGGGTCACCCCAGTAGGTGCCGCCCTGCTCGGGCGGCGCCGGGGTGCGTCGAGACACCTCCGGCTCGGTGAAGCCATCGGCGCGGCGGAGGTAGTCGACGACGACGGCGCACCGGCCGGCCTCCGTCTTCTCCAGCCAGCCGCGCACGGCCTTAGTGGGGAAGCACCGGTTGGAGAAGGTGATGACCACGGGTGCGCCCTTGGTCAGCACCCTTCGCGCGTCGGCGAGCACCTCCACCGGCTGGGTGAGGTAGTCGATCGAGACGCAGCACAGGGCGGCGTCGAAGCTCGCGTCGTCGAAGGGCAGGGCCGGGTCGGCGTTGAGGTCGTGCACCACCCGGCGGGATGCCGCTGGGTTGGCGTTCAGCTCGTCGGCGTTGAGGCCCAGCACCGTGAGCGACTCGGGCGGGGTGAACAGATGAGACACCCATGACGACATCAGGTCGAGCACTCGACCCGCCACCCCCACCTCGTCGTACAGCTGCCCCACCGCAGCGACCGCTGCGTCGTCGATGTGGGTGACCAGGCGAGGGAAGGCGTAGAAGTCGGGGTCGGGTGTCGGGTCGGCCCGATCGAAGAACCCATCGGGCAGCGCGTTGCTCATCAGGTCAGCCTCGCACTGCTCACCGACGAAGATCGCGGCTACTCTGCTGTCGATCCAGCCGGATGCCGTTCGTGTAGTGGGTGAGAGGCAGCCACGAGGGCGCCCTCAGCCAAGGAGATGCGAGCATGAAGACCTACCTGATCAGCCTGATGTCGGCCGACGGCCCGCCCCCCGACGACCTCGACCTCTCGCAGGTGATGGCCGACCTCGAGCGGGTCAACGCCGACATCCGGGCGGCCGGGGGCTGGGTGTTCGCCGGCGGGCTGGCCGACACGGCATCCGCCACGACGCTTCGACCCGGAGGCCCCGGCCGCGATGTGGTGCTCACCGATGGCCCCTTCGTGGAGGTGAAGGAGCACCTGG
Source organism: Humibacillus sp. (assembly GCA_030452985.1). Lineage (GTDB taxonomy): Bacteria > Actinomycetota > Actinomycetes > Actinomycetales > Dermatophilaceae > DSM-29435. Next base: position 10,629 of record JAKDLG010000083.1, read on the forward strand.
GCGGGATCTCGGTCGTCAAGTCTGACGACTACGACCAGGTGATGGGCTGGGCCCGCCGCATCCACGGGGCCACCGGACTGCCGATCGAGGTGCGCCCGTTCATGGGCGATGGCGACCCCGGTATGCCGGCGACCGAATGAGACACCGGTGAGCCGAGCGCCCGAGGCCGGCGTCACGAGTGCCGCCATTGCCACCGTGTTCCGGGAGGAGCACGGGCGCGCGGTGTCGGTGCTGATCCGTTCGCTGGGCGACATCGACCTCGCCGAGGATGCCGTTCAGGACGCCTTCGCCGTGGCTGTCGCGCGCTGGCCCGCAGAGGGGCTGCCGCCCAGCCCGGCAGGGTGGATCATCACGACGGCCCGCAACCGTGCCATCGACCGGCTGCGGCGAGAGGCGAGTCGAACCCAGCGGCATACCGATGCCCTGCTGCTGTTCGCCCAGGACGACCAGGCACCCCCACGAGAGGAGGGCCCGGTGCGTGACGACCGACTGCGACTCATCTTCACCTGTTGCCACCCGACCCTCGGCCGGCCCGCCCAGGTGGCACTCACCCTGCGGCTGCTCGGCGGACTGAGCACGGCCGAGATCGCTCGCGCCTTTTTGGTGTCTGAAGCGACGATGGCTCAGCGCATCGTTCGCGCGAAGAACAAGATCCGCGATGCCGGCATCCCCTACCGGGTGCCGCACGACTCCGACCTCCCCGAGCGACTGGCGGCGGTGCTCTCGGTGATCTACCTCGTTTTCACTGAGGGTCACCGAGCGACCTCGGGGAACCAACTGGTGCGAACCGACCTGTGTGCTGAGGCCGTCCGGCTGGCCAGGGCGCTGGCCGGGCTGATGCCCGACGAGCCTGAGGTGAGCGGTCTGCTCGCCCTCCTGCTGCTGACGGACGCCCGGCGACCGGCACGAACCGACGCGGCAGGTCACCTCGTGCTCCTGGCCGACCAGCGGCGGGAGCTGTGGGACCGGCAGCTCATTGCGGAGGGGCATGCCCTGGTGCGAGGGTGCCTGCGCCGCAACACCCCTGGCCCCTACCAGGTGCAGGCGGCGATCAATGCGGTACACACCGACGCCCTCTCCGTCGACGAGACCGACTGGCGACAGGTCGTCGCGCTCTACGACCAGCTGCTCGTGCTGACCCCGACCGACCTGGTGCGTCTCAACCGCGCTGTCGCTGTGGCCGAGGTCGACGGCCCGGCGTCCGGGCTGAGGCTGGTCGACGCGCTCGAGCTGCGCGATGCGGCAGCCTGGCATGTCGCTCGCGCCGACCTGCTGTGTCGACTCGGCAGGACGTCGGATGCCGCGGCGTCCTACGACGCCGCGATCGAGCTGACCGAGAACGCGGCCGAGCGCGACTTCCTGATGCGTCGACGCCGCGCCCTGCTGAGGGTCGGCTGACGCCCGACCGGTACCCGCGGGTAGATTTCGAAGATGACCGCAACTACCGATGCCGGGCCGCTTGACCTCGCGGCTCCCTGGGGTGGCACGAGCCGCTTCGCCGACCTCGACGGGCCCGTGCACTGGGTCGAGTTCGGCGGCCCTCCAGAGCCCACCGGCGCGCCACCGGTGGTGCTCGTGCACGGGCTGGGTGGTTCGCACCTGAACTGGGTGGGCATCGGTTCCGCGCTCGCCCGCACCCACCGCGTGGTCGCCCTCGACCTTGCCGGGTTCGGGCTCACGCCGGCCCACGGCCGCTCGACGAGCGTGCGGGCGAACGCCGACCTGCTGGGCCGCTTCGTGAGCGAGGTGCTCGGCGAGCCGGCCGTGCTGGTCGGCAACTCGATGGGCGGCATGATCTCGCTGCTGCTCGCCGGTCACCGACCCGAGCTCGTGAACTCCCTGGTGCTCGTCGACCCGGCCCTGCCCACGCCCAACCAGCGACCTGACCGGCAGGTGTTGGTCGAGTTCATGATCTACGCCACCCCGGTCGTCGGCGAGGCGTACCTGGCCCGGGCGACGAAGCGCTACACCGACCGGCAGCGGGTCATGAGCACGGTCGCGATCTGCTTCGCCGACCAGGCGCTCGTCGACACCGAGGTCGTCGACGCCGACGTCGCCTTGACGGCCTACCGCCGAACCCAGCTCGGCCAGGAGAAGGCGTTCCTCGGCGCGGCCCGCTCTCTCGTCAGGGTGCTGCGTTCGGGGGGTCGGTACCCCGCTCACATCCGAGGCATCGACAAGCCGGTGCTGCTCTTACACGGCGAGCTCGACAAGCTCGTGCCGGTCGCGGCAGCACGGCTCACGGCGGCCGACAACCCGTCGTGGCAGACCGAGTTCCTGCCTGGGGTGGGCCACACCCCGCAGCTCGAGCGGCCCGACCTCGTGCTGGCCCGGCTCGCGCCGTGGTTGTCGCAGCTGCCGGCCACCTCGTCCTGATCGAGCGGCGCATCAGTCGGCACCGGTTGTCGTCAGAGCGACACCGACTGCCGACTGATCGCGCGACTGATGCGCCGTCAGGTCGGGCGACGACCGGAGGTGACTTCACGAGCGCCACCACAGCGCCGGTTTCTGCGAGACCCCAGGTCAACGTCGGCGTCGCGGGAGATGGCGGAGTTCATGATGGTGCCCCCTCTTTCGTTGGATGGTCACCGGCGCTAGAGGCGTCGGTCTCATCGACATCAAACCGGTCATCTGCCGACTGATTAGGGGTGGCGGTTCTGCCGTCGAGTCACCGATAAGCCCGCATCATCGCTCCGAGTCCGGCCGGGAACGTAGGGTTTCTAGGAGAGGAAAGGATGCCAGACATGGATGCACACGACTGGGACGAGCGGTATGCCGCTCACGACCTGGTGTGGTCGGCCGAGCCGAACCAGTTCGTCGCCGAGCTCGTGGGGGCGCTTCCCCCGGGCCAGGCCATCGACGTGGCGGCGGGGGAGGGCCGTAACGCGATCTGGATGGTCGAGCAGGGGTGGACCGTGACCGCCGCCGACTACTCGGACGTCGCGATCCAGCGGGCCCGTGCATTGGCCGACGAGCGGCTCGGTGACCGGGCTTCGAGCCTGACGACCGTCGTGGCCGACGCCACTACGACCCTGCCCGGCGGCGCGAGCGCGTACGATCTGGCGCTGTTCTCCTACCTGCAGCTGCCGGTAGAGATGCTGCGCGACGCGCTCGTGGCCGGCGTCGACGCGGTGCGGCCCGGTGGCCACGTCATCGTCGTCGCCCACGCTGGGCGCAACCTCGAGCACGGCCACGGTGGTCCGAGCGACCGGGCTGTTCTCTACGACCCCGAAGAGGTGTCCACCGCGCTCGCCGACCAGCCCGTCGAGGTCGAGAGCTCACAGATCCGGGTGCGCCGCGTCGAGACCGAGCAGGGTCCACGCGAGGCACTCGACACCGTGGTGGTGCTACGCCGCGTCTGACGGCACGTGACGCTGCCGTGCGGCCTGGCCCAGTCGCCCGGCCGGTCTGGCCGGTTGATGTGGATGACCGCGACGACGTCTCCGAGAACCTATGGGGCGGTGCACGACGTGCGCGTAGCCGCCGGAGCGTTTGCCTCAAGCAGGCACCAGCAGTATGTGCTCGGCGCTGCCCCCGGCCCACCTTCCGAAGATCGAACCTGCGTGGCTTTGGTAACGGAAGTCGACCTCGTCCACGCCGCTGCACTCGCCTGAGTCCCACTCTCTCGCAGGGGCTTGGCCACTCGACAGGACGTGATGGGTACTCGATCGGGCTGGAAGTGAGCGGGATCGGCCGGCTCGCTCAGCGGCGTCCGTACTTCTTGTGCACGGCCTGCTTGCTCACGCCGAGCTGGGCAGCGATGTCGGCCCAGGCCAGCCCGCTCACCCTGGCACGGCGCACGACGGCCGCCTCGGTGCGGTCGGCCGCGCGACGCAGCTCGCGAGCAGCAGCGAGGGCGGCTCGCGGGTCGTCGTCACCCGTGGCCTGCGCAAGTCTCATCACGTCGCCCACCTCCATGTCAGCCAACCTCCGCATACCGTCGACGGCCGTCGCTTCGTCAACTTTTTATTGACACCTTAGTCGACGCCGCGGGTGTGGTCAACGAAGGTTGACGACCGCGAGTCTCGCTTTCGGTGAGGCGGCGCCTCTCGCGCCGATCCACGTTCTATGCTCACTGCATGTTGCTCATCGGTCTGATCCTCTTCGGCATGCTCGTCGGCGCGGCTGCCCAGCTGATTCTCGGCAAGGGATCGAAGGGAGTCGACTGGACGATGGCCATCGTGGCCGGCCTCGTCGGTTCTTTCGTCGGTGGGCTGTTGTCCAGCCTGTTGGCCGGCGACGGCCTCGCGTTCAAGCCGAGCGGCATCATCGGCTCGATCGTCGGAGCGGTGCTTGTCACCGCTGCCTGGCGGTGGAACGCCAACCGGCAGGTGAGCTGAGCCAGCCTGGCGCGAGCGTGGCCCAGCCAGTGACGCGGAACAACCGGGTCGCCTTCGACGGGGTGCTCCCGCAACACTGACGGCATGACTCTCGAGCTGTCACACACGACCGTGAACGCGCGCAACGCCTATGCACAGTCGGTGTGGTGGGCCGACCTGCTCGGCTACCACGAGGATCCCGACGACCCCAACCTGGCCGGCCACGAGGAGTGCATGATCTTCTCGCCCGACGGTGCCCACCGCATCCTGTTCATCGAGGTTCCGGACGTGAAGGTGGTTCGCAACCGCATCCATCTCGACCTGCGGCCGGTCGACCGCACCCGCGACGACGAGCACGACCACGTGCTAGCGCGCGGTGCGACCGACCTCGACGACTGCCGCACGGCCGACGGCCGAGGGTGGTTCGTCATGGCCGACCCGGAGGGCAACGAGTTCTGCATCCTGCGTAGCGCCGCCGAGCGCCGTGAGGCGGGCGACGACTGAGCGGCGCTCGCGGTGGGTGAGGGCCGGAGTCACGGACCGTCTGCGACGATGCCCCGGTGACCGTCGCCCGCTCCATCGTGCTCTTCGTTCTTGCCGCGTTCGCCGAGATCGGTGGAGCCTGGCTGGTCTGGCAGGGGGTTCGTGAGCACCGCGGCTGGGCGTTCATCGGTGCCGGCGTGATCGCCCTCGGCCTCTACGGCTTCGTAGCGACCCTTCAGCCCGACGCGAACTTCGGCCGGATCCTGGCCGCCTACGGTGGTGTGTTCGTCGCCGGCTCGTTGCTCTGGGGGATGGTGGTCGACGGGTTCCGGCCCGATCGCTGGGACGTCGTGGGGGCGGTCGTCTGCCTCACTGGCGTCGCCGTGATCATGTATGGCCCGCGGTCCAGCTGAGGCGCCGCACCGACAGTACGGGTTCGTGATAAACCGGGACTGAACCGGCTCTGGACGCTTGGCCCGAACGGGTGGACCATGGCTACACGGAGGCCGCCATGAATGCTGAACCGTCACTCGTCGGACATCGGATCTATCGCGCCGCGAAGCACCCTCCCGTGGGCGTCAGAGTCGACACGCCCACCGAGATGGCGGCCTACTTCGAGCGGGTCAGGGCCCACCGCTCCGAACTGCGTGAGTCGGTGGCCGCCGTCGGCCTGGCGCTCGATGCGCCGATCGCGCGCGGCGGCGCGTGGCGCGAACGGGTGCGCGCGGCGCTGGCCGAGCTGGCCCACGACTTCGCTGACCACATCGACCTCACCGAGAGCGTGGGCGGCATCTACGACCGGGCCAAGCACACCGCGCCGCGGCTGTCTCCTGCGGTCGACCGGTTGCTCGCCGAGCACCGGGCCTACCGTGAGACGATCGGCGGCTATCTCGCGGTGCTCGAGCACGGTGGCACCCTGGCTGACCTCCCGGCCTTCCGCGACGAGCTGACCACCCTGGTGGGCCGACTGGTGCGTCACCGGCAGGCGGGGGGCGACCTCGTGTACGAGGCGTACGAGGTCGACCTCGGCGGGTCGGACTGAGGTTGGGCCGTCGCCGGTTGGTGACGATTGCTGCCGGGGGCTACCCGGCCGGCTCGCAGGCTCGTCAGAGCAACATCCCAGTCTGACTGCGTAGCCTCGCCGTGACGTCTACGGCAGAGGAGGCCGTTCGTGCTCACTTCCCGAGGGTGGCGGTTGTCACCTGCCGTGGTCTTCTGTGCCCTGTTGCTGGTCGTCACGGTCTTCCTGCTGGCCAACCCCACGGCCGACAACTCCGCCGTGGCCCCGCCCGTCAGCAAGTCGACGCCCACGCACACGACCGCCCGGCGCTAGCCCACGGCGCCCCGCGCCTGGCTAGCCAGCTGGGAGATCACCGAGGGTTCGAACAACGGACGCAGGGCGAAGCCGGCCGCACCCTCGGCGCTGGTGCGAGAAGCGAGCACCTGGTGAAGCTGGATCTCGTTGCGCTCGAAACCAACCCGTGACCCGGCGAGGTAAAGACCCCAGACCCGGGCGGTAGAGAGGCCGGCGAGCGCGATGGCGTCGTCCCAGTTCTTCGACAGGTTCGCGTTCCACCCCGCCAGGGTGCGGGCGTAGTGCTCGCGCAGGTTCTCGTGGTGGCGCACCTCGAAGCCCTCGTCCTCCATCACCCGCACGATGTCACCCGATCCGGTGAGCTCGCCGTCGGGGAAGACGTATCGGTTGATGAACCCGCGTGACGGCAGGCCGGCGTGCCGGTTGTCGGGCCGGGTGATGCAGTGGTTCAGCAGCCGACCCTCGTCGCGCAGTCGCTCCCGCAGGAAACGGAAGTACGCCGGATAGTTCTTGATGCCGATGTGCTCGGTGAGGCCGATGGAGCTGACGGCATCGAAGCCGCGTTCGGTGACGTCGCGGTAGTCGCTGTGACGCACCTCCGCCCGACCGGCCAGGCCATCGCTCTCGATGCGGGCCTGGGCCCATTTCGCCTGCTCGCGCGAAAGGGTGACGCCGAGGGCGGTCACTCCGTAGTGCTTGACGGCGTGGCGCACCATGCCGCCCCAGCCGCAACCGACGTCGAGCAGCCTCATCCCGGGCTCGAGCCCGAGCTTGCGGGCCACGAGGTCGTACTTGTACGCCTGGGCCTCCTCGAGCGAGGAGGTGTCGGTGGGATAGCACGCGCAGGTGTAGGTCATCGACGGGCCGAGCACCAGCTCGTAGAACTCGTTCGAGACGTCGTAGTGGTGGCTGATGGCCTCGGCGTCGCGACGACGGCCGTGCCGCAGACCGTGGGCGAGGCGTGCGGCCGAGCCCGGGGTCTCGGTCTGCGGGAGGTCCGGCACGTGGACCCCGGCTCGCCCGACGAAGGCGGCCAGCTCTGCGGCATCCTTGAACGATGGTCGCTTTGCCACCAACCCGTTGCCGATGAGGGAGAGCACCTCGTAGGGGTCGCCCTCGTTCATCTCGTCGATGAGCAGGTCGCCCATGAGGTAGGCCCGCGCCATGCCGAGCATCCCCGGAGCCGTGAGCAGGTAGTTGAGGCCGCGCTCGGTCAGGAGGCGGATGACGAGGCCGTCGGGTCGTCCGCCCGTCGAGCCGTCGTAAGCCACCACGTGGAACGGGGCGTCCGCTCCGAACAGTCGATCAAAAGCCCTTCCAACTGTGAGCGTCATCGAGCCTGCACCGCCTTCTCGTAGAGCGAGGGGAGTCGCCCCTCAGGGTCGTACCGGTGTTTCACGGGTTGGTAGGCGGCGTCGCCGTAGAGCGCGGCGAAGGTGGCCCGGTCGTAGTAGGCGTCGGAGTAGAGCGACTTGTGCCCGCCGACGCGGGTCACCTCGTGCTCGATCCGGCGGTTGACGTCGCCGTCTGCCGCCCCGGGCTCGATGGCGACGGTGGACCAGAACCCGACATTGACGTACGGCTCCCCGCGTCGCAGCGGGTAGAGCGGCCAGGGCGGCTCGCCGGCGGCCCCAGCCATGGCTTCGGCGCTCACCGGTCTGGTCGGTTGCTGACCTTCGCCCTCATCCGGCTCGCGAAGCCGGATGGGGCAGAGCCAGATCGGCTCGATCGGCACCTGATGAAGAAACCAGGAGACGAACTCGGCTGTTCGTTCCAGCGGGATCTCGACGTCCTGGATCACCCGCTCGCGCGCGGGCCGGCCGCGTCGTCTGTCGATCGCGGCCATCACGCCGTGCCGTTGCTCGAACGCAACGATCTTCCAGTACACGTCGCTGCGCAGCAGCCGCTTCGGCCAGAGCCGTCGCACGAGCGGGTGCTGGGCCCCGAAGGCGCGGCTGCACCAGAACCAGTCGGTGTCCCAGCGCCACAGATAGTCGTGAGCCGTGAGCACGTCGGTGCGCCGCTGCTGGATCGAGCGGTAGAACACCTCCTGCCCGGTGTAGTCGCTCGGCCTGGTGCGGCCCTCGAGGTCGTCGGTCCAGCGACCGAGGCTGAGATAGCACTCGGTCGCCGAGAACACGACGCCGTCGACGAAGGCGACCCGCTCCTGCTCCCAGCGCTGCTCGGCCATGACGGTGCCGACCGCCGCGACCATCTCGTCGACGGAGGCGAAACGCACGTGCCTGAGGTGCACGTAGGGCTTGGCCCGTTCGAGCTCGATGACGAGGTCAAGGGCGTAGCCGAGGGAGCCGTAAGAGTTGGGAAAGGTGCGGAACAGCGTGGCGTGCTCGCCGTCGGGGCGGGCGGTGACGACCTCGCCGGCGCCGGTGAGGATACGCATCTCGCGCACCGACTCGTGCGGTAGCCCGTTGCGAAACGACGATGCCTCGATGCCGAGGCCGGTGACCGCCCCGCCGATGGTGATGGTGCGCAGCTGTGGCACGACGAGGGGTACGAAGCCGTGGGGCAGCAACAGGTCGACCAGCTCCTCATAGGTCGTCATGCCGCCCACCCGCGCGGTCGGGGTGTCGGTCGCCGAACCGGCGTCGAGTTCGATGAGGCCGTGAAAAGCCGACACATCGAGGCCCCTGGAGGTATCGCTCGATCGGGCCCTGAACAGGTTGGATGTCGACTTGGCCAGCCGCACCTGGCGATCGTGAGGGAGGGCGGCATACGCCCTTCCGATGGTGTCGAGGGCCTGCTCGTGCTGGGCGATGGCGTGAGCACGATCGAGCGCGGGCGCAGCCGGCGCAACCGGAGAGAAGGTCACCACACCGTCATATCAAATTAACGTGATCTTGTGCAGTACCAATCGTCCTCGGCAAGACACGCAGGCGAGGTGGGGGCGCAGGTCGTTATGAGCCGCCGTGATGGCGTAAAGCCAACAGATCGCACTGATCGCTCGTCGTGTCCCAGCATCAGCGACTGCGGGGACTTCGGCTCCAGCAGGAAGCGAGCGCAGGATCGTAGCGGCTACTCATTGGCGAGCAGCACGGCACCGAGCCCGACCATCATGACCCCGCCTGTCGCGCCAAGCTTGTCGAGCCGCTTCGGCTCACGCGCGAACCACTCGCGAGCCTTGCCTGCCAGCAGGACCCACAGACTGTCTGAGCAGATCGCCATGGCGCCGAAGGCCAGACCCAGCATCATCATCTGCACGCCGACGTGGCCGGCGGCGGGAGCAGTGAACTGCGGCAGAAACGCAACGAAGAAGAGGATCGACTTGGGGTTCGTCACACCCACGACAAACCCGATGCGCAGGGAGCGGCCATGGCGGGCGGTGACCTGGCTGTCAAGAGCCCTTCGGGCCTCGCTGCGGTGGCGGATGGCCTGGACGCCGAGCCAGATGACGTAGAGCGCACCGGCCACCTTGATGACGGTGTAGACCGTCGCGCTGGCCGCCACAACAGCTCCGAGGCCGAGCGCGACGAGCAACACCTGGGTCGCCACCCCGACCCCGTTTCCGACCGCGGAGAGCAGCGCCTCTCGACGTCCGACGGTCAGGGCGCGACCGATGCTGAAGAGCACGCTGGGCCCGGGAACCTGGATGAACAGGATCGACGCGATCACGAAGGCGATCCACTGGCTCGAGCTGGGCACCGCTTGACTTTACCCAGTTCTCGACGCGGGCGCTGGTGATGGTGTCTCGTCTGCGCTTCGTCGGTCGTGTGAGAGTGGCCACCAGGGGGCCGAGGTCGAGTGTCCACGGGTCGGCGCCGGTATGACGCGGGTGCTCAGGGGTCAGTCGATGGCGGCTGGGGTGGGCCGTTGTCAGCATCGGGCTTTGGCGCTGGTGCGCCAGTGTTGCCAGGTGTTCCAGGTGACGCCGGTGTCGGTGA
>JAKDLG010000084.1 GCA_030452985.1 Humibacillus sp.
CACCCCGCCCCAGTAGCCGTCGGCCGGTCGGAGCACGTGCTCGAGGCTGAGGTTGGCCGCGACCGGGCCATCTGCGGCGCGCAGCTGCTGAAGCACGGTCCAGGCGTCGACCGGGTCGATCGGTGAGGTCATCGAGCGCAACGTGATGCTGGTTCCCCACGAGCTCGAATCGACCTCCCGCGGCCCACCATCAGAGCCTGGGGTGACCTCGTACTCGAGGTCGAGCTTGGCCAGGGCCTCGCGCAGGTCGAGGTCGCGGGTCAGGCCGGGCCCGTTGCGCCGAAGCAGCCGGTCGGAGAGGTAGAGGGCCGGCAACGGCGCCTCACCGTCGGTCTTGCGCTTCGAGGTCGCCGGGTCGATCGCTCGAACCGGCGGCCGCGGGCGCACCACCCCGGAGCCCGACCTGGTGTCGGGGCCGTCGGTGCCGTCACTGGGATCGGCTGGGCCTGAATCGGACATCTGGTGACCTCCTGGGACCGCCGGTCGCGGGGACTGTGCGGTGTCGGTGCCCGGTGTGGGCTCTCACCCGCACAGAGTCGGCGACCGGGTGGTTGATACCTCTTCGACGAAAAGCAAACTCTATGGCGAAGCGATGTATCAGCGCTGCCCCCAGCGGCACTGAGCAACGTGGGGGATGGTCGACCGACGTGCAGGGGGCTGCTGGGGAGCAGCGCACGTCGGACTCGAAACTGGGTGCGTGCAAGCTTGAGGGGATTGCACGAGCCCGGGCCTAAGAGAAGGCAGGGGCGTCGACGGTGGCTCCTTCGACGCTCCTGCCTTCTCTTGCGCCTGTTCACAGGCCCGGTCGCGCGCGACCAGGGTCAGGACCGCAACCGGCCCAGCCAGGCACTCGCGTCGTCGAAGTCGGCGTCGGCTGTGCCCACCCGCATCTCGGACGGGATGCCGTCAGCGCGCGGGTAGGACCCCAGGAACCGCACCTCGGCGCAGACCCGCTGCAGGCCCATCAACGTCTCGCCGACCCGCGCGTCCTGCAGGTGGCCCTCGAAGTCGATCGAGAAGCAGTAGCTGCCCATCGCCGCACCGGTCGGCCTTGACTCGAGCCGGGTCAGGTTCACCCCGCGCACGGCGAACTGCTCGAGCAGCTCGAGCAATCCTCCGGAGTGGTCGGTGCGCTGGAAGAGCACGACCGTCGTCTTGTCGGCGCCGGTCGGGTCAGGCAGCGTGCCCGGTCGCGCAACGAGCACGAAGCGGGTGACCGCCGCCTGGTTGTCCCCGATGTCGTCGGCGAGCACGACGAGGCCAGCGGTGGCGGCCGCGGCGGGCGCACACACGCCGGCGTCGAACATCACCTCACCGGGCTCGGCCAACATCGTCGCCGACGCCGCGGTCGACAGGGTCGGCACGTAGACGGCATCCGGCAGGTTGGCCCCCATCCACCCGCGCACCTGGGCCCAGGCGTGCGAGTGGGTGCCGACCGCACGGATGCCGCTCAGCGAGGTTCCCGGCCGGGCACAGAGCACGAAGGTGATCGGCACGAGCACCTCACCGATCACGACGAGCGGGTCACCGGTCGCGAGTGCGTCGAGCGTGGCCGAGACACCGCCCTCGACCGAGTTCTCGATCGGCACCATCGCCGCGTCGATGTCGCCCCCTCGCAAGGCGGCGAGTGCGCCGTCGACCGAGCCGAACGGGATCTGCTCACCGTGGGCCGCGCCGTCCCACGCGTCGAGCGCCATCTGGGTGAAGGTGCCGCGTGGTCCGAGGAACCCGAAGCGGTGCAGCTCGGCCGGCGTGCGCGGTGGGGTCATGAGCCGTCCTCCGATCGGTGGTGGCGGTTCGGCGTGACAACCGCCGACCCGATGGCCAGGCTCGTCAGCATCGTGTCGTCCACGATCGGCAAGGGTAGCCGCGCGCCGTCGGCGGGCCGATGGCATTTCAGTCAGTGGTTCATCCGGCCGCGGCTGGGGCCTCACGACGGTTCGAGGCGCCGCCGCAGCCGACGCACCCCGAGGGCGAGGGCGATGTCGCGGTACTGCGCCGCGCGGTGCGCCTGGGTGCGCCAGTTCGTTCCGGCGGCGCCGTGTCGCAGGTCGCAGGTGACCTCGACGACCGTCAGGCCGGCGTCGAGCACGTCGACCGTCATGGCGACCTCGGCGCCCCAGCCCCGGGCGAACGGGGTGGCGGCGGCGACCGCGGCCGGTGAGAGGCAGCGCAGCGCCGACAGCGGTTGCGACGGGGCCCAGCCGGTCAGGTCTTCGATGCCCTTGCGGGCCAGGCCCACGACGAGGCCATGCCCGCCGCCGAGGTGCATCGCCGCACCGGTCGGCTCGCTCAGGTCGGGGCCGCCGACGGCGATCGAGAGGTCGGTGTGCCCCTTGGTCACGGGCTCGGCCACCGCGTCGATGTCGGATGCCGTGACCTCGAGGTCGGCGTCGACGAAGAGCACAGCGGCCGAGCCACTGAGCCGGCCCACCCGCTGCAGGCCGGACAGACGGCCCAGTCCGCTCATCAGGGCGTCGCCCCTGCCGTAGCTGCGCTCGTGGCGTACGACCTCGGCGCCCGCGTCGGCCGCCAGCCGGGCCGTCTCGTCGCTGGAACCGTCGTCGATGACGATCACGACCTCGACGTTCGCGACCTCGCGGACTCGGCCGATGGTCGCGAGGATGCGCTCCGCCTCGTTGCGCGCCGGAACCACCACGGCGAGGCAGGAGGCGGGGCGCGTGGTCATCGGCTCATCTCAGCGCAGGGTGACCTGGCGATTCGTCAGCCCCGCCTTGGCGCCGCGCTCGGCTGCCGTCAACGGTGCGGTCCCGGCGGCAGCGGCATCGATCAGCGTCTTCATCGCAGCCACGGCATCCTCGAAGGTAGCGGCCTCGGCGTCGGCGTCGACCTCCCAGACCGGGATGAGCAGGCCACTGGAACGGAAGCAGCCGAGCAGGCGCCCGGCCTCGCCGAGGTGGCTGGTGCCCGCTGCGTGCAACCGCGCGAGGGCGTTGGTGGCGGTGTCCTCGTCGAAGGGCAGCACCCACCGCACGTAGGCCCGCTCACCGATGAGGCACCAGTACGCGGAGGGAACCGACTCGAGCTTCACGGTCGGGATCGCCGAGTCGTTGGCGCGCTCGAGCGACTCCTTGCCGTCGGCGTCGAGCTCGGAGTCGGCGACCCAGAAGTCGAACCCGTCGTGAACGGTGATCTCGAAGTCGCCCTCGGGGTCGAGCAGGTCCTGCAGTCGCACGGTGTCGAGCGTCGATACCGGCAGCACGCTCACCGGCGTACCGGGGTCGGCCGCCACGGCCAGCTCAATCGCGGCGGCGATGTCGCGGCTGGTGTCACCGCTCGCGTTGCCCGACTGGATGCCCACGAGCACGTCGCCGTTGTCGCGGTGCAGGCCGGGCCAGGCCAAGGGAAGCACGGTCGCGACCGTCACCTCGCTGGGTCCGCCCTCGGGGGCCTTGCCGTCAGCGAACCGAACGATGGCCGTGGCGGCGGGAACGATCTCACGCATCGCCACCCAGTCGGTCTCGCCCGGCAGCCCCTCGAACGGGCGTGCCACGAAGGGGGCCGGAGCCGGGCGCGCAGAACGAGCGGAGCGGTCACGCGGACGTCGAGAAGCCTTACCCATGGGCGCAGCCTAGCCGCCGACGAGACCCCGATCGGGCCGGCGGCCGGCGATCCGGCCTCCCCGTGAGCGGTAGGGCGCTCACCGCGAGACCCCTCGCTGACCACTCGCTGACCGGGCAGCGGCACCGACCGCCATCAGTGCGAGCGGCGGCGTGACGGGCCGCCGAGAGAGGCCCAGACCGTACGGCCGTTCGGGTCCTCGACCACGCCCCACTCGTGAGCGAGCGAGCGCACGATGCGCAACCCGCGACCGCCGGGCGCCCAGGTCGCCGGGGGGGCCGGCCGTGGCACCGAAGGCCCACCGCCGTCGGAGACCTCGACCTCGACGACGTTGTTCTTGACCTTCCAGTGCACGCGGACGGTGCCGTCGGTGAGGGGTCGGGCATGACGGATGGCGTTGGCGACCAGCTCGCTGACGACGAGCTCGGCCTCCTCGACGACGTTGCCGGGGACGCTACGGGCCTCGAGGTCGTCGACCAGCTCCCTGCGCACCCGCGCGGCGGCCGAAGGCGCCCATTGGATACGGATCGTGCGCTTGTCGCCGCTCGGGCCCGCGCTTCCGCCAGCCGTTGTCGAACCCTGGTCCCGGTTCGTCGTCGTCACCCCGCTGCCTCCTTCAGGCATGCCACTCCACCCCTCGCCGTTGCACGGTAACGAAACCGTGGCTCCACCTCAACGCGCCGAGCGGAGCGGCCTGCCACGCAGATTCTGCGCCGCCCAGGGACGCGTCCTGATAGATCGTCGTGCCGTGGTGGTGAAGCGCTGTCATCCCAGTGTCTCCCGTCCTGTCCGATTTTGCGGTTGATGTCCGTTATCGACCGACAGCCTCCGCGTGCCTACCCGCGTGGTTCGGAGCCCCCGGCCCCTCCGGATGGCCACTCTCTCCCCCTCTAACCGTCGAAAGGGCAGTTCGTGTCGCACGAACCGTCCTTTCGACGGGTAGAGCCCGTCGAAAGGGCAGTTGGCGTCGTCGTCGAGTTCGGGAACAGATCTTGCTTCGACGCAGTTAACGATATATCGTCAACCTATCGCGACTGTTCGTGGGTCGCGGAACGAAAGGACACAGCATGAACAGCAACAGAGACTTCGGATGGGACTCCGAGCCTGAACACGAGCACCCTCGCGAGCATCACGGTGAACGCGGCCGCGGCCCACGCCGTGGTGGCTGGCCCGAAGGCGGCCGGGGCTTCGGTCCGGGGGGTCCGGGTCGGGGCGGCCCCGGTTTTCCCGGCGGCGCCCCGCCGTGGCTGCACCTGATGCGCCAGTTCGGCGCGCAGTTCGGCGGCCCCGCGTTCGAGCGGGAGTTCGGTCGCGGCTTCGCCCGGGAGTACGGCGGTCGCCGTGGCCCCAAGGCCAGGCGCGGTGACGTGCGGGCCGCCATCCTCGACGTCCTCGCGGGCGACGAGATGAACGGCTACCAGCTGATCCAGCAGATCTCCGAGCGCACCGACGGCGCGTGGAAGCCGAGCCCCGGCTCGGTCTACCCGACCGTCCAGCAGCTCGAGGACGAGGGCCTGGTCGAAGGACGTGAGGTCGAAGGGCGCCGGCTGCTGCGCCTCACCGACGACGGACGCCACTACGTCGAGGAGCACGCCGACGAGATGGCCGCCACCTGGCGGCCCTTCGAGGAGGCCTCCTCGCACGAGCGCACGGCCGCCGACGACATGGGCGACCTCATGCCCGTCACCACTCAGGTGATGAGCGCCATGTGGCAGATCATGACCACGGGCACCTCACAGCAGCGCGCCGAGGCCAATGAGATCCTCTCCGAGACCCGGCGCAAGCTCTACGGCCTCCTGGCCGAGGGTGACCCGAAAGGGTCGTCCGAGTGACCGGCTGAGGTCGGGCACACCGAACGAGGCGGATGCCGCTGGGTCACCCAACGGCATCCGCCTTCGTCGTGCGCCGGGTGGCTCGGGCAGGATGAACCGGGTGAGCAGCGCATCGGGCATCCTCGTGGCCGGAACGTCGTCGGATGCCGGCAAGTCGGTGATCGTGGCCGGACTCTGTCGAGCCTTGGCGCGTCGGGGCGTTCGGGTCACCCCCTTCAAGGCGCAGAACATGTCGAACAACTCGATGGTGTGCGCCGACGGGGGCGAGATCGGCCGGGCGCAGTACCTGCAGGCCCAAGGCGCGCGGGTCGAGGCCACGACCGCGATGAACCCGGTGCTGCTCAAGCCGGGCACCGACCGGAGGTCGTTCGTCGTCGTGCGGGGTCATCCTGCCGGTGTGCTCGAGGCGGGGCAGTACGCGACGGGTCGGGCTCACCTCGCCGAGGCCGCCTTCGCTGCCTACCGCGAGCTCGCCGAGACCTACGAGCTGGTGGTCTGCGAGGGCGCCGGCTCACCGGCCGAGATCAACCTCAGGTCGGGTGACTACGTGAACATGGGGCTGGCTCGGCAGTTCGGGCTGCCGGTGGTCGTCGTCGGCGACATCGACCGGGGCGGCATCCTCGCCTCGCTCTACGGCACCTGGGCGCTGCTCGACGATGATGACCGAGCGCTGCTGAAGGCCTTTGTCATCAACAAGTTTCGCGGCGACGTCGCTGTGCTCGAGCCCGGGCTGGTCGAGATCACCGCGCGCACGGGCGTGCCGTTCGTCGGGGTGATCCCGTGGCTGCTCGACGTGTGGCTCGACAGCGAGGACACCCTCGAGGTCGGCCACTGGCGCGCCTCCAGCGCATCGTCGGGCCTGACGTCGGAACCGGCGCGCGACCGACTCACCGTCGCGATGGCCAGGCTGCCGCGAATCTCGAACGCGACCGACGTCGACGCGCTGGCCTCCGAACCCGGCGTCGACGTGATCGTCACCGTCGACCCGGGCATCTTGGAGGCAGCCGACCTCGTGGTTCTGCCCGGGTCACGTTCAACGGCAAGCGATCTCGCCTGGCTGCGCGAGCGGGGCCTTGCCGAGGTCGTGACCCGCCGAGCGGCATCCGGCCGGCCGGTGCTGGGTATCTGCGGCGGCTACCAGATGCTCGCCCACGACATCGTCGACGATGTCGAGACCAGTGTCGGGGCCGTCGAGGGTCTCGGGCTGCTGCCGACCCGGGTTGCCTTCGGGGCCGACAAGGTGCTGGGCCGGCCGACGGGATCGTGGCGCGGCCACTCCGTCGCGGCCTACGAGATCCATCACGGGATCGCAGAAGCGAAAGAGGCTGGGGCAGAAGCCTTTCTCGACGGCTGGCAGGTCGGCGCGGTCTGGGGAACCATGTGGCA
The DNA here is from genome assembly GCA_030452985.1 of Humibacillus sp. Taxonomy (GTDB): domain Bacteria; phylum Actinomycetota; class Actinomycetes; order Actinomycetales; family Dermatophilaceae; genus DSM-29435. The sequence continues at coordinate 6,801 of JAKDLG010000084.1, forward strand.
CGGCGCCTTCGAGAACGACGACTTCCGCCGGGCCTGGCTGCGCGAGGTGGCTGACGCGGCCGGCTCCGGGTGGCGGCCGGCGACCGACGCACCAGGGTTCGGTGAGCGGCGGGAGCGGATGCTCGACATCCTGGCCGACGCCGTCGAGCAGCACGTCGACCTCGACGCCCTGCTCGCCCTGACCCGCGCCACCCCTGCGACCCCCCCCGACCTCACACCCGCCACCCGGCAACACACCGAGGAATCGACAACTCTTTCGGGCAAAACGGGGGGGAGTTCACCGGTTCTCGGTGTGTTGCGGGGCGGGGAGGGCCCGTGATCAGCCGGGTGCGCATCATCGGCATCGGGATGGGCAACCCCACCCACCTCACCGGCGAGGCCGTCGCCGCTCTCGGCACCGTCGACGTCTTCCTCGTCGCCGACAAGGGCGAACGCGCTTCCGACCTGGTCACGGCGCGTCAAGCCATCTGCGACGCCTTCATCCCCGACGACCGTCCCTACCGCATGGTCGAGGTGCCCGATCCGAAGCGAGGGCCCGACGCCGAACGTGACTCTGCGGCCTACGGCGAGGGGGTGCGCGACTGGCACGCGGCCCGGGTGGGCGCCTACACCGCGGTGATCGACGGACTCGGCGAGGCTGAGCAGACCGTCGGGTTTCTCGTGTGGGGCGACCCTGCCTTCTACGACTCGACGATCCGCATCGTCGACGCCCTGGTGGCTCACTGGGCGGCGTCGGGTCACGACGTCGAGCACGACGTGATCGCCGGCATCAGTGCACCACAGCTGCTCGCCGCTCGGCACCGGATCACGTTGAACCGCATCGGCTCCCCGGTTCACATCACCACGGGCCGCCGGCTCGTCGACGAGTACGACCCGGGCCTGGGCGACGTCGTCGTGATGCTCGACGGTCACCTCGTGTGCGCTGCGCTGGCAGAGCGGCATCCGGGCCTTGAGCTCTTCTGGGGGGCTTACCTCGGAACACCTCACGAGCTGCTCGTCTCGGGACGCCTCTTCGACGTGATCGATCAGGTGCGCCGGGTTCGCGCCGCGGCGCGCGAGCGACACGGCTGGGTGATGGACACCTACCTGCTGCGCTCGCCCTGACAGGATGTGTCGAAGGCGGGCCCTGTCGATCGACGCGACGGTGTCAGGTGATCGACCCGACGACCGCGATCAGTGCCCCGACCGTTGAGGAGACGAAGATCATGTCGTTCCAGGCCTACCTCGATGCCATCGAGACGAAGTCCGGCAAGACGCCGCAGCAGCTGCTCGACGAGGCCCACGCAAAGGGTTTCGGCCTCACGACCAAGGCAGGCGTCGTGGCCGAGTGGCTGCGCGACGACTACGGCGTCGGTCGCGGCCACGCGATGGCCTTCTGCCACGTGCTCAAGAACGGGCCGATGATCAGCGACAAGCACGTCGGCTCGACCGGCGCCCATCGTGACACCACCACCGAGCTGCGCCTCGACGGGGTCGCGAGTCGGGCCCTCCCCCGGTAGCTGAGTCAGAGCATCGTCGGCAGGGGTGCGCGCAGGGCGAGCAGGTAGCGCCGGGTCATGAGAGCCTGCGCCAGGTCGTCGAACGGACCGGACAGCCGGGCGAGCCGCCAGGCCGGTCGCGAAAAGGCCGTGATGGTGAGCAGCACCAGCCCGGAGGGCATGAGCTCGACGACGAACTGCTCTTCTCCCGACACCGGATGACCGGGCAACGTGCCGTAGGCGAAGCCTCGGCTGTGCGGACTCTCGATGGTGTGCACGACCCGAACCGGCGCCGCCACCCGAAGCGGACCGACGCCGACGCGAAGGTCAGCGACCTCGTCGACCGCCACCACCGGCGCTGAGGCCCGCACCTCGGTGCCGGCCCGACGCTGTACCTGCCAGGCCATCAACGCGGCGGTCGCGGCGCGGAACTGGGTCGGCCCGGCGCCGATGGCCGCCCGCCTTCGCGCGTGGTGATAGCCGACCGGAAGCTCTCCGCGGGTCGCACCGACAGCGGCATACGTGAGGGATGCCGCCCGCAGCTCGGCCAGCCTTCGGGTGGAGAGGGTCGCCTCAGTCATAACCGTCATCATGCACGCAGGGCACTCCGACCTGTGGTCAGGCTGGGGCGCTCCCTTGGGCGCACGCCGCAGCCCGTCGAAAGTGGGCGTTCTCACGGCCGTGCTTCTTCGAAGGGAACAGGTGCGTCAGGGTGCCAGCATCCGCCCGGGTCACCACACCCGAGACCGTGAGGTACCTGCAGACAGGGTGGCGATCGGGCCGGCCGGGTAGCGGCCGTCGAGGTTCTTGCGCTCGCCGAGAAGGTCCCGGTCGACCGTCACGGGTGAGCCGTCTCGCTCCTCGAAGTCGGCGTCGACGAAACGCACCCGGGGCAGGGCGGCGCCCGTGACGACAGCGACCTGCAGCTCTTCGAACGAAGCGGGGAGGTCGGCTTCGAGGAACACGGCATCCGCCTCTTCGACGACTGCGAAGGATGCCGAGTCGAGTTGCAGCGGAGCCTCCTCCGAGGCATACGGGGTGGCGCCGCCCGCGTACGCGTTGTGCCGGATGTAGACGGCCTGCGGCACCTCCGGGAAGCGGTTGTGGTCGCCCGGGGGCTGGGCGTCGATGAGGGCGAGGTAGTCCGCGAAGGTCGGCGGGTGCCCGTCGTAGCCGGCGGTGCCCACCCCGGCGCCGTCGTGGGTGTGGGCCGTCGAGCCGTACGCGAGCTCGACGTCACCGCCGGCGAAAACATTGCCGATCCAGCGGTCGTCGGCGCCGTAGATGACGGCGTAGCCGGCGACCTGGGTGCTGTGGGGCCGGTGGTAGGGGGTGGCACGGTCCATCACCTGGGTCAGGCCCACCGTGCCGCACACGAGGTTGCCGACGTAGGCCCCACCCTGGCTGAACGACTCGATCGAGACGGGCGAGGCGAGGATGTTGTGGTCGATCACGTAGGGCCCGTGGCTCACCTCGACGAAGAGGTCGCGGGAGTTGTCGTAGAGCAGGTTGCGGGCCACCCGGGTGCCCTGGGTCTGCCAGTCGAGCCAGATCCCGAGCGAGCAGGAGTGAATTCGGTTGTGGGTGATCTCGACGTCGATGGCCGCGTGCAGCTTGATGCCGGCGATCTCGTGCCCGTAGAACTCGCGCTTCAGGGCGATGCGGTAGATGTGGTTGTCCTCGATCGTGGAGAACACGCAGCCGAGATGTCCGGCGATGGCGCACTGTCCGCAGTCGTAGATCGTGTTGCGCCGGATGACGTGGGAGCCGATGTGCTCCTTGTCCCAGCCGATCTGCTGGGCGGAGAAGACCGACTCCAGCTGGTACTGGTAACCGGGCTTGTCACCGCGCACCGTGTAGTTGTTGTCGCCGGTCGAGGCCTCCTTGCCGATGGAGACGGCGACGCACTTGGAGTCGTGGATGACGTTGTCCTCGATGACCCAGCCCTTGGCCCAGTTGGGCCCGATGAGCCCCGGCTGGTCAGCCGTCGGGGGCGCCCAGGGGGTGGCCGCCTGGCACAGCTCGAAACCGCGCACGGTGATGTAGTCGACGTGGTGCTCGGTGGGGTAGAACACCGAGCGCCGCACGTTGATCTCGACGAGCCGCTCGTTCGGGTCGGCGTCGTGGAAGTTCGCCCAGATGGTGGTGGCCTCGGCGCCTACCTGCGCGTGCCAGACGTAGGTCGTCTGGTCGGCATCGGCGACGGGGACCGGCCGCGACGTCCAGTCGTCGACGATCTCGTCGTGGCGCGCGGAGGTCGACACCTCGCCCGGGCTGCCGACCTCGTAGAAGCTGCGGCCGTCGAGGTAGACGTCCCCGAGGTGCTTGCGCGCGCCGGCTTCGATCGGTCGTACGACCCAGTCGCCGACGACCTCCTCGGCAAAGGGGTTGAAGGAGCCGAAGAGCTCGTTCGGCACCTCGACCGTCCAGACGGTGCCGGCCTCGCCAGTGCGCTTCCACCCGGTCACTCGCTCGGAGCCCTTGATGACGACGTGCGCTCCTTCGGCGGCCTCATAGGTGATCCGGCGGAGGTCGCTGAGGCCGCCTCGGGCCGGACGGACCCACTCGCGGTACTCACCCTCGTGGACGAGCACCCGGTCGCCGGCCTGGGCCAGCTCGGCAGCGCGCCCGATCGTGCGGAAGGGGCTGGCCGCAGATCCGTCTGCCTGGTCGGAGCCGGTGATGGCGACGTGCAGCTCGGTGGTCATGTCGGGGGGTCCTCTCGGTCGGGCTTTCGCCGGATGCCGACGCGGTGGGCCCGTGGCCCAGCGTCGCTCGGAACGGGCAGGCTTCAGGTCGGAAGTAGCGCGATCGCTTCTATGGACACGAGAAGTCCGCGTGGCAGGTTGACGTTCGCTGGCGCAGAGCGGGCAGGAGGGGGGTCGGGCATGAAGCGTGAGTACACCTCGTTGAGCTTGGCGAAGTCGTTGACGTCGGCGTAGAAGATCGTCGTCTTCACCAGGTCGGCCAGGGATGCGCCTGCAGCTTCAAGGACGGCAGAGAGGTTCTTCAGCGCCTGCTCAGTCTGTGCCTCGATGCCCTCCCGGACGTGACCTGTTCGGGGATCGATACCAGCGGTGCCCGAGCAGAACACAAAACCTCCCGCGACGATCGCCTGGCTGTAAGGTCCCAGCGCTGCCGGGGCGTCCTCCGTGCCCACCGAAGCCCTCGTCGAGCCGTTCTGATCGCCCATGCCCCAAGCCTAGGGAACGGCGCGGTCGACGCCTAGAGGTCTTGATTGCGAATGTCGCTGGGGCCCACTCCGACGATCAGCAGACCGCGCGTCGACCCTCCTGGTCGTCCTTCGTGACTCAGGTTGCTGATCCCGCGACCGTCCCGACGGGAAACGTGGCAGCGGCCGGCTGAACGTCAGTCTTCGAGGTCACCCTCGACGTCGAGATAGACCTGCTGCAGATCGGCCAGTACCTGCGGGTCGGGCTCGGCCCACAGCCCGCGCTCGACCGCCTCGTGGAGCCGCTCGATCATGCCCTGCAGCGCCCACGGGTTCGCGTGCTGCACGAAGTCGCGGTTCTCCTTGTCGAGCACATAGGTCTGTGCGAGCTGCTCGTACATCCAGTCGGTGACCACGCCCGCGGTCGCGTCGAAGCCGAAGAGATAGTCGACCGTCGCCGCCAGCTCGAAGGCGCCCTTGTAACCGTGCTTGCGCATCGCGGCTATCCACCGCGGGTTGATGACGCGGGCCCGGAAGACGCGGGCCGTCTCCTCGCCCAGCGAACGGGTGCGCACGGCGTCCGGCGTGGTCGAGTCTCCGACGTAGGCCTTCGGTTCACGGCCGGTCAGCGCGCGCACGGTGGCGACCATGCCACCGTGGTACTGGAAGTAGTCGTCACTGTCGGCGATGTCGTGCTCACGCGTGTCGATGTTCTTGGCCGCGACGTCCATGCGGGCGTAGTTGCGCTCCATGTCACCGCGGGCCGGGATGCCGTCGAGCCCCTTGCCGTAGGCGAAGCCGCCCCACGTGGCGTAGACCTCCGCGAGGTCGGCGTCGGAGCGCCAGTTGCCCGCCTCGATGAGCGGCAGGATGCCGGCGCCGTAGGAGCCGGGCTTGGAACCGAAGATCCTTGCCGTGGCGCGGCGCTCGTCACCGTGCGCGGCAAGGTCGTCGGCCACGTGGGCCTTGACGAAGTTGTCGTCGTGGGTCTCGTCGAGACCGGCGACGAGCTGCACGGCGTCGTCGAGCATGACGATCACGTGGGGGAACGCGTCGCGGAAGAAGCCGGAGATGCGCACCGTGACGTCGACGCGGGGGCGACCGAGCTCGGCCAGAGGGATGGCGTCGAGACCGACGACCCGCCGCGACATCTCGTCCCACTGGGGGCGCACCCCCATGAGCGCCAGCACCTCGGCGATGTCGTCGCCCGAGGTGCGCATCGCCGAGGTGCCCCACACCGACAGCCCGATCGACCGGGGCCATTCACCGGTGTCGTCGAGGTGTCGCTGCAGCAACGAGTCGGCCATCGCCTGCCCGGTCTCCCAGGCCAGCCGCGACGGGATCGCCTTGGGGTCGACGGAGTAGAAGTTGCGGCCCGTGGGCAGCACGTTGACCAGCCCGCGCAGCGGTGAGCCCGACGGCCCGGCCGGGGTGTAGCCACCCTCGAGAGCGTGCAGCACCGCGTCGATCTCGCCGGCCGTGCCGCGCAGTCGCGGCACCACCTCGTGGCACGCGAAGGTCAGCGAACGGCAGACCGCGTCGTGCTGCTCCGACGTCAACCGGTCGCCCAGCTGACCGTCCACAATCTCGATGACCGCTGTTGCGTCCCAGCATGATTCGGCCAAGGCGTGCACCAGGGCACTGGCCATCACCTCCGCGTCGTCGACCTCAGAACGGTTGCCGTCACCTTCGGTGAGCCCCATCGCGGCCCGCAGGCCCGGCACCGCCCCGGCCGAACCCGCGAAGACCTGGTTGGCGCGGAGCATCGCGAGCACGAGGTTGGTCAGGCCTTCCCCCTCCGGAGCCTCGCCGAGCGTGTGCAGACCGTCGCGAATCTGGACGTCCTTGACCTCGCAGAGCCAGCCGTCGACGTGCATGACGAACTCGTCGAACGCGTCATCATCGGGCCGATCGGTCAAACCGAGGTCGTGGTCCATCTTCGCGGACTGGATAAGAGTCCAGATCTCGGCGCGCAGCGCCGGTGCCTTGACCGGGTCCATCGCGATGACGTTGCCGTACTCGTCGAGCAGCTGCTCGAGCCGGGCGATGTCGCCGTAGCTCTCGGCTCGGGCCATGGGCGGCACCAGGTGGTCGATGATCGTGGCATGCGCGCGTCGCTTGGCCTGACTGCCCTCGCCCGGGTCGTTGACGAGGAAGGGATAGACGAGCGGGATCGAGCCGATCGTCGCGTCGGGGCCACAGGCTGCCGACAGCGCCAGGTTCTTGCCTGGCAGCCACTCGAGGTTGCCGTGCTTGCCCATGTGCACGATGGCGTGGGCACCGAACTCCCTGGCCAGCCAGTCGTACACGGCCAGGTAGTGGTGGGTGGGCGGCAGGTCGGGGTCGTGGTAGATCGCGATCGGGTTCTCGCCGAAGCCGCGGGGCGGCTGCACGAGCACGACGACGTTGCCGGCCCTGATCGAGGCGGCGACGAGCTCGCCGTCGGGGTCACCTCCCGCGCCGTGACGGTCGACGAAGACCTCCCCGGGCGCGGCGCCCCAGTGACGGGTGACCCCCTCGACCAGCTCGGGCGCCTGACGGGCGAACCACTCGCGGTAACGCGCAGCCGGGATACGCACCGGCTGCCCCGAGAGCTGCTCCTGCGTCAGCCAGTTCTCGTCCTGCCCACCGGCCGCGATGAGGGCGTGGATGAGCGCGTTGCCGGCCGTGGTGTCGAGGCTCTCGCCGTCGACGGGCTCAAGGGCCCCGGTCCCCGGGATCTCGCCGGGGGCACCCAGGTCGTAACCGGCATCCCGCATAGCGCGCATCAGCCGGATGATCGAGACGGGGGTGTCGAGCCCGACGGCGTTGCCGATGCGTGAATGCTTCGACGGGTAGGCCGACAGCACGATGGCGACCTTGCGATCGGCCGGGGCGACGTGACGCAAGCGTGCGTGGTTGACCGCCAACGTGGCCAGTCGGGCGCAACGCTCGAGGTCGGGGGCGTAGTGCGGTAGGCCGTCGGCGTCGGTCTCTTTGAACGAGAAGACGCTTCCGATGATGCGGCCGTCGAACTCGGGCACGGCGACCTGGGTGGCGACGTCGGTCGGCGTCATGCCCACGTCGCTCTCGGCCCACTGTTCGCGGCCCCAGGTGAGGCACAGTCCCTGGATGATCGGCACGTCGAGGGCGGCGAGGGCCTGCACGTCCCAGGCCTCGTCGTCCTCCCCCGCACCGGCCGTACCAGGCTTGGTGCCGCCGGCCGCCAACACGGTGGTGATGAGAGCGTCGTAGTCGGCGAGGTGTTCGAGCAGGTCGGCCGGTGCGTCGCGCAATGAGGCGATGTAGAGGGGCACGCCGATGCCTCCCGCGGCGTCGACCGCGTCGGCGAGGGCGTGCACGTAGGCGGTGTTCTCGGCGGCGAACTGCGCCCGGTAGAAGAGGATCGCGACTCGAGGGCGCGGACGGTCGGCCGTCTGGGGCGTGGCCGGCTGCGCTCGCTCGAGCGGGCCCCACTTCGGCAGAGAGGCCGGTGGCGCGAAACCCTGGCCCGTCATGAGCAGGGTGTCGCCGAGGAACGCGTGCAGCTCACGCAGGTTCGCGGCGCCGCCCTCCGCGAGGTAGGCGTGCGCCTGGGCGACGACCCCGGGCGCCACGGTCGAGAGCTCCATCAGCGCTGCATTCGGAGTCTGCTCGCCGCCGAGCACCACCATCGGCTTGTCGATGCCCCGGATGCGGCGGAAACCGTCGCAGAGATCCTGCGGGCCGCCGAGGATGCGGGCGACCACGACGTCGGCGGCCTCGATCGTGTCGGCCATGGAGGTGTGGCCGGGCCTCGACGGGTTGGCGACGAGGTAGTCGACCCCGCTGCCCCGGGCACACACGAGGTCGGTGTCAGACGTCGAGAGCAGCGCGACCCGCACCGAGGCGGATGCCGTTCCGTCGGGCTCCTGAGCGAGGTCCTCGCCAAGGTGATTGGCAGGGTGGCTGGCAGGGTGGCTGGTTCGTTGGTCACCAACGGGGGTGCGCGTCATGAAGGCTCCTCGGCGGGGTGTCCGCGCCCCGCGGTCGAAAGGATGTGAGGCGCCGCCGGCAGTTCCTGACTCACCGGCCAGAGGTTCGGCTGGTTCACAGTGGCGGGACCGTCCCGGATTCGCACCGGGTTCCTGGTCGATGACGCTGCGCTCACCCTAGCGCGGCCGACCCAGACCGAGTGCGCTCCACCGTTTGATGCCCTGCTGTCAGAGGTGGTGATGCTATGCTGTCAGTCATGGTGCGCACGACCGTGACCCTCGACCCCGACACGGAGCAGATCGTCCGGGTTCGCATGAAGCGGCTCGGGGTGAGCTTCAAGAAGGCCCTCAACGACGCGATCCGCGACGGCGACGCCACCCCGCACCCCCGTGAGAAGGCGACCAGGGTGCGCGCCATGGGCGCCCCCAAGGTCGACCTGACGCGCGCGCTCGATCTCGCGGCCGAACTGGCCGATGAACAGCAGATCGCCAAGCTCGACCGCAGTCGCTGAACGCCGGTGCACATCGTCGACGCCAACGTGCTGCTCTACGCCGTGAACAATGAGAGCGAGCTGCACCTGCCGGCCGTCGGCTGGCTCGACGCCGCGCTCGCGGGTGGCGCGACCGTGGGTTTCGACTGGACTGTGCTCTTGGCCTTCACTCGAATCAGCACCATGAGTCGCGTCTTCGACCGGCCGTTGTCGTCGGGCGAAGCGCTGGCCCAGGTGCGTCGATGGCTCGACGCGCCCGGCTCTCATGTCATCTCGCCGTCGTCGGCCCACCCGGAGGTCGTGGCCTCGCTGCTCGACGCAGCGGGGCGTGGTGGCAACCTAATCAATGACGCGCACCTGGCCGCGCTGGCGGTGGAGAACCGCGCCGTCATCGTTTCCTTCGACAGTGACTTCGAACGCTTTCCGGGCGTCCGGTGGCAGCGTCCGGAGGCTGGGGCAGGAGAGTAGAGCCTCCCCCCTGCGTCGGCTTCCCGAGTCGGGCCGGGCCTACGATGTGCCGCGTGAGCGAGCCCGCGACCCAGTCGAGAACGACGGCAGACGCTTGCCCGGGCCTCTCGCGACCTTTCGCGGCCGGCGATGGAACCATCGTGAGGCTGCGCACCGGCGGCCTCCCGGTGGCTGTCTCATCTCTAGAGCGCCTGATGGACATCGTTGCCTACCAGTTAGATTCGAGCATCCAACTCACGTCGCGCGGCGCCCTTCAGATTCGCGGGCTTCCCGTTCCCCTGACGGCCGAAACACAGACTGCGGTTCTGGCCACGGGGCTGGTCCCTTCGCCATCACACGAGCTGGTGCGCAATGTCGTCGTTTCACCGCTCACCGGCCTCGACCGTGTCGGTCAGGCCGATTTGAGACCTCTTGTCCGCGATCTGGACAGCAGGGTCTGCGCCGATCCCGAGCTTGCCGCCCTACCAGGGCGCTTCCTCTTCACCCTCGACGACGGGCGGGGCGACGTGATCGACCAAGCCTGCGACCTCGGCCTGATCGCCACCGGGCCCCAGCGAGTCACGGTGTTGGCGGGTGCTGCCCGTCGAGGCTGGTCGATGCCGTTGGCCGATGCGGTCGACCTGCTTCTCGGTCTGGCACGAGACTTCGTGCGCGCCCGCCAGGCGAGCGGCAAAATGGCTTGGCACGTCGACGAGCTCGACCACCCCATTGGGCCGCCGACCGACACCGTGTGTCGGGAACGCGAAACCGACACCACACCGGCGCCCCGGCCGCTCGGCGCGGTCGGTGAACACGCAGTCGTCGGCGTGCCCCTCGGGTTGCTCACCCCTGCCCACCTCACCGCCCTCGTTTCGTGCACCGAACAGGTCAGCGTCACCCCGTGGCGCTCGCTCGTCATCGAGAACGGCGCCTCCGCCCTGCCGCACCTCGCCGCCGCCGGCCTGGTGACGAGCATCGAGTCGCCCTGGGCCAGGCTGCACGCCTGCACCGGGTCTCCGGGCTGCTCGAAGTCGCTCATCGACACCGGGGGCCTCGCCCAGGCCCTGGCCCCGCGGCTACCACCGGGGTCGTCGGCCGTTCATGTCAGCGGGTGCACTCGACGGTGCGGAACCCCGTCGACCCCCTTCATCGACCTCCTGGCGCCGCCGTCACTCGACGCAGCCCTCGAGCTGATCACCGTGGAGCAGCCATGAGTATCCCGACCCGCACCACGCCAGTCGTGCAGAACCGGCAACACGAGCAGCATGAGCAGCTCGCCCCACCGACGCGCCGCTATGACTACGAGCGCGACGGGCAGCAGATCTATCGGCGTTCGTTCGCGACCATTCGCGCCGAGGCCCACCTCGACCACCTGCCCGAGAGCGCCCAGGTGGTGGCCGTACGCATGGTGCACGCCAGTGGCGACGTCGACCTGACCCAGCAGATCGCGGTTCACCCGCTGCTGGTCAGCACCGCCCGGGCGGCGCTCGAGTCGGGGGCAGCGATCTTCACGGATGCCGGCATGCTCGCCTCGGGTGTCACCCGAGCCCGGCTTCCTCGCGACAACGACGTCGTCTGCACGTTGCGCGACGGCCGGGTGCCCCACCTCGCCACAGAGTGGGGAACCACCAGGTCGGCCGCCGCGGTGTCGCTGTGGGACAACCGGCTCGACGGCGCCGTAGTCGCCATCGGCAACGCCCCCACGGCCCTGTTCCACCTGCTCGAGCGGATCGCCGACGGCGGGCCCCGCCCGGCGGCCATCGTCGGCATCCCGGTCGGTTTCATCGGGTCGACCGAGTCGAAGGTGGCTCTCACCGAGAACCCGTTCGACATTCCATGGTTGGTCGTCCACGGCCGTCGTGGCGGATCGGCCCTGGCGGCGTCGGCCCTCAACGCCCTCGCCCGAGAGGACGAGCTGTGAGTGGCCCCGGCTGGCTGCGCGGAGTCGGCGTCGGTCCTGGAGACCCCGAGCTCGTCACCGTGAAGGCAGCGCGCATCATCGGCGAGGCCGACGTCGTCGCCTTCCACAGCGGCACCCGAGGCGACTCGATCGCCCGCCGTATCGCTGTCGGCTACTTCCGCCCGGATGCCATCGAGGAGCTGCTCGTCTATCCCGTGACGACCGGCGCCACCGACCACCCCCTCGGCTACCACGGCCTCATGTCTGACTTCTACGACGATTCGGCCGAACGCCTTGCTGCGCATCTCGATTCGGGTCGTAACGTGGCGATCATCGCCGAGGGCGACCCCCTCTTCTACGGCACCTACATGTACCTGCACGACCGTCTTGCCTCTCGATACGACACGTCCGTCGTGCCGGGCGTGACCTCGGTGAGCGGCTCGACGGCGGCGGTCGCCACCGGCCTCTGTCGCCACGAAGACGTGCTCACGATCCTGCCCGGCACCCTTCCGATGCCCGAGCTGGCCCGCCGCCTCGCCGACACCGAGGCCGCCGTCATCATGAAGCTCGGCCGTACCTTCGAAGGCGTGCGCGAGGCATTGCGCCAGGCGGGCCGCCTCGCTGACGCACGCTACGTCGAGCGCGCCAGCTCTGACGCCGAGCGGGTGCTTCCCGTGGCCGATGTCGACGCAGCCTCCGTGCCCTACATGTCGATGATCGTCGTACCCGGGCGAGACCAGCGGGCCGATGCGGCGGGCCGGGCGGCATCGGGCTCGACTGCACCACAGCCGGTCTCGGCGGATGCCGTCACGCCAGGTGAACGGCATCCGCTCGGTGAGGTCGTGGTGGTCGGGCTCGGGCCGGGCCCCGATCGGTGGCTGACACCTGAAGTGTCGGCGGCCCTGGCCGAGGTCGACCACGTCGTCGGCTACGCCCCGTACGTGAGCCGCGTTCCGCAGCGTACGGGGCTCACCCGGCACGCCTCGGGCAACACCGTCGAGGTCGACCGCGCCCGCCTCGCCCTCGAGCTGGCCCGTCAGGGCGAGCGGGTCGCCGTGGTCTCCGGGGGCGATGCCGGCGTGTTCGGGATGGCGTCGGCCATCTTCGAGGCCGCCGACGACAGCGCGTTCAGCGACATCGCGATACGGGTGCTTCCCGGCGTGACCGCGGCCCAAGCCGTTGCGTCTCGCGCCGGCGCACCTCTCGGCGGAGACTTCGCCGTCATGTCGCTCAGCGACCGGCTCAAGCCCTGGTCGGTCATCGAGAAACGGCTGCGGGCGGCCGCGGGCGCCGACCTCGTGGTCGCGTTGTACAACCCCGCATCACGCAGCCGCACCGAGCAGATCGCCAAGGCCAAAGCCCTACTGCTCGAGGTGCGCTCCCCCACCACCGTCGTCATCGTCGGGCGCGACGTCGGTCGCGCGGGCGAGTCGCTGACCGTGACGACGCTGGGCGGGCTCGACCCGGCGACCATCGACATGTCGTGTCTCGTCATCGTCTGCGCCAGTGGCACGGTGGTGACCGAGCAGGGTCAGGTCTGGACCCCGCGCTTCGTGGCCGACACCACCTCGGCCACCTGAGCACTCGAGACCACCGCTCGGTCCGCGCCCTCGGCCAGGATCAGCGCGACCGTTTCGGTGGCGCCCAGAGCCGAGGTGTCGAGCCACCAGCCCAGCTCGCTCATGGCCGCCAGCTGCTCGTGCAGCGCCGAGGTGTCGTAGTCGATCCGCTCCCACACTGGTCGGGCGGCGTTGCGCTCGACCGCCACGGCGTGGCTCGGAGCCAGTGTCACGAACAGCACCGGGCGGGGCGCGAGCCACTCGAGCATGCGACCCAGCACCTCGGGCTCGGGCACCACATGGTCGAGGATCGGGAAGAAGCCGGCCTCCGAGAAGTTGTTGGCGAGGCTGCAGATGTTCTGCGCCCTCAACAACAACTGCCGCGCGGCCTCGTCGGCGGGCTCTCCGATGGGCCCCACCCACCCACTCGCAACCATTCGCGAGACGTCGTCTCCGGCGACGATGGCCGAGCGAGGGAGGCTGGCGGCCACGTCCCTCGCCACGGTTGTCTTGCCGGCCCCCGGTGCCCCCGAAAGCACGAGAGCGCCGCGGTGCGGCAACAACGGGGAAATCATGGCCGAATGCTGCCATACCAGTGCCGGGCGACGCAGGGTGGCGTTCCTCGGACCTGGGCAACGACCCGGCCAGCGAGATCAACCATGCCCGCGGCCCCCAACGCAACACACCGAGTAGTCGTCAACCCTCTGCAGCTACAGAGGCTGTTGCGTTTTGGCGGCGTGTCGTTGGAGGGCTCGTCCAGGCTGGTCGAG
>JAKDLG010000271.1 GCA_030452985.1 Humibacillus sp.
CCTCTTTCCCCGCGAACGACTCGTTCGAGGTCGAACGCGGTGGTGTACCGGAGCGTTCGCTCACGAACCCGTCGTTCGATGCGGATGCCGCTCGCCCGGGTGCGCGTCTGCCTGATCACCGCCGTCGCTGTCGGGGCGATGGCGGCTGGACTCGGCGCGTGCGGGCCTCCGACCGAGCCGACCCCCGCGGGGGGCAACGCTCAGCCGGCCCCCACGGCGCCCTCGACCGCTGCTTCGGCGTCGCCGTCTGCCGGCCCGAGCAGCGCGTTAGACCGGATGATGCCCGAAGCGGAGTTCTGGAGCATCGTCGACGGCACGGCATCCACTGACCTGGAGGTGCAGGCAGTGGCGATCGACCAGCGGCTCGAGGGCCTGCGCCCGAGTGAGCTGTTGGACTACGAGCGGCGCTTCGTAGAAGTCGCGAACCGCAGCAACACCTTCAAGCACCTTGGCGCTGCGGAGGTGATCATGGGGTACACGAGTCAGGACGCGTTCGTCGACTTCCGCACCTGGGTGCTCTACCAGGGCTCGGCGGTCTACACCGCGTTCGTGAAGGACCCCGACTCGCTGGCCGCTCACGGGCCGTCGAACGACGAGCAGGTCAGCGGCGCTCAGCTGCTGGAACTCGTGTCCGCCCAGCGGTTCACCTCCCTCACCGGTACGGAACCCCCCGAGACGAACGGCCCGACCCTCTACGAGCCGCCGACCGGGGACCCCACCGATAGCAGTTACGCCGCCCTCGCCGCCCGGTTCCCGAAGCTGGCCGCGGCCTACCTTCCCGACCCACCACCGCCGGGGTCGCCGAAGACCGACGGCCCGAGGTCGATCACCCGCCGGTGAGGTGGGCACTCCGCCACAGCAGAGCGATAGCCCCTCGCGAAAGCTCCTGCATCGACCGGCTCACAGGGCCACCGACCACCCGCACCCTGGAACCACCGGCCTCGGCGATGATCTCAGGTACCCGACTGGCGTTGGCGCGCATATTGCCCCTGCTGCTCAGTGGCGTAGACTGTGTAAGCATGTCTTACGCCAGTAAAGGTGGCGACCGATGACGATCTCTATCCGGCTGACCGACGATGAGGAAGAGCGCCTCGACAGCCTCGCGCGCCGCACCGGGCGTTCAAAGAGCTTCTACGTCAGGACGGCGCTGCGTGAGTACCTGACCGACCTCGAAGACGCCTTCCTAGCCGACTCCGCCATCGACGCATTCGAGGCCGAGGGTCGCCGCAGCCGTCCACTGTCCGCACTAGAAGCCGACACCAGTAGGTGACGTCCGCGTGGCGGGTTGAGACGACAGACCAGTTCGATCGGGAGTTCAAGAAGCTTGACCGGGCCGTGCAGCAACGCCTGCTGGCCTACCTGCATGACGTTGAAAGCCTCGATGAGCCTCGTCAGCGGGGAAAGGGACTGACGGCAAACCATGCC
Organism: Humibacillus sp.; assembly: GCA_030452985.1. Classification (GTDB taxonomy): domain Bacteria; phylum Actinomycetota; class Actinomycetes; order Actinomycetales; family Dermatophilaceae; genus DSM-29435. The sequence continues at coordinate 1,426 of JAKDLG010000271.1, forward strand.
GGAGTCTGGCGCTACCGAGTGGGCGACTACCGCATCCTGGCGCAGGTCATCGACAAGACGCTAACCGTGTTGGCATTGCGCGTTGGCCATCGCCGCGACGTCTACTGAGCGAGCCCCGCCGAGCCGGCTACATATGCGGATCGAGTTGGGCGACCGACTGACCTTGCCGGATCGATTCCGCTCTCTTTGCCAGCGAGCCAGCCCCGCAGTGCCAAGCGCCGTACTCGGTGTTCTTCCTGTTACGGGGGTCATCCCCCCACCAAACGGGACGGCATCGCGCGATTGCCCGACTGTCGCCTGATCGACGCACCCGGAATCTCGCAGAACCGCATGGCCGGGGTTCGATGGCCAAGGGCGGGAACGCCGGAGTCAATACCTGTCGCAAGAGCTCCTGCGTCGACCGGCTCACAGGGCCACTGCCTCGGCCAGCACTCGGTCCCTCAGGTCGGGGCGCAGCGTGGCGTCGGGGACGAGGTCGACCGGGGCGCCGATCGCGTGCGCGAGCCTCTGTTCGAGCCGACCGAGCTCCATCAGACTCAACGGCACGCCCATCGTGAACAGCAGGTCGACGTCCGAGTCGGGTCGGTCCTGTCCGGTGGCGACCGAGCCGAACACCCGCACTCTGGAACCACCCGCCTCGGCGATGATCTGTCGTACCGGATTGGCGTTGGCTCGCAGGCGACGCGCGAGCGCCGAGGTCCCATGGAACCGCAGCAGACGGGAGACCTCGGGTTGGCTGCGTCCGATCTGCTGCGCGATCTGGGTTTGGGTCATTCCCTCGGAAGCAGCGATCCGAACCGCACGCACCAACTCGGAGCGCGCGCGAGCCGTCGCTTCGTCGGCTCGGCGCGCGACCTCAGTCAGTCCTGTCTCCACATCTCAACTATAGCAAGTGCTATATGTGCGCCACTAGATCGGACGCCAGGTCGGCGCGGCGCTGGTCGACGGCCGTGAGCACGTGCTGTACGTGGACAACGGCGTGCGCGAGGTCGTCACGGCACCGCTTGATCTCGGTGAAGACGGTCAGGTCGCTGAAGATGTTGTCCCAATAGATGTCGAACTCCCGAGTCCGTCCGGCGAACTCTGGCAGGGCCACGACGCGGATCGTGTGGTCGCCGAGCAGGCCGGCGAGGCGCCGGAGGCTGTCGCCGGCCAGCTGCAGCCGCTGCCGGGCCTCGTCGAGGCGTTCGTGCTTCATCCCCGAACTGAACATCCCGCCTCCGCCGAACGTGTCGTAGGTCGACCAGGCGTCGGCGCGCCGCAGCACGTCCTCCGCAGCCAGCAGACCCTGCATCGCTGACCGCGCCGCAGCGTGCACCTTCAGGATGTCGCTCGCCTCGCGGCGCCGGGCCAGCTCGCGGGCCGCGTCCTGCGCCGGGCCGACGATGTCGGCTTCAGGGGTGGGGGTGGCCCCTGCGACGGCTTCGAGGGCGGTCTCGTAGTCGCGGTCGGCCCCATCGAGCTGGGTCGCGCGCCGCGAGAGCCGGCCCACCTCCTCGTACAAGGGCTCCAGCTGGGCTCCCGCCCGCCCGAGCCCCGCCTCCAGCTCAGCGACCTCGGCGCGCTCCCGCTCGAGGTCGCCGGCCCGAGAGCCGCGCAGGCTCGACCAGAGCCGAGACACCGACCTGCTCTCGAGCCGGTCGACGTCGAGCCTCCCCACGGTCAGCCGGTCACGCAGTGCCCGCCGCTCGGTCTGGGCGTGCTCAAGAGCGTCGTGGGCGGCGCGAAGCCTCTCGTTCACCACCTGGCGTTCGGCGAGGTCGTCGCGCGCCATCTCGAGGCGGCGTAGCGGAGGGATCGCGTCGTCGGGCACCACACCAGGGTTCATGCCGACAACGATGCCCGATGGCGCCGCTCGGTTCCGCGCCGAACCCCGCGCCTGTGGACAACCCTTCCGGCATCCGACGAAGGAACCGCCGCCCACCCGCGAACGAATTGTTGGCAAATTGTGAGCGTCGAGACGTATCAGGCGGTTTCGTTGCGAAGACCCCCTCCCGCGAGGAACATGAGACGAAGCGCAGGTGCGCTGGAACAGGGAAGCAAGGGGAGTTCACCATGTCAGAGTCGCCGAAGGTCTGCTTCGACCGCATCCTTCCGAAAGACCTGATGCGCCCTCACCGGCGCGAGCGCGGGCCCGACGGTGGCGACCGCGCGATATCGCCCATCGGCAAGTCGTGGATGAACGGCACCACCCTCACCGTCAGCTTCATGGGCGGCACGCCGGCAGAGCAGGACACCGCCCGTCAGCAGGCCGCCTGGTGGCAGCAGGCGTGCAACATCTCGTTCGACTTCGGCTCGCACGTTTCGGCCGACATCCGCATCAGCTTCGACCCGAACGACGGGGCGTGGTCGTACGTCGGCACCGACAACAAGGGCATCCCGGCGAACGAGGCGACGATGAACCTCGGCTTCCTCGACGGCGGCACCGCGGGGCACGAGTTCGGCCACGCCATCGGTCTCGCGCACGAGCACTCGAACCCGGCGGGCGGCATCCAGTGGAACGAGCCGGTCGTCATCGCCGCCCTCGCCAAGCCCCCGAACAGCTGGAGCGAGGCCATGGTGCGGCACAACGTGTTCATGAAGTACGCGGTCGACCAGATCAAGGGCACGGCCTTCGACCCCGACTCGATCATGCTCTACAGCTTCCCGGCGTCGTGGACGCTCAACGGCATCGCCACGCACGCCAACGACGTGCTCTCCTCTCTCGACAAGGCATTCGTCGCAGGGGCGAGCATGTACCCGCCCTCAGCTCCGCCGACGAGCGAGGCGACGACCCTCACCGTCGACGGCGACAAGACCAAGGCCTCGATCGGCGTGGCAGGTGAAGAGGACCTCTACGCCTTCGACGTAGCGAGCGAAGGGGTGATCGAGGTGACGACCCGCGGCACCACCGACGTCTACCTCAAGCTCTACGGCCCCGACAGCGAGACCGCCCTCATCGGCGAGGACGACGACGCCGGCTACGGCCTCAACCCCCGCATCCGCACCGCGCTGCTCCCGGGCCGGTACTACGCCCAGGTGCGCCACTACAGCCCGCAGGGCACCGGCGACTACACGATCAGGGTGCGCACCCGCTGAGCCGAGCGCGATCGCAGCGACGCGGGGGGGCCCCTGAGCCCCCCCGGGCGCCGCGCCGGGGCGTGACCCCGGGGACGGGACCCCGGTGACCCCCGGCCACCTC
>JAKDLG010000085.1 GCA_030452985.1 Humibacillus sp.
GTCGTGCCCGCCTTGCTGCTACGGCGCGCCGTCACCTATCCGCGCGATCTCTAAGGAGGTTGGCCCGCCATGTCTTCACGGTAACCCGAGCGGCGTCGTAGCGGCGGTCCCAACCGTTCAGCCACCCGACCGACGGATGCCGTCCCGCTCGAGCAGCAGCCCGTGGTCGTCGGCGCCCAGGGTGAGCCGGTCACCGACCACCGCGTAGGCGACCTTGCCGGAGAGCACCCCGATGACGGCCTGCTCCTGCGCCATGAGCTCGGGCGGGCCCGCCATCCTCGTCGTGGCGAGGGGGCCGAAGGTCACGGCGGCCTCCCCCACCTCGTACCGACCCATCAGCCGGTTGACCCCCGTGGTTCCGCTGAGCCCGCCGTCGTTGCCGAAGTTGAGCTGGGGCAGCGGCGGTCGCAGCGCGTCCGCCCCGACCTGCCGCACGACCCATGACGTTCCTGAGATGGGGTTGTCAGCCATGGCTCGAGCCAAGCACAAGCGAGGTGGCCGAGTGGGCCCTCGGGATGATCAACTGACCCGATGGCGATCGAGACGTTGGTGCAGGCGGCGATGGCGGTGGTGCCGGCGGAGGGACGCGGCATTCTCGGCATCGCGGGTACCCCGGGCGCGGGCAAGACGACTCTCGCCGAGGCGATCGTGCGAGAGGTGGCCCGGGTACGCGGCCCCGAGTGGGTGGCCCACGTGCCGATGGACGGCTTTCACCTTGCCGATGTGCAGCTCGCCAGGCTGAACGCTCTGGGTCGTAAGGGCGCTCCCGACACCTTCGACGCGGACGGGTACGCCCACCTGCTCGAACGCATCCGCACCGACGAGACGTCGTGGGTCTACGCGCCCGGCTTCGACCGCGACCTCGAGCAGCCCGTCGCCGCCGCCATGGTCGTGCCCCCGGCGGCTCGGCTGGTGGTCACTGAAGGCAACTACCTGCTGCTCGACGTCGGCGCCTGGCCGCGAGCCCGCGCCGCGATCGACGAGGTCTGGTTCGTCGCCGGCGACGAGCAGGTGCGCCTCGAACGGCTGGTTCAGCGGCACGTCGACTTCGGCAAGGACCAGCAGGACGCTCGCACCTGGGTGAGCTCGACCGACGAACCGAACGCTCGGCTGGTGGCCGCGAGCGCGGCGCGGGCCGACCGTCAGGTGCGCAACGCCCTCGGCGGGTGGGCCTTCACAAACGGGTGAGCACCGCGTCGAGCATGGTCTCGGTGAGCTTGCCCGTAAAGGTGTTCTGCTGGCTCACGTGATAGCTGCCGACCAGACGGACCTCTCGCCCGGCACCGGTGGTCAGCACCGCCTCCGCGCCGTGCCCGAACCGCGGCTTCGGGCGCGGAACGGCCCACCCGCGTCTGCGGGCTGCGCCCAGAGCGGCATCCCAACCGATCGAGCCCAGCGCCAGCATCGACCGCAGCCGGGGCTCGGCGAGCTCGAGGTCTCGGTCGAGCCAGGCCGCGCACGTCGCCTTCTCGACCGTCGTCGGCTTGTTCTCGGGCGGCGCACACCGCACCGCGGCGACGATGCGGATGCCGGTCAGCTCAAGCCCGTCACCGGCCGCCACCGAGGTGGGCTGGCTCGCGAAGCCGGCCCGGTACAGGGCGGCGTAGAGCCAGTCGCCCGAGCGGTCGCCGGTGAACATCCGCCCGGTGCGGTTGGTGCCGTTGGCGGCCGGGGCCAGCCCGACGATGAGCACGGTGGCCTCCGGGTCGCCGAACGACGGCCCGGGACGCCCCCAGTACGGCTGGTCGGCGAACGACGCACGGCGGCCCTCTCGCGCCACCGACTCCCGCCAGGCCACCAACCGTGGGCAGGCTCGGCAGACGCTGACGCGGGCGTCGAGCTCGGGGATGCCGCCGGCGCCCCTCGCGAGCCGTTCGACCGCGGCGGGCGTGCGGGCGACGGGGGTCTGCGCCGTGGCCGGGTCACCGGGCCATCCAGTTCCCGGGGGCACGGGTGAGGTGAACGGCTGACCCGTGACCGGGTGGCGGTCGAGGTGTACGCCCATGACGACCAACCTACGCGGGCCGTCCGCTCTGGCCCTCCGGCACGGCCTCTGCGTCCTTGATGACCTTGGCGACCTTGGCGATGAGTGAGACGAGTCGGGCCGCGAAGATCTGTTGGGCGGCGGCATTGAGGAGCCCGGCCCCTGGTCGGGGTCCGGGCTCCTGCGGCGGTTAACGTACCTCAACGGGCCAGCCGCCAAAGCTGTGTGGGTGGTGCGGGGTGTCCCCCAACTCCCCGCACCATCCCTACCCCTCAGAGCCCCCATCAGGGTGGTTGATACATCGCATTTCGGTGTCTATCGCGTCGTGCCACAGTGGCGAGATGGCAGAAGACATGAACATCCAGGAACACATCGGGTCGCTCATCGACGAGGAGCACCAGCTGCGCTCGGCGCTCCAGCAGGGCAGCATCAGCCGCGACGACGAGCACGACCGGTTGCGGACCGTCGAGGTCGAGCTCGACCAGTGCTGGGACCTGCTGCGCCAACGCCGCGCCAAGCGCGAGTTCGGCGAGAACCCCGAAGAGGCGGCGGTGCGCAGCGAGAAGGTCGTCGAGGGCTACCAGGGCTGAACCGCGCTCTGACCGTGGGCCCGGCCACCCGGCATCCTGCCGCTGTGCCGCTGTGCCGCTGTGCCGCTGCGCGGACACCGTTGGAGCCCGGGTCGCTCTCGCGGCTCCGGGCTCCCGGGGTGGCGGTTTACGTGCCTCTTCGGGCCAACCGCCCAAGTGGGCTGCGCTGTTGTGCGCATATGAGGTGTTCGGAGCCGGAGACCGAGCCGATTGGCGCCACCGGCGACAGACTGCTCAGAGGCTGAGCAGGTGGTTCGCGAGCTCGACCGGCCGAGACAGCGCCATGAGGTGCCCGCCCGGTAGCACCACGGGCTCCACTCCGACCCGATCGCGGGCCACTCGCTGTTGTAGGGCCAGCGGAAAGAGCCGGTCGTCTCGGCCGGCCACGACATGAATCGGCGCGTCGGGCCAGCCGTCGACATCCCAGGTGGACTCGAAGGCAATGCCGGCCTCCGGACGCTGATGCGGTTCACCCTCTGCCACCACCAGTGGGTCGACGTCGTGCAGGAACCACGACTCCTCGTCGAACTCGGGCGAATACCCGCCCTGCTCGGCCGCCGCGCGAGCCGCCTGCTCCTGCCCGACGTCGACCCACCATTGCCCAGCGCTCTCACCAGGTGCGGGGATCATCGCGTTGACGAACACCAGGGCGCGCACCGGTCGCTCCGCTGCGACGCGGGCGGCAGTGAACCCGCCCAATGACTGACCGACGATCACCACATCATCGGCCGGTGCGGCTGCATCGATCGCCCGAGCGACGAGGCAGGCGTACTCCGGGAGCCCAGCCCGCTCGTCATCGCCGGGAAGGTCGACCGCGAGGGCCTGGTGGCCGGCCGCACGCAGGAGCGGTACGACTCGGCTCCAGTACCAGGCGGCTCCCCCGGCACCCGGAATCAGCACGAATGTGGTCACCGTCCACATCGTACTCCGGCCTACCCCCGAGAGGGGACCGGGTGCTGGCAGAACCCGACGGAGGCTGGGTCACGGTCGGTCTTCGGCGCGGGCGGGCCGCGTGCCCTCGGGGGGCGTGGCGTCGACGTCGGCCCAGACCTCGGTCATCTCGGTGATGAGACCGTCCGCGGCAGAGGCGAACGTGGCCACCTCGAAATGCTCGAGATGCCCGTCGAGGCGCCCGGTGACGTGGCTTCGGGCCGCGGCACGATCATGCGAGCCGACCATGTCCTGCACCACCAGGTGCTCGAACCCGGGGTACTCGGCGTTGAGGCGCACCCACGAGACCTTGTCGAACGACTCGCCCGTGTGTACGTACCGGCAGCAGAAGTCGTCGTGCAGCAGGGCCGGAAGGTCGTCCCAGCGGCGCGCATCCAGAGCTTCGCAGAGCCGGGCCAGAAGATCGCGCGCGTCCATGCCGACAACCTAACCGTTGCCGCCAGAGGGCCCGTCGGGCGTGAAGGTCAGACCGTGACCGAAGGCGAAGAGCGGGTCGTCGTAGCCCGCGACGTCTTCCGGATGCCGCCGAACCTGTTCCATCGATCGGGGCAGGTCGAAGGGCAGCCTCCCCCTCGGGGGGATGGTGCCGAAGAGCGCATCGAGCAAAGCCTCGTCACTCGCGCCGAAGCTCCCGACGACACTCGCGAACGGCAACAGCGGAGTGACGACGGCCGGGCGGTCGAGCACCACGTCGACGACGAGAGGGCACTGCCTCGCCACCCGCTCCAAACGCGCCACGAGGCCGGGCGGGAAGTCGAGCGAGCCCTGGTGGAACCACGACTCGAGGAAGAGGTCTGACCTCGGCTCGAAGGGAGCCGCCAGCCGCACGACTGCGACGTCGGCATCCTCCGGTCGGTCGACGAGCTTGCCGTGACGTTCGACCGACGTCACCGACACGTTCTCCGCGTAGACCCGCAGCCCGTTGGGCAGTGGCAGCATCGCCTCGCCCGGTTCACCGTCTGCCGCGGCGTTCACCAGCACCGTCACCGACTGCGCTTGAGCCAGGTAGCCCTCGTCACGAAAGTCGCGACGGCCGACGGTGGCCTCCGCGGCGTCTTCGTCGACGTAGGGATCGTCGAACAGTCCGAGACGAAACTTCACCCCCAGTAGCCGCCGCGCCGACTCGTCGATGCGGTTCTCGGTCACTCGACCTTGGGCTACGAGCTCGAGCAGCACCTCGACGCACTCCTCTCCCCCGAACTGGTCGGCGCCCGCGGCGAGGATCAGCTCCATCCGCGCCGAGGGGTCGAGGTGCTCGACGCCCCAGGCCCGGGCCGGCAGCACCTGGTCGCCGACGTGGTTGTCGTTGACGAGCTCCCAGTCGGTGAGCACGACCCCGTCGTAGCCAAGGGTTCCGCGAAGCAGGCCGGTGATGATCTGCCGGTTGTAGCCGAACCCCACCTCGTCGACGGCCGCCCCGTCGATCTCGAGACCGACCGGCATCCCGTAGTAGGGCATGATCGCCGCCGTTCCGGCCTCGATCATGGCCGGGAAGGGTGACAGGTGGTCGGCAAAACGACCCCCGGGGTAGACCTGCTCCCGACCGTAGGGAAAGTGTGCGTCCTCCCCGCGCTGCTGAGGGCCGCCCCCGGGGAAGTGCTTGGTCGTGCAGGCCACGCTGGTACTCGTCAGCGAGTCGCCTTGCAAGCCTTGGAGATAGGCGACCCCCAGCTCGGTCGTGAGCGTCGCGTCCTGGCCGAAGGTTCCAGCCTGTCGAGCCCACCGCGGCTCGGTAGCCAGGTCGACCGTCGGATGCAGTGCCGCCCGGATGCCCACGGCGACGTACTCCTGACGGGCGATGTCGGCGAAGCGCCGCACCAATCGGGCGTCTCGCAGCGCGGCCAGCCCGAGCGGCTCGGGCCACTGCGAGAACGCCTTGGCCGAGAACGACACTCCAGCGTTCTCGATGAACGCGTGCCGTGGGTCGGTCGAGATCGTGACCGGGATGCCGTGCGGTGTCGTCTCGGCCAGCGCCTGCAAGTTGTTCTGCCATCGGGCCGCTGTGCGCGCATCGCCGAGAGCGTGCACGTTGAAGTGCGACAGGTGCTTTCGGGTGACCACGTCGGTCGCGCTCGACTTGCTGATGGCTCCTGGAGCCTCGAGCACCGAGCCGTCGGCACCGGCCTCGATGACGGTGTGGAACATCAGCCCGACCTTCTCGGGCAGTGACATTCTCGTGAGCAGGTCGTCGACGCGGGCCTCGACCTCGAGCCGCGGATCCTCGTAGGGCTCCATCGACCCGTTGTCGTTGAGGTCGCGGAACTCGACCCCGTCGTCAGTGGTGCACCTCGTCGGCCGCATTCGTCAGGCCCTCCTCGTCAGCATGGGTCGGCAGTCTCGTGGGCGTCGGGTCGCCGTTGTCAGACGCGGCCCGCACCGAACTGCTCAATACCGATGACCGGTCGCACCGCCCGCTCCACGGCACGAGTGCTGAAGGCGCGGCGGATCACGTTGTCACACAGCACGTTACCCAAAGAGCCCATGATCATCGCCTGGTCGAGGGCGAGGTAGCGCCGGGCGATGGTGCCCGAGTGCACGGCGACGGCGTCGAAGAACCCGCCGCGACCGTAGGCGCCGAGGTCGTGCTGGATGCCGCGGAGGTTCTGACAGGCCTGCCGCGGTTCGTGCATCATGGCGAGGAACGACGCGTGCGGCGTGACGACGCCGTCGCCGTAGGTGGGATGGGGGTTGGTGGCCGGCCGGCAGCTGCCGTAGCCGGGGTCGTAGTTGGTGCCCTCCTGGTCGGAGAAGTAGCCGTCGGGGTTGAGACCGAGAGCGTCCACGCCGTACTCGCGGTAGCCGCCGGCCGGGTTGCTCGAGGGCGAGAACCCCCAGAAGCCGTAGCCCGCCTCGTCCAGTCCGTGCTCACGCTGGGCCCGCACGTGCAGCGCGTGGTTGCGGCCCCAGCTGCGCGGCGCCCAGCGTTCTTCAGGCACGAAGACGTTCGGCATCAGTTCTTCGAACATGCTCCCGCCCCAACCGGGCACGACGTGCAGGCCGCCATAGGTATGAGCCCCTTCGTAGACCTCCTGCCCGAAGTAGGTGCGAGTCACCCCGACCGGCTCCATCTCGGGCCACGACCAGTCGCACGAGTCGGGGAAGGTGCGCCACAAGGTGTAGTAGTTCTTGGCCGGGATCTGGCCCGTGATGAGCCCCAGGTAGGTCGTGATGCGCGTCTCCGACACCGTCGTGTCGTAGTAGTTGGGCGTGTAGGTGACGTCGGGGCCCACCCCGATGTAGTTGCCGACGACCCCGGCGTAGTCGGGCGGGGTGTCGCCGTCGTAGAAGCCGCCGTGGATAAGCCCACCGGGGCGAGTCGCGGTGTGCTCGTTGTAGTACATGTCCCAGCGCATCCGTTTGAAGAGACGCGAGGCCAGGGGTGCGGCGGCGCGGTCGGCGCCCTTGACGGCCAGCAGGGCGGCGCCCAGCCAGCCGTTGTCGACGCTGGAGGCGAACGGGTAGACGGTGTCACCGCTGTCGGGCCAGGTGGTGATGACGTCGCCGGTGGCCTCGTCGTACCAGTTGTAGAACATGCCGCTCGGTCGGTGGTGCTGCAGGCGCGCCAGAGTGTGCAGGGTGCGCATCAGGCGGGCGGTGCTCTCGCGGCGCGTGATGAGGCTGAGCTCACGAGCCACCACGGTCGACCAGAGGTAGCCCCCGATGTTCGTCGGGCTGGTGTACCCCGAGCGGTCGGCGGCTGCGAGCGACTCGGGGATGTTGTCGGCCGGTAGCCCGGTGCGCGCGTCGGTCATCTTCTCGAGGCTGCGCCACGTGTCGGCGGCCCACCGTCGCGACAGGGTGCGGCGCTCCGCGTCGGTGGGCGTCGACCCGATGAGCGCCGGTGCCGCGGTCAGGGTCTGCGCCGAGGCTCGCGAGGGCAGCATCGCGAAGGCCGCGACGGATGCCGCACCGCTGACGAGCAGGGTGCGCCGAGTGGTGCTCCCCCGACGAGCAGCAGCATCCGGCGTCGCATCGAGGGCGGGTGTGGTGGTAGACGGTGTGGGAGTGGACGGTTCTGACATGGGTCGAGCTCCGTTCGGTCGTTCGGCAGCCGGTCATTCTGGCAGTCGGTCGTTCGGATACGTGGGTCCGGCTACTTGATGCCGGTGGTGGCGATCCCCTCGATGAACCGCCGCTGGAAGACCAGGAAGACGACGAGGATCGGGATGATGACGACCGTCGCTCCCGCAAGGAGCAGCCCGTAGTTGGTGCTGTTCTGCCCGGTGGAGTAAAGGGCCAGCGCCACGGGGAGTGTGTAGTTGGTCTCCGACTGAGCCACGACGAGGGGCCACAGGAAGTTGTTCCAGCTACCGAGGAAGGTGAGGATCCCGAGCGTGGCGAGTGCCGGCCCGCACAGCGGCAGGATGATCTGACGGAAGATACGCAATTCACCGGCGCCATCGACGCGACCGGCGTCAAGCAGGTCCTTGGGCAGCCCGAGGATGAACTGACGCATCAGGAACACGCCGAACGGGGCGACCAGGAACGGCAGGAACAGACCGGGCAGGGTGTCGACCAGACCGACGTTGGCGACGAGCACGAACAGCGGCACGAAGGTGACGACGCCGGGGATCATCAGCGTCGTCATGACCGCGACGAAGATGAACCGCTTGCCCCGGAACTCGAGCATCGCCAGGGCGTAGCCCAGCATCGAGCAGAACAACAGGTTCCCGGCGGTCACCACCACCGCCACGATGGTCGAGTTGAGAAAGTAGGTCCCGAACGACAACCGCGAGAACAGCTGCGTGTAGTTGTCGAGCGAGGCCTGCTGGGGCCACCAGGTCGGTGGGATCTGCCGCAGCTCACCCTCGCCCTTGAAGCTACCGAGCACCATCCATACGAACGGAGCGATGACGACGACGAGGGCCAGCACGAGGATGACGTACAGCCACCAGTGCCCGTTGCGGCTCGAGCCGACCATCCCCGACTCGGAGCTCTTCGTCGGGGCCGCCGCCGCTACTGACGCGGGGGGGCGTGTGTCGACGCTCATGTCAGGTCCTTTCTCTCAGCAGCCGGAACTGGATCGCGGTCACGACGGCGATGACGATGAAGATGAGGTAGCTCATCGCCGAGGCGAGCCCGTAGTTGCCGAAACCGAACTGGTTATAGGTGTACATCGACACCGAGATGGTGCTGTTGAGCGGCCCGCCCTGGGTCATCACGAACGGCTCCTCGAAGAACTGCAGGTAGCCGATCGCGGTCGTGACCGAGACGAAGAGCATCGTCGGCTTCAGCAGTGGCAGCGTGACGTGCCGAAAGCGTTGCCAGGCGCCGGCACCGTCGATGGCCGCGGCCTCGTGCAGCGACTGCGGAACACCTTGGAGCCCGGCGAGGAAGATGATCATGCCGGTGCCGAAGTTGCGCCACGACGCCATCATGATGAGGGACGGCATCGACCAGTTCGGGTCACCGAGCCAGTTGGGGCCGGTGATGCCCACCCACCCGAGGGCGGAGTTGATCAGTCCGCCGGGGTCTTGGAGCAGGAAGCGCCACACGACGGCCACCGCGACGACCGAGGTGATGACCGGTATGTAGAAGCCAAGACGGAAGACCGAGCGAAACCTGGTGATGCCCTTGTCGAGCGCGACGGCCGCCGCGAGGGCCAAGGCCAGGGTGAGCGGCATTCCGACCAGCACGAAGTAGACCGTGTTGATTGCGGCCTTGCGAAAGACCGGGTCTTCAAGGGCCTTGGTGAAGTTGTCGAAGCCGATGAAGTCGACGTCGAACGGGGCCTTCAGGTCGCGTGAGGTCGTGTCGGTGAACGACATGAACAGCGACTGCACGACGGGCCAGGCCGTGAACATGAAGAACAGCACGCAGAACGGGATGGCGAGGATCCAGGCGGCTCGCGCCTCCCGACGGCCGGCCTTGCTGGCGGCCGGCTTCACGGGCGGGTTCGAGCTGCCACCCGGTGGCGCCGGAACCGCCGTCGCAGCGGTAGAGGTGGACATGGCCTACTGGCCCGTCCCGATCGACTGCGCCTGCTGCTGCACGGTCTTGAGGGCGGCAGCGGGGTCGGAGCCGGTCTTGGTCACCTTCTCCATCTCGGTGTCGAAGGAGGTGATCACCTGCTCCCACGTCGCGTACGAAGGCGGTGCCTGGGCCGTCTTGAGCTGCTCGCCGAACACCGACAGCTTCTTGTCGCCCGCGAGCACCGCGTCGTCCCACGCGCCCTGCACGGACGGAAGGTCGGTGGACATGCCGTACCACTTGATCTGCACCTTGGGCTCGGACAGCCACTTGACGAACTTCCAGGCTGCATCACGGTTCTGGGTGTTCTTGAAGACCGCGAGGTTCGAGCCGCCGACGAACGACGACGACTTCACCTTGGCGGGAATCAGCGCAACGTTGTACTTGTCCTTGAAGCCGGCCCCACCGACCTTCTCCACGGCTGACATCTCCCACGGCCCGGAGATGAACATCGGCACCTTGCCGCTGGCGAAGTCGGGCTCGGTCGTCGGGGTGGCGGGCGCCGCCTTGTTGGCGATGCCGTCGGTGAAGAACGACTGGTAGTACTTGACCGCCTCGAGCATCTCGGGGCTGTCGAAGTTGTAGCCCTTGTCCTTGGTCAGCTCGGCGCCGTTCGACCAGGCGAAGGGCATGATCGACTGCCACGAGCCGGTGCCACCCGCCTGTAGACCGATGCCCCACTTGGCCCCGGCCTTGGTCTGCATCGCCTTGGCCATCGCCTTGAGCCCGTCCCAGTCGGTGGGGGCGGCGTCGAAGCCGGCCTTCTTGGCCAGGTCGGTGCGGTAGTAGACGACTCGCGTCTCGACGTACCACGGGACTCCGAACGAGGTGCCGTTCACCTCCGTCGTCTTCTGGGCTCCAGGGAAGAAGGAGCTCTTGTCGATCGACGGCGGGGTGGGGTCGAGGGCGTCCAGACCGGCGAACTCGCCCATCCACGTCGTACCGACCATGGCCAGGTCAGGTGTCTTGTTGGCCGTGATCGCAGTGGTGAACTTGTCGTGCGCCGAATTCCATGGAATCGCGGTGACATTGACCTTGACTCCCGGGTTGGCCGCCTCGAAGTCCTTGGCGAGGTCGGGCAGCTTGTCACCCTCTGCGCCCATGGCCCAGACGGTGATGGTGCCCTTGGCGGCACCGGTACTGACGGCGGAGCCGGTCTCCGGGCTGCCAGAGCCGTCAGTGTCGGAGCCGCGCCCGCAGGCAGACAGGGTGAGGGCGGTGGCCGTGAGGCCGACCACGGTGATGGCGATGCTGCGTTTCATGAGGGGTCTCTCTTTCTCGGTGCTGCTCGGTTCTCGTCGGTCGGGAGCTGGCAGGGTGTGGGCGAGGTCGGCTTGGGGAGCCGCGTCAGGGGAGAGTCGAGATGCCGGCGGGCGGGCAGCCGCACGAGTGGCGAAGCACGAGTCGGGTGGGAAGCACCTGGGGAGTGGCGTTCACGGTCGCACCGCGCACCAGCTCGTACAGGCGCTCGGACGCGAGCCGCCCGAGCTCACCCACCGGCTGCCGGACGGTCGTCAGGCCCGGTCGCACGTACCGTGCCGTCATGACGTCGTCCCACCCGACGACGGCGACGTCGTCGGGAACGGAACGTCCGGCATCCTGCAACCGCGTCATGATCGACAGGGCAAGCTCGTCGTTCGCGCAGACGAGCGCATCGGCCACGTGCTCGCCCGCCAGCATGCGGTCGGCGAACGCGGTGCCGTCGTTCTCGCGGAAGGCGATCCGCACCGGGTCGGCCGGCTTGCGTCGTCGCGCCCGGTGCGCCTGCACGAAGCCGCCGTAGCGGCTGGCAATGTCGGGAGCCGCGTCGGGGTCACCGACGAAGAGCAGCCGCCGACGCCCATGCGTGAAGACATGCTCGGTGAGCTGCGCTGCGCTGGAGGTGTTCTCGGCGGCGATCGACTCAACATCGGCGCGGCACTCCCCCGCGATGACGACCACGGGCTTGCGGGCGTGCAGCACCCGCTGAACACTCGGCTCGTCGACCGTCCGCCCGAACACGGCGAGGGCATCAACCCGGGTCGCAAGCTGTCGGACCGCCCGCGGCAGGTCGCTCTTGGTGTCGGCCAGCAGCAGGATGACGCTCTGCCCGAGCTCGGCCGCGCGAGCCTCGAAGCCCATGAGCAGCTCGGCGTAGTACGGGCCGGACAGCTCGGGCAGCACGAGACCGTGCGCCTCGTGGTGCCGCACGGCAAGACTGCGGGCAGCGCCGACGGGCACATAGTTGAGGGCCTCGATGGCGTCGAGAACCCGCTGGCGGGTACTCGGTGACACGACCTCAGGTCGCTGGATCACGCGCGAGACCGTGGCGATCGAGACGCCCGCGTAGTCGGCGACGGAGTAGATCGTGGCACCAGGGCCCTGCTGGCGAGCAGTCGTCACAGCGGTGTCCTCTCAGGTCTCGTCGTCGAGTTGGGAGAGCGCCCGATCGTGGTGGGCGATCTTTGTAAGCGCTTACATTCAAGGGCTTTAATAGTGCCCGACCTGACGACAGAAGCGCAAGGGTCCGTGAGCGAAAACTTGATATCAGTCTGCCTGCACCCTCGAACGGCTCCGGACCACAGCGGGCCCGGACGTGCTGCGTCGGCCGCCCGGCGTTAGTGTCGACTGGTGGTAGCGGCAGGCAGGCGTGCGGCGGTGGTGCTCGGTTCGGGCGGCGCCCGGGGGTACGCCCATGTGGGCGCCCTCGAGGTGATCCGCGAGCGCGGCTTCGAGGTGGTGGCCATCGCGGGCACGTCGATGGGAGCACTCGTCGGCGGGGTGGCCGCCGCGAACAAGCTCGACGAGTACACCGAGTGGGCGCGCAGTCTCACCCAGCGCGAGGTGTGGCGGCTGCTCGACCTCAGCATCATGTCCTCCGGCGGAGCCATCCGGGCCGAACGCATCATCGCCAAGGTCGGCGAGATCCTCGAGGGTGCGACGATCGACGAGCTGCCCATCCCCTACACGGCCGTCGCCACCGACATCAACGCCCGGCGCGAGGTCTGGTTCCAGCACGGCATGGTCGAGCACGCGATTCGCGCTTCCATCGCCATCCCCGGCGTGATCACGCCGGTGGTCGTCAACGGTCGCACTTTGGTCGACGGAGGGCTGATCAACCCCGTGCCCATCGAGCCGACGGCGGCGGTCGAGACCGACCTGACCATCGCGGTCTCGCTCTCCGGCGCCAGGGTCGCGAACGCCCCCTCAACCCCCGTCAAGGTCACCGCCGAGCACCGCCCCCTCGACGAGATCGCCGCGCGGTTGCGTCGGGCCACCGACAGGGTCGAGTCGGAGCGGTTCAAGTCGATCGCCACGCGGCTGTCGGTCGGCCATCGCAAGGGGTCCGCGGATGAGATCGCAGCCACCGAGCCGCACGCCCCCGACCTCGGCATGCTCGACCTGCTCACGATGTCGTTCGACACGATGAGTGCCCTGATCTGCCGCTATCGGATGGCAGCCAACCCGCCCGACGTGCTCGTCACCGTGCCGTCCAACGCGGTGCGCACCCTCGACTTCCACAAGGCCGCCGAGATGATCGATCTCGGCCGCACCCTCACCACGGAGGCCCTCGACCGCGCCGGCTACTGACCTGCGCCTCTGGTCGGTTGTCAGCGGTCGGCGGCAAGGTGGTCCCGTGATCATGCACGCCGACGCCGACGCCTTCTTCGCGTCGGTCGAGCAACGCGACCACGCTCGCTATCGCGGCGTGCCGATGGTCGTCGGTGAGCAGGTGGTCGCCTGCGCGAGCTACGAGGCGCGGGCCCTCGGCATCCACGCCGGGATGCCGCTGGGCCAGGTGAGGCGGCACTGGCCGGCCACGCTCGTGGCGCCGGTGCGCGGCGACGCGTACGAGGAGGCGTCGGCCCGGTTGTTCGAGGTGTTCCGACGGTTCACGCCACTGGTCGAGCCCGGTTCGATGGAGGAGGCCTTCCTCGACGTGACCGGCCGCGACCGCGACGACCCCGCGGGGATGGCGGCGGCGATCCGGGACGCAGCCCGTCAGGAGGTCGGTCTACCCGTCAGCGTCGGAGTGGCCCGTACCAAGCTGATGGCCAAGCTGGCCAGCCGTCGCGCCAAACCTGACGGTTTCCTCGTCGTCGACGCCGCCCTCGAGGCCAGAGTGCGGCCGCGGTTACGACTCGACGACCTGTGGGGTGTCGGGCCCGTCACGTACGAGAAACTCCATGCGGCAAGGCTGTTCGTCGTGGCAGACCTCTACGGGCTGTCGGTCGACGACCTCAAGAATTGTGGCCTGTCGACCGCCATGGCGCGGCGGGTGGCCTCCATCGCGGCCGGCACCGACGACGCGACGATCCGGCTGCCCGGCCCGCGAGGTTCCGTCGGCGCGACGCGCTCGTTCCCGGCCACCCGCACCCGCTCCACGGTCGAGGCCGTGTTGCGCGCGTCGGTGCAGCGGGCCCTGGCCCGGCTCGGCGACGACGCGCGTCTGCCGACACGTCTCGAGGTCGTGGTGCGCTACGACGACGGAACCCAGGTCACCGAGCGCGGGCCGCTCCCCCAGCCGACCACCGAGCCCGAGGCGGTCGGGGCGGCGGCGCTGCGGTTGCTCGAACGCTCTGGCTGGGAGCAGGACGGACGCGGCGTCACTCTGGTCGGCGTGTCGATCCCGCTTCCCAGACTTCGCCCGGCCGCCCGGGTCGCCCCAGGCAGCAGCAGGCAGGCTCAGTCCCAGGCGTCGGGTGATGATCGGCAGAGGCAGAAGGGGTGGCCCGCCGGGTCGGCGTAGACCCGAAACCCGCGCTCCGGTGCCGGCTGTGGCGCCTCGGTCGGGTCGAGCGCGGTGCCGCCGAGATCGAGCACACGCTGGTGCGCGGCCACGATGTCGGCCACCTTGAGGTCGAGGTGCGCCTGCTGCTGGCCCCTCGGCCAGTCAGGAGACTCGTGGTTCGGCGCGAGCTGGGTGGCCAGGTCGGGGCCGTCCCATCGCACGGTGAACCAGTCTCCCTCAGGCTCAGCGGTCACCGACCCGCCGAGCAGGTCGGCGTAGAACTGCGCCACCCCCGCCGGGTCGACGCAGTCGAGGGCGAAGCTACCGAACGTGACGGCGCTCTGGTCACTCATGGCGTTCTCCTGGTTCGTGACGACCGGGTCGGGCCCGCGATGACCCGACTCTCCCACCTGACGCCGACAGCCGCCCGAGTCGGTCGCGCGAGGTCAGGCCACCCCTCACACGGAGCCGGTGGCCGTGGCGGTGGCGCCGGCTGGGTCGGTCAGGGTGATGCCGACGCTCAGGGGGGCGAGCACCGGGATCCAGACCGTGAAGCGCGCGGTGTTGAAGGGAGCCCGGCTCCGCACCACGTGGATCGCGCCGTCGGACGGGAAGATCGGGAGCCCGAGCGGAATGGAGGCCAGCGCGAAGTCGCCCTCGACGACGGTGAGCAGTGGCCCCCGAATCGGCCCGAGCCTTCCACCCCCGCCGAGGACGCGGCGCTTGAGAGCCCGCACGTGCATGACCACCCCGGCCGCCGCTGCGGCGCTGGCGTCGGAGTTGACGCCGACGAGCACACCGGTCGGACGGGCCGTGACACCGACGATCGTGACCGTGAACGGTGGAGGGGGCACCCAGCCGGGCACCACCACGGCCCGCTCGGTCACTCGACCGAACGGGTCGAGCAGACGTAGCGTCACCGTCACCGGGTCGGTCGCAACGGGGCGACGGAACCACAGGGCCAGCGGCGTACGACCCGCCGTGCGCACACCGCGCTCGGTGACCGGCGTGGTGTTCGCGTCAGCGGGCGGGCTCGTCAGGGCCGACTCGTCGAACGTCGACAGCGCCACCACCGGGAGCACCGCGTCGCCGGCAGTTCCGCCGAAGCGGTGGGCACCGATCGTCGTGACCCCGACGGGTGCGCTCGTCGACGTGCGCACCACCACCCCGCGGTGGTCAGCGCCCCACAGATCGGCGGTGAGGGCATCGAGGTCGGGGGCAGTGGCCGGCGGCACGAACACCGACACGATCTCGGATGCCGCTGACGTCACACCGCGCACGCCCAGCACCGTCAACGCGTCGACCGGCTTGGCCACCACGCGGATCAGCCACGGGGTCCACGACGGCGAGAGTGAGCCAGACCAGCTCGCCTCGTAGACAGGAGCATTCGTCACCGGATCGCTGCCGGACGGCGCGACTGGCCCGGGAACCGAGGCCACGGGCGGCCCCATGCTCTCGCGGTCTCTGGCCGCCGCCTCCGACCGGGTGGCGAAAACGAGGAAGCGATCGACCGGAATCCGGCTGGCGCTCAGCAGTCGCACAGTGACCGACCCGTCGTCGTTCACCTCGGTGCGGGCCAGGGGCGGAGGAGGCGCCACCAGCCGCGGCGCGATCGCCGCCTGCAGATGCAGGTGGGCACCGGGCGCGCCGGCACCGGGCCACGGCGACTCGATCCCCGTCATCGACGCCGTCGTGACGGTGAACAGGTGGATGTCGGTCGAACCCTTGGGCAGGGCCACGTCGACATTCGTGATGGCGGCGTCGACCTCGCGGATCCGGCGGAACGCGGCTCTCCGCGCCGTTTCCGTCATCTCGTCGTACGCCGCCCACAGGGCAGCGAGGCGCACACCGGGAGGGTCGGTCTCCGGCGCCTTCGGGGTCAGCCCGCGGTGCAGTCGCAGCGCCGTCTCGGAGACCTCCCACACGACCGAGGTGCGAACCCCGCCACCGCCACCACCACCCGGCAGCGACCAGTGCACTCGCACGTGCGAAGAGCCCTGCGCGTCAACGGTGCTGCCCAGGGGAACGCCGGGAGGGGCGGGCGGCGGCAGCGGTGTCACCGGCACCGGGCTCGCCGCGACGGCGCGGGCGGGGTGGGTGTCTCCGGGCACCCACGCGGTCGGCGACACGCCGACCGACAGGTGACTGCGGAGCCAGACCCGAACCCCCCAGCGACCGGTGACGGTCCAGTCGATCGTTGGGATCGCAGCCTCGATGGCATACCGTCGACCTCCGTCGCCCTGCCCAGGCCCGGCCGCTACGACCGTGGTGCCATCGGCCGAGAGGGAGGCGACCGTGCAGCCGTTGGGGGTGGGGGCATCGCCGGGAAAGCTCAGGGCGAAGTCGCGGCGGAAGCACCCCAGCGGTGTCGCCGCCTCCGGTCCGATCCCCACCGGGGGGTCGGACAGCGCCGTGGCCATGGGGAAGTAGACGGCCACGCCGACCAGGTGGGCCGGCGTGCGCTCGGCCCAGTTGACCGCTACCTCGAGCCGCAAGGTTGCGGGGCAGGCTGCCGCGTTGCCGCCGTAGCTGCTGTCGAGGGCGAGCGAGACCACGCGCGGCGCCTGCGGGCCCGGTTCGTCGCCGGCGTAGGCGATGTCACGCCACGACGACCAGACCCCGTGCACGTCGACGAGCGTCACGCCGTAGCCGACCGACCGACCGCCGCTGCCGATCGGGATGTCGACGCCGCCGTCCGCGAAGGCGATGCGGTCGTGCCCGGCCTCGCCGGCCGGTGCGTCAGGAGACAGGGTCAGAGGCCGGTAGCCACCGGAGTCGCGCGGCGGCGCCAGGCACTGCGCCACCGAACCGGACGCGTCGTACCGGCCGAGGACGCCGGCGCTGACACGCCCGAGCATGGCGGTGGTCGGCAGGGCGTCCCACGACACGCGCACGCTCTCACGCCACGGGTCGTTGGGGTGGGCCGGGCCGACCAACCCGACTCGCTCGGCCTCGAGCCCGGTTGCTGGGGCGCTGACGACGTGCGGCCCGACCTGGGGGGCGTACGCGGCGAGCCGCCCCTTCCCGCGCCGCGGGCGCCCGAGCGAGCTGTAGTCGGCAGTCACCATGAAGTCGATCTGCTGCTCACCGTTGGGCCAGTAGTCGACCGGCAGCCGCGTGTCGAAACCGTAGGTCGTGCCGAAGCCGGTCGCCAGATTGAGCAACGGGTCGGTCTGGGCCGGCAGCACGAGCAGCGAGAACGGGCGGATCGTGGCGGAGGTGTCGAGGCTCGAGCTACGACCGTCCTGGGTCGGGCCCGGCACGGCCCGCACCTGTTCCAGCTTCCATTGGGTCCACTCCCGCACCCCGCCGGCGTACATCGGCTCGAGCTCGGGCAGCAGTTCGACGGAGACCTCCTTCACCAACGCTTCCGGGTCGGCGCTCTGCCAGGCCGGGGCGATCCGCCCGGCCTGCGTGAGCGGCCACCAGCCGAACGGCGGCGCCCCCCGCTTGAGGCGGCCGACCGCCGCCTCCACGGGCGAGGTGAGGTCGTCGAGCAGGCCCTGGGGGCTCGAGTCGTAGGCGGTCGCGCTCCACGGGTCGTCACACGGCAGCCCGACGAGCTCGACCGGCGTCCAGTCGGGCGCGTTCACGACGTCGGCCAATGACGCGAGCCGCACCGAGGTGACCGTGCCGTTGTCGACGCGTACCGAGGTCGCTCCCGAGCAGCGCAGCCGCACGACCGTCGGGTCTCCGCTCCCCGCTGGAACCGGCACCGCAGCCACCAGGTCGCGCAGGGCTCCCGACGTGCGGTGCAGCTGCACCCGGGTCGCTCTCGCGACGTCGACCGGGGTGTACTGCACCTCAACCACCGCAGCTTCAACCGGGCCCCAGGTGAACAGCACCCCATCGGCGTCGGCTTCCGGGCTCAGCTCGATGCGAGACAGGTCGACGTCGACACCGAGCCGCGTCCAGACCGTGAAGGCGCCTCGCGGCACGCCCAGCCGGCGGCTGCACGCCCACCACACGTGCACGTCGCCGCTGCGTCGCTTGGCGGCCTCCCGCACGTCGTCCTTCGGCATGACCTGCTCGATGAAGGGCGAACGCGACTGGCGCAGAAAGGCGATCTGCCGGTCGAGGGCACCGCCCCAGTCGAGGCGCATCGCCTCGGCCCGGAAGAGCCAGCTGTTGGCGATCAGGTCCATCAGTCCTCCACCTCCCACGGTGCTCGCAGCAGCGCCATCCGCACGGCCGTTGCCCTCTTCTCGGGGGTCGATGCCACCGCGTCGGCGGCGACGACGAGGTCGAGCCGCACCTCCTGCCCCCGAGCGCCGGCGGCGAGCAGGGCGATGGCGCGGGTGTCACCGGGGCAGTGGATGATTCGTGTGACGGCTGCCCTGGCGAAGTCGCCCGCCGCGACGGGCGCGGTGCTGTCGGCGAGAAACAGCCAGTCACCCGGCACGGCCTTCCACCACTGGTGCGTCGGGTCGATGGCATCAACCGGCCCGGTGACCACGGTCGGCAGCAGCCTCGAGCGCCAGAGAGGCTCACTCGACTCGAGCACGAGCGCGATCGGCTGCGGAACGGCATCCGACGACCAGAGCACGTCGACGGCCGGGAAGTCGGGCGTCTGCGGCACCGAGAGCCCGGCGCCCTGGAAGGCCGTGTCGACCTCGTCGCCGGTCGGTGCGTCGGTCAGGGCCGACAGCGCGCTCGGAGTCGGAACGAGTCGGCCGCGCACCGTGGCGGGGGCGATGAACGACACGAGATCGTCGAGGTCGAGGAAGCGTGAGGTGGTGAACCCGATGCGGTGGATGCGGTTGTCGGTCGTGAGCCCCTCCCCCGCGCCCGCTGCGTGCACGTCGACGAGGTAGTCGGTCAGAGGCTCGAAGTCGTAGGGCAGCTCGAGCACCGTGTGGTGGTCCCATTCACCCACCGCGTCGATGCACCGCATGCCGTCGGTGATCGGCGCGACGTCGCGAACCGCCTGCTCCCACGGGGTGCGAACGGTGAGCTGCGTGCTGTTGGTGAGGAACTCGCCGATCTCGAGCGGAATGACGAACCCCGAGCCTGGGGTGCCACCCGGGGGCGCGGGATGCGCACCGGAGGCGCTGCGCACGACGACCTTGAGCTGCTTGCCGTAGGCGGCGTAGAGGTCGCCGACCTTCTGCGTGGCGAAGGCGATGCGCACGGGTTCACGACAGAACCAGCCCACGTCGTCCATGCCGGGTGCGGTCGTCAACAGCCAGGGCGCAAGGTCGTGCGGATACTGGGTGGCTGGGTCGGTGCGGAAGCGGAACGACTGGGTCACGCTGGGCTGCACCGTTCCCAGCTCTGCCGCGCCGGGCTGGGCGTCACCCTTCTGCCACGCCGCCACCCACGCCACGTCGACGGTGTAGGTCGTGTTCGGCGTGAACAGGGCGTGGTCGTCGGGGTCCTGGGTGAGCGCCGTCTGCAACGCCTCCTGGTCGTCCGTCGTGGTCTCGGTGTCCCAGCTCTGACGCCAGCTCTCCGCACCGACGACACCGGTGGCCGCCACGACGTAGAACGGCGCTCTGGCCTCGCCCCGTCCGGGGATCTGCTCCTCGCGCCAGCCGATGACGACCGAGGCGGCCGGCTCCGGCAGCCGGTCGAGGTCGACGAGCACAAAAGTGTGGCCGACCGTCGATGTCGCACGGACGCGCGCTGCATAGAGGCCGGCGCGGATGACCGGGTCGGCCCACGGGCCGGCAAGGTCGACCCAGGCCGGGGGAAGCGGGTGCGCCACGCCCACGAGGTCCGCGGGCTCGACGTCACGTTCGAACAGGATGCCGCCGTCGCCCCTCTCGGCCGCGATGACGAGCCCGCCCGCGAGGGCCCGCTCGGGCACGAGCAGCAGGAAGCTCGCGGCGACGAGCCCCGTGTCCGGGGTGAACCGCACGGCGTTGCGCAGGTCGTGAGGGCGAAACCCCACCTCGGACCAGGCCGCTTTGACCTCGGCCCTGTCGTCCTCGGTGCCCCGCGGGGCCGGGTCGAGCGAGTCGCGCCAGGGGGCCCTGAGGATGGCGCCGCGGCACCCCAACCGGCCGTCGCCGGCCGCCGGGTCCCACGACCGGGAGGCGAGCGTGGCCTGCACGTCGACCAGTGCCACGCCCTCGTCGAGCACCTCGAGAGCGGCGCCGGCGGGGGCGGCCGTCCACGCGCTGGCGAGAGCGCTCGGACGACCGGGGTCGTCGGCGGCCAGGGCGGGCCCCAGTCGCGTGATCCCTGAAGGTTGCTGC
>JAKDLG010000272.1 GCA_030452985.1 Humibacillus sp.
GGATGCCATGAACCCCCAAGTCGAGTGGCCACTTTCGTACGGGCTGGCAGCGGGCGTCAGGAGGGGGCGGGCGCGGGCTCCGGCTGGGCGGCATCCTGCGTGGCGTCATCTCCGCCGCGACGAACGGCCGCGAGCAGCATCTGGGCGACGTCGACCACCTCGAGGTCGGCGAGGCTGCTGTCCTCGTCCTTCTTCGCGTTCAGGCCATCGCCCAGCATCACCTTGCAGAAGGGGCAACCGATGGCGATGCGGTCGGCGCCGGTGGCGATGGCCTCCTCGACGCGGTTGGCGTTGATGCGGGTGCCGAGCTTCTCCTCCATCCACATCCGGGCCCCGCCGGCGCCGCAGCAGAACGAGGTCTCCTTGCTGCGCTGCATCTCGGCGTACTCGACCCCGGGCAGGATCTGCAGCAGCTCGCGCGGGGGGGCGTAGACCTGGTTGTGCCGGCCGAGATAGCACGGGTCGTGGTAGGTCACCTTGGTGCCGGTCGAGGCCGCGCCGGTCAGGGTGCCGGCAGACGCGGCCTCGCCGGGGCGGGCCACCGGGACCAGCTGCTTCTCGCGCACGAGCCGGTTGAGCAGCTGGGTGTGGTGCAGCACCTCGTAGTGGCCGCCGAGCTGGGGGTACTCGTTCTTGATGGTGTTGAAGCAGTGGGCGCAGGTGACGACGATCTTGGTGGCTCCGGCTTCGGTGAGCGTCTCGACGTTCTGCTGGGCGAGCATCTGGAAGAGGAACTCGTTGCCGGCGCGGCGGGCCGCGTCGCCCGTGCAGGCCTCGCCGTCGCCGAGCACGGCGAAGCTGACCCCCGCGGTGTGCAGCAGCTCGGCCACGGCCCGGGTCGTCTTCTTGGCGCGGTCCTCGTACGCACCCGCGCAGCCGACCCAGAACAGGTAGTCGACCTCGTCTGCGCTCTCGACATCGGTGCCGACCTGCTTGACCTCGAACGGCAGGTCCTTGGCCCAGTCCATCCGCAGCCGCGGGGCCAGGCCCCACGGGTTGGCGTTCTTCTCGAGGTTCTTGAACAGGCCGTTCAGCTCGCTGGGGAAGGCCGACTCGATGAGGTTCTTGTAGCGGCGCATGTCGACGATGGCGTCGACGTGCTCGATGTCGACCGGGCACTGCTCGACGCAGGCCCCGCAGGTGGTGCAGGCCCAGAGCACGTCGTCGTCGATGACGGCATCCGGCCCGTGCGGGTTGTAGGCCCCCAGCGGATGCCGGATGTCGTAGCCGGTCGGACCGACGAGCGACTCGGTGGTCACCGCGGCGCGGGTCGCGTCGCGCAGGCCCTCAGCCTGCTCGACCCCGGCAGCGCGCACCTCCTCGCTGGCGAGCAGCCACGGGGCCTTGGCGTTCGCGTGGTCACGCAACGTCATCACGAGCAGCTTGGGGCTCAGCGGCTTGTCGGTGTTCCAGGCCGGGCACTGGCTCTGGCAGCGGCCGCACTCGGTGCAGGTGCTGAAGTCGAGCAGGCCCTTCCAGGTGAAGTCCTCGACCTTGCCGACGCCGAGCGCCGCGTCCTCGTCGAGCTCCTCGATGTTCTCGAAGTCGAGTGGCTCCCCGTCGACCCGGATCGGCGCCAGCTCGGCCAGGGACGTGCGCCCGTCGGCGTGGCGCTTGAAGAAGATGTTGAAGAAGGCGAGGAAGCGGTGCCAGGCCACGCCCATCGTCGGCACGAGTGCAATCGTGATCATCCACGCGAACGAGATCAGGATCTTCACCGCGGCAACCACGACGATGAGGTTCTCGAGCGTGGGAACTGAAGTGCCGGTGAACATCTCGCCCAGCCACCCGGTGAGCGGGTAGTGCAGGGCCCCGGCCTCGCTGACGCTGCTGATGCCGGTGGCGCCACCGGCCTCGGCGAGGGCGTACTCCAGGGCCCGCAGGGTCAGGATGCACAGGGTGACGCCGAGGATGGTGAACTCGACGTAGTAGGCCTGCCACCAGCTCGAGCCGAAGAAGCGGCTACGGCGGCCGTCGCCTCCCGACGCCGAACGGGGGTGGTTCTTCTGCCGGATGCCGATGAGCACGAGGATGCCGACCAGGCCGGCCCAGGCGAAGAACTCGGTCACCCACTCGAAGGGCGGGAAGTGACCGATCAGCGGCAGGGTGAAGTCGGGTTTGAACAGCTGGCCGAAGGCGTTGAGCAGGGTGAAGAACAGCACCCCGAAGCTGACCATCGTGAACCAGTGGGCCACGGCCACCACCGGGATGCGCGACATGCGGGTGTGGCCGAGGAACTCGCGCACCAGCGTGCGCGTGCGGGCGCCCTTGTCATCGCCTCGGTTGTCGGGCTGGCCGAGGCGGAAGGTGGCGACCATGCCTACCACGGTCTTGACCAACAACGCGATGGCCACCGCGGTGACTCCGAGGCAGACGACGGCGGCCACGATCTGAAGGGCGCTCATGCGGGGAGTCTACGGGGCGGTGAGCAAGCGCTTAGTGGTTGGTCGGGCCACGTGGCTGTGATGAGGATCGCGGAGAGGGACCGGGCCGACCGTGGCGTCCGGAGCGACCGGATCGTGGTCGCCCCCTGTCGCCGGATAAGCATTCGTTGGAATATCTATAAGCGTGGCACGGTTGCCGCTCGAGAGTGGGTCGGGCCGCGAGGCCGGCTCCAGCGACCGTCAACCCACAGCCACTTGCACCGACAACGCCCAAGGGGGCAGCGCCCATGCCGATTTACGACGACGTCACGAAGCTGATCGGGAACACGCCGCTCGTGCGCCTGAACCGGATCACTGACGGCGCGCCGGCCACCATCGCCGCCAAGCTCGAGTTCTACAACCCCGCCAACTCGGTCAAGGACCGCATCGGCGTCGCGATCATCGACGCGGCCGAGGCCAGCGGCGAGCTGAAGCCCGGCGGCACGATCATCGAGGCGACGTCGGGCAACACCGGCATCGCGCTCGCGATGGTGGGCGCCGCGCGCGGCTACGACGTGGTGCTGACCATGCCCGAGTCGATGAGCAAGGAGCGTCGTGCGCTGCTACGGGCCTTCGGGGCCGAGCTGGTGCTGACCGACCCGAAGACCGGCATGAAGGGCGCGGTCGACGCGGCCGAGCAGATCGCCGCTGAGCGCGGCGGGGTGCTGGCGCGTCAGTTCGCCAACGAGGCCAACCCTGAGATCCACCGCCAGACCACCGCGGAGGAGATCTGGAAGGACACCGACGGCGAGGTCGACATCGTCGTGGCCGGCATCGGCACCGGCGGGACGATCACCGGCGTCGGGCAGGTGCTGAAGTCACGCAAGCCGAGCGTTCAGATCATCGCTGTCGAACCGGCCGAGAGCGCCATCCTCAACGGTGGGGCCCCGGGGCCTCACAAGATCCAGGGCCTGGGCGCGAACTTCGTGCCCGAGATCCTCGACCGTGACGTCTACGACGAGGTCATCGACGTCAACATCGACACCTCGGTGACGTGGGCCCGCCGCGCGGCCACCGAAGAGGGCCTGCTCGTCGGGCTGAGCTCGGGCGCCGCGATCGCGGCCGCCGTGCAGGTGGCCCAGCGCCCCGAGAACGCGGGCAAGACGATCGTGGTCATCATCCCCTCCTTCGGTGAGCGCTATCTCTCCACGGTGCTCTTCGACGGACTCGTCGACTGACCCGGACGGAGCGAACCATGAGCAACGCGGCCTCCGCCGATCCGCCGTCCACCGCCTCCGCGCCCCGAACGAGCGCCACGCCGTTGGCGCTCGTTCGGGGTGAGGAGGCCGTCGTGACCGCCCCCAGTGCTGCAGTCGGCACGGCATCCGCCCGCCGGCCACGGCGCCGGTCCAGCGCGGTGCTCGGACTGGTGCGCACGGTGGCCTCACGGGCGCTCGAGGACCTCGACGCCGCGATCGACCGCGACCCCGCGGCGAGCTCGCGGGCCGAGGTGCTGCTCACCTCGCCCGGGCTGCACGCGATCTGGGCCCACCGTGGCACGCACGCCCTGTGGTCGCTGCCCGGCGGCCGGCTACCGGCGCGGGTGCTGGCTCAGGGGGTTCGCTTCGCCACCGGCGTCGAGATCCACCCCGGGGCCCAGCTGGGCCGCCGCTTCTTCATCGACCACGGCATGGGTGTGGTCATCGGCGAGACCGCTGAGGTCGGCGACGACGTGATGATCTACCACGGGGTCACTCTCGGGGGCCGGTCGATGCTGTCGGTCAAGCGTCATCCGACGGTGGGCAACCGGGTCACGATCGGCGCGGGGGCTCGCATCCTCGGGCCGGTCCTGATCGGTGACGATGTGCAGGTGGGCGCCAACTCGGTCGTCGTCAAGGACGTGCCGGTCGGCGCGGTGGCGACCGGCATCCCGGCCGTGGTGCGGTTCCCGAAGCGCACCGCCGATAACCAGTGGCTCGATCCCGCGATCTTCATCTGAGGTCGACATCTACTGCCCTCTCGACGGCCCCTTACCGTCGAAAGGACGGTTCGTGTCGCACGAAACGTCCTCTCGACGGGTTGTGCGGCTGGCGCCAGTAGACTTCTCGTGCACGGGAGGGCTCGCATAGTGGCCGAGTGCGGCGGTCTTGAAAACCGCTATGGGTTCATAGCCCATCGTGGGTTCGAATCCCACGCCCTCCGC
>JAKDLG010000086.1 GCA_030452985.1 Humibacillus sp.
AACGAACTGCCCAGCGCCCCAGCGGTCCCGGCAGTCAAATGGATAACCCACTTGAGGTATTTGCCGCCTTACCAAGGCGGCAGGATGAGTGCCAACGCGAGCGCTGCACCCCGCACCAAATTGACGCCGGACCAACGAAACTCGTTCGTGGCGGCCTACCTCGGCTGGGCGATGGACGCCTTCGACTACTTCCTGGTCGTCCTCATCTACGCCGACATCGCCAAGGACTTCGGCAAGTCGCTCAGCGAGATGGCCTTCATCACAACCATGACGCTGCTCATGCGTCCCGTCGGCGCCTTCATCTTCGGGTTCTGGGCCGACCGGCCGGGGCGACGCGTCCCGCTGATGACCTGCGTGACCTTCTACGCCATCGTGGGTTTCCTCTGCGCGTTCGCCCCCAACTTCTGGATCCTGCTCGTGCTGAGGCTGCTGTACGGCATCGGGATGGGCGGTGAGTGGGGCCTCGGCGCGGCGCTCGCGATGGAGAAGATCCCGGCCCACCGGCGAGGCTTCTTCTCCGGACTCCTGCAGGGTGGCTACTCGATGGGCTACCTGCTGGCGTCTCTCGCATTCCTCGTCGTCGTCTCGTGGCTAGGGCTCAGCTGGCGCTGGATGTCTGCCCTCTCGATCATCCCGGCCGGCGTGGCCCGAGGGCATGCCGCCTCGCCCTACGTAACCGCGATACGCGCCAACACCGTGTGACCCGAGGGGTGGGCACTCACGGCGGCAGTTGAGGAAGTTTGCGGAGGCGGACGGCCATGCATACGCAGCAGGACGGCCAGCGGCCGGCACGCAGTTGCGATCGCCGTTTCGGTGTCGCCGCGGTCTTTGTCGCGGTCATCGACGTCGGACGGTGCCAGGTGCCGTATGAGGATCCTCTTGCGACATCCGCTCGCTTGGCCGAGGCATGTCGCTGAGCCTTCCCGTTGCGAAACTCAGGGGGTGGCCGCAGTCGGCCGCCGTAGGACCTACTCGTCCATGGGCAGCACCCGTAGGTCGGCCTATCTGGCGCGCTGGATTCCGACCCAGGCGTGGATCTCGCATTGATGGTCTGCGTTGTTGCCGGCACTGAGGACCATGCCGTTGGCAAGAAGGCCCAGCGTGTGAGTGGAACCGGCGGCCACAGCAATGACATCGCGCCAGCCGCCGACGTCACATTGCCCGTGGCTGTTGCCTCCCGTGGCGACGACTCGACCCGAAGCAGTGACACCAATGGTGTGGTAGCTCCCTGCGGCCACTGCGGTCACGTCCCGCCAGTTATCCACGGCGCACGCCACCGAGGACCACCCACCGGCCGCGACGACTCGACCGTCTCTGCGAACGCCCACCGTGTGCAGATACCCAGCTGCGATGTCGGAGACATCGCGCCACGCGTCGAGGTCGCACTGTCCTCGGCGGTTGACGCCCGCCGCCGCCGCGGTCCCGTCAGCGCGAAGCCCGACGGAGTGCCAGTCACCGCAAGAGATGGCTATCACCTCACGCCAGCCGTCCACGGCACAGGCGCCCTCGGATTCTCGACCCGCCGCGAGAACCCTGCCATCGCCGCGGAGCCCCAGCGTGCGTCGCCAGCCGGCCGCCACCGCCACGACGTCCCGCCAAGCATCCAGCTCACACTGTCCGTCGCCGTTCCAACCGGTCGCCACCGCGGTGCCGTCGGATCGAAGGCCAACCGTGTGCGACCGTCCCGTGTTTGTCGCGGTGTGCACATTGCCAGCAGCGACAGCAACTATGTCCCGCCACCGGCCGACATCGAGTTCGTTGGAGGTGCCGCCGCCCACGGCGACGACGGTCCCATCCTGGCGGCGACCGACCGAGTGACGCCTCCCAGCCGCCAGAGCGACTCCAGGTCGTATCTCACCTTCTTCACCGAACATCCGCATCGTCCATCGCACTGTACGCACCAAACCTTGGGTCCTCAGCGGCAAAATGGACGCGCGAACGCTGTTCTCGATAGCCGATCCCCCACGGGATGATCGGAAGCAGTCGCTCGACCAGCAGCAGACGTCACCAGTAGCCGTTCGACTACCGGGGACGCACATATTTCGACGTGCTCGTGGAACCCAGTAACGAAACGACCTGCTGGTGAGAGTTGCCTTGCCCTTCATCGGGCGGCGCTGTGATCAGGTGGCTGGTCGTGCAGTGAGTAGGCCGTCGACGACGCGGTCGAGGGCGAATCGGAACTGTCGTTCGGGGTCGCTGGCAGCGTGGTAGACCTCGCCAGCGGATTGCCCGACGCGAGATGCCAGGGGGAATCGGCGATCACCCACCAGTTCTGCCATCGCCTCGGCGTTTGCCTCCCACCACTCCAGCTCGGTTCGTCCCGATCGTCGTTCTGCACTGACGACAGCGTGTCGCGACCTCACGGCAGTGGCAGCGATTCCCTCGAGCAGGACGACCGATTGGTCCATCTCGACGTCGCTGAGGCCGAGGCCATCAACGGCGCTCAGCTGCCACTCGTAACGCTCGGCCACATGTGGCCCCAGCCAGGCTCGCAATCCGTCAACCTCGAGCAACCATGGGTGGGCGCTCAGTTCGGCGTAGGCCGACTCGGCGACGCTCTCGAGCCGCCGCCGCCAATCGTCGCTGTGCGCCGCTCGGCGGGTCCTGCCGAGCACGTGGTCGACCATGAGGACGACGAGTTCGTCTCGACCCGGGACATAGGTGTAGAGCGTCATCGCCCCGAGGCCGAGTGTGTGCGCCAGCCCGCGCATCGACAGCGTGGCTAGGCCCTCGGCCTCGGCGAGCTCGATCGCCGCATCGAGCACTAGGTCGAGAGACACCTTCTGTTTGGGTCCACGACGCACGGGTGGGGGATGGCCGGGCGAACGCCACAGCAGCGGCAGAACCGGGTCGGAGTCACTCACCTCCGGATCCTAGCAATTCCGTACCGCGTACGGAACAGATGCTAGCGTTGGTCCGTTCTACTCCGTACTGCGTACCAATTGAGCAGGTCGGCCCACCCTTGCCGGCAACCCGGTATCACCAGACGACAGACGACAGACGACAGACGACAGACGACAGACGGAAGGCATTCTCTTGGCCCTCGCCGAACAGACCGAAAACCTCATCGACCTCGGAGTCCACGCCCTCGCCGATATCACCGCCGATGACTTCCGAGCCCACGCGCAGATGCTCTCTGACGCGCCCGGCGCGATGCTCGCCGTTCATCCGGCACTGGTACCCCCAAGCCGCCTAGCGAGTCTCCTCACTCGTCACGACAAGCCAGGCTTCGTTGTCGTCGACATGACCGATATCGACCAGTTCGAACCGATTACAGGCATCGAGATCCCGGAAGAGCCCTTGTATCTCATCCACGACGTGAATCGCGGAGATGAGATGCGGAACTGGAGCCCCGACGAAGCGCTGCCGTCCATCACCTCCTTGGGTCGCAGTCCACTGACCATCAGCGAGGGGATCAGCTGGCTGCTCCAGGAACCCAAGCTGCTCGAACCCAATCACTGCTTCATGACGATCGCCTCCCGCCTGTCCCGAGGCTCACGACTTGACACTCGCACGCCAGCGATCTGGATCAGCGGTGGCACCGGACGCGACGGCACGCGCAACAAACACGCCCCGAAGGTCGGCTGGTGCTGGGCCGGCAACCGACACACCTGGCTCGGCTTCGCCACGACCAGTCAGCGTGGCACGTGAGGGGGGAGAGGGATGTCGGTGAGCGGCCCATGGACGGCAGTCGTCCGATCGTGCGGACCAACCTTGGTGTAGGTCACCGCGCTCGACGATCCGAAACCCTCCTCGGCAGAGAAACGTCGCTCCCTGCCACTTCCAGGGTATAGCGCGCATGGGGGCTTGCGGCAAGACCCCCGTCGTGGTTCAGACTGCTCCAGTCGTAGGCACAGATCGATCCAGGTCATCAGGAGTTGCAGTGGTTGACGGGAGCGAGCCCAAGCCGTTTGAAGTACACGAATCAGGTGCTCTCCTTCACGGGACGAAAGCGGACCTGGTAGCCGGCGACTTCTTGGCTCCCGGGCACAATTCGAACTACGAGGAAGGGCGGGCGGCCAATCACGTCTACGTGACGGCCACTCTGGACGCTGCCGCCTGGGGAGCTGAGCTCGCGCTCGGCAGGGGACGCGGTCGGATCTACATCGTCGAACCAATCGGGACTGTCGAGGACGATCCGAATGTCACGGACAAGAAGTTCCCGGGCAACCCGACTCGGTCCTTTCGGACTCGGGAACCGGTAAAGGTTGTCGGGGAGCTTGTCGACTGGGTCGGCCACCCTCCCGGGCAGCAGCAAGACATGCGAGAAGGACTGGCCGACCTGAAGCGCCGGGGTCTCGCGGTCATCTATGACTGATCGCCTCAACTCGGGAGCGATCGGCATGAGAATCAGCGACGGCCACCACCAGGGACATGGGAGGAGATCCGCCGTCTCAGCGCGCGGCACGCGCCACTGCCGTCGCCGCAGCGGCCGCTGATCTGCATCCGCTGGCTAAAGGCACACAGGTCGAGCCCATCTTGCGGGCCGCCGCAGGGGCGGCGTACGCAGCCGAACTCAGGGCAGACGGCAACCCTGCGGTCGGGGATGCGGTGATCGAGCAGGCCCACCAACGCGCCACCTTGGTGCTGGTCGATGTTGGGCACCGATATTCGCCGGCGCTGCTCGGCAAGGGCCGCGCCGCGAACCTCATGAACACCCTCGACACCTCGTTGCGAACGCTCCGATAGCCGAACGTCCTACGGGGCGCCCCGAAGCGTGAGGCCTCACTGACAAGCTTCGGCATGTACTGATCCGCAGTCCGGCTCTCGCCCCCCTCCGGACGACCCCGTCTCTCAGCTCGGGGTGGGCGATCGCCAGGGGCCCGTCTCATCATCGCGTAGAGCGCTTCTCAAAACTCACGTTTCATGCGGGAGCCAGTCTCAAGATCGTTACCGCCGGACGGCTCAGTGGCGTCAGAGGGACTGCATCAGGGCGACGGTGGCAGCGACGATCTGCTGCTGTGCCACGTCACGGCTCACGGTGGGGGTGCCGTCGCCGGGTTGCGCGCCGTAGTCGCCGAAGAAGGCATGCACACTGCCCTCGACCGGAGTGAACACCGTCGACGCGGGCAGGTCGGCTTTGCTCGCGTCGATGTCGGCGGGTGTGGCCAGCCCGTCGTTGGTGCCCGAGATGGAGGCCACCTTCAGCGAGGTGTCGGCCAAGGAGCCGAGCGGGAACGACGCCCAGAGCACCAGCCCCTTCACCGTGTCGGCGTGGCCACCGACGAACGAGGATGCCGCGACCCCGCCGAGGCTGTGACCGGCAACCGCCCACGACTTCACCTCCGGATGGGCCGCGATGATCGGGCTGGGGGCACCGATGGCGGTGAAGCCGATGTCGAACGGCTGCTTGACGATCACCACCAACACGCCGGTTCGGCTGACCTGCTGCAGCAAGGGCACGTACGCACGCGGGTCGACCCGCGCCCCCGGCTGGAAGACGAGCCCGCTCTTTACGGGCGCGGTCTGGGGCTCGAGGGCGATCTGGGTGGGTGAGTCGAGCACCCGCGCTCCGGGAGCCTCCGCCATGGCCGCGATGGCGGCCGGCGTGGCGCTGAAGGGCTTGAGGTAGACAAGGACCCCGATGGTGGCGACCGCTGCGAGCGCCGCCACGGTCCGCCCGATCACGCGCAGGGCCGGGCCCCGGGTGGGCTCGTTCGCCGGCCGGCGAAGACGGAGCTCGCGCCCGATGAGCAGGATGCCGACGAGCGCGACCACGCCGAGCGTGATCAGGTGCGCCGGGTGGCCGGCCACCAGCAACCGACCAGCTCGCAGCCGCGAGCACGATGGCCGCAACGAGCCAGCTGACCCCCAGCACGCCGGCCCACCGCTCCGACCATCGACCAACGCTCGAGCGCGAACCGGTCACAGCGGCAGCGGCGGAGGTGCCCGTGGAGGAGGTGGCCGTGGAGGAGGTCATTCCACCGAGCGTATCCGCCGATCAGGGACGGCGTCGGACCTCAGAGTCGAGCTCACCGCACCCTCCCCACCGGCCGTGTTCTGCACCGACTGTTCACCGTGAGAGGGCAAGATGTTGGGGTGAGCTCTGACGACCGCGACCTGCCGGACGCCTCGACCTCACCCGTGCGCAGAGCGTCCTTCGAAGGCAGCCTCGACGGCATCCCGGTGGCCCCGAGGTCGGCGAGCCGTCGCCCCGACCCGACCACCGCAGTGCCGATCTCCTTGCCGAACCCGGCGCCGATCTCGCGCACCCGCCACGACGGCCCGGATGCCGCACCGCACCCGGCGGCCGAGCGCGACCGGGGCGGGGCGGCATCCGACCTCCCGACGCCGGAGGGTGACGGCGCGGCGCCGGCCGGCACCACGCCACCCAACCCCCTGGGCGCCGCCGCACGGCCGGCGGGCCCGATCCGTTCGGTCGGGCGAGGCGTCGGCCGGGCCACTCGTGGCAGCGCCCGTCTCACGGCGCGCAGCAGCCGGTACGCGGCGGCGAAGTACCACGGCTACACCCACGCCGGAGGAGCGGGCGACAGTGGCCTGGCCCGGCTCACCGAGCTGCACGCCAGCCACACCGCCGGCGACACCGCGATGACCCTCGCGCTCGCCGGCACCCTGTTCTTCAACCCCCAGGCGGCGCAGGCCCGCGGCCAGGTGGCGCTCTTCCTGTTGCTGACGATGGTGCCGTTCGCCCTCACCGCGCCGCTCATCGGGCCCTTGCTCGACCGGTTCAGCCACGGCCGCCGCTGGGCCATCGGCATCACCCTGGCCACGCGGGCCTTCCTCTGCTGGGTGCTGGCCGAGGCGATCAACAACGACAGCGGGTGGCTCTTCCCGGCGGCCCTCGGCTGCCTCGTGGCGTCGAAGGCGTACACCATCGCTAGAGCCGCCGCCGTGCCGCGGCTGCTGCCACCGGGCACCACACTGGTGAGGGCGAACTCGAAGGTGTCGATGGCCGGCGTGCTCGGCGCCGTCGTGGGGGCAGCGGTCGGGGGTGCCGCGCTGTGGGTCGGCCCCTCATGGGCCTTGCGCGCAGCCTTCGTGATGTTCGTGGTCGGCACGGTGCAGGCGATCCGCCTGCCCGCCCGGGTCGACTCCTCCTTCGGCGAGCGGGGCCCGGAGGAGACCACCCTCATCCCCGTGCAAGCAGCAGGCCGGCCTCCGCCAGGGGTGGCCGAGCCTTCGCTCGACGGCACGGTGACCATCGACTCGCTCGGGCCGATCGGACGCTTCCGGCGCCGCATGCAGGCCATCCCGTGGCCGGTCATGCACGCGATGTGGTCGACCGGCGGCACCCGGCTGCTCACCGGGTTCCTCATCATGTTCATGGCCTTCCTGGCCAAGGAGCATCCCATCGACGGTATGCGGGGCGAGTTGGTGCTCGGGCTGCTCGTGCTCGGCATCGGGGTCGGCAACGCCCTGGGCAGTGTGCTCGGCAACGTCATCAAGGACTACCGGCCCGAGAAGGTCGCGATGATCTCCGTACTGGCCGCGACGGCCACGTGTGTCGCCACGGCGATCTGGTACGGCGTGTGGACCCTCATCATCATGGGGCTCGTGCAGGGCCTGTCGGCACAGCTGTCGAAGCTCTGCTTCGACGCGCTGGTGCAGCGTGAGGTGCCCGAGAACGTGCAGGCCTCGGTGTTCGCCTGGAGCGAGACGATGCTGCAGATCCTGTGGGTGGTCGGCGGGGCCCTCGGAATCATCCTGCCGCTCAACCCGCACATCGGCTTCCCGATCTGTGCCGTCGGCCTGCTCGGCACCGTGGTCATGGCGGCCCGCCAGCGCAAGCTCGCCGGGCCCTCGACGGTGCGCCGTTCCCGATCTCGTGGCGAGGCCCCGGGCGCGCCCGCCTGAGGGGTCGTGAACGGCATCCGGCCGGATGCCGCTGGGCTGTGGAGAACTTTCCGGGCCTTCTTCGCGACCCGGTTAGGTTCTCGTGCCATGGCCTACGCGATCGACACCGACGGCACCCGGGCGGTGGGTTCGACGGTACTCACGACCGGTGAGGCGCTGCGCGACTGCGCCACCGGGCTCGCTCATGCCGGCGGGCAGGCACGAAGCGCGGTCGGTCGAGGCCAGCCGGTGCTGGGCCCAGCCCTCGAGGCCTTCCTCACCGCGCACCAGCGTGAGGTCGGCACGCTCGCCCTCGCGTTCTCGGCCCTGGGTCGAAACCTCGACTGGGTCGGCGTCTCGACCCTCGACGTCGAGATGGCGAACGCCGCGAGCCTGGGTTCCCGCGGGCTTCCGGCGCCGGCGGGCGTCCCCGGCGGGGGCCGCGCCTCGTGATCCCAGGCGACACCATCACGGTCGACCTCGCCGTGCCCGACGGCGACCCCGAAATGCTGCGAGCCGCCGCCCGGCGCCTGCGCCAGGTCGCCGACCACGGGCTAGCGACAGCCGGAGTCCGCGGCGGCGCCGGCGCCGAGCTCGCTGGGGTCTGGTCCGGCCCGAGCGCCGCCGGGGCCGCCACCGAGCTGGCGGCCCTGTCCCGGCGGGCCGGCGGGCTCCTGCCTCAGGTCGACGAGGGCGGCCGGGCCCTCGTCGCGTACGCCGCCTCCCTGCAGGCCGCGATCGCCGCCGCCCGCAGCCTGTCAGCACAAGCCGGGCGCGCCGCTGACGAGCACCGCCGCGCCCTGGCGACCATCGAGATCACCCACGCCGTCGACCCCCTGCTGCAGGCGGCGGCCAGCACGAGGGCCGGTCAGCTACGCGACACCGAGCTGACCGGCATCCACCGACGGTACGGCGCAACGATGGACGCCCTGACGGCGGCCGGCACCCGCTGCGCGCGAGCACTCGCCGGGGTCACCCCCAACGTCAGCTCGGCCAGCCCCATCGCCACAGCACCCTCGCTCGACCCTGACCTCGTCGACGACCTGCCCCTGGTGCGGGGCCAGCTTGACGGGGCCGCGGCGTCCGGAGTGGGCCACGTGGCTCCCCGCGAGGAGTCGAGCTGGTTCGACAGCACGGTGGCGGCCGCGGGGACCGCCGGCGCCTGGGCCTACAACCACACCGCCGTACCGCTGGTCAACGGCGCGGCCGACGTGGCCCAAGCCGCCACCGAGCACCCCGAAGACCTCGCCCAGCTGGCCCTCGGAGCCGGAATGATGGTGCTTGGCGCCGGCGGTGAGGTCGGCGGCGTCGCCCTCGACGCCACCGGCGTGGGGGCGGTCGCCGGCGTGCCTCTCAATGTTGTTGCGGCTGGCGCCATCGCTGGCGGGGCCACAGCGGCCGGCACCGGAGCTGGCAACCTCATCGAGCACGCCCGCGCCAACGACAACCGACTCCTGCAAGAGGCGGACGCCCCAAAGCCTGGTCGCGGCCATGCGGGAGACCCACTACCCGACTCGATGCGACCCGACGCAGCCGGCTCCACCTGGAAGGGTCGAGTGGCCAAGAACCGTCAAGGTGACGTCTGGCAGGCGCCCGACAGAGTTAAACTTGGGAAGGGGCAGCCAGAGAACGCGGATACGCTTCGTATCGAAGACCCCGATTGGAGGTACGAGCACGGTTGCGTCCGCTTCTACAATTCGCACGGTCAACCGCTTACTCTTGACGGTCGTACCGGCAGGGCGAAGGCCGACGAGACCCACATCAAAATTGCAGCTGACGGCTCGTATCCGCTCCCCAAAGGATGGAACCCCCAGTGATCCCTGACCTGGCTGGCCAGACCATTGATATCCTCAGGCTCGACGGGTCAGTCCAGTTCTGGACGAGCGAGAACTGGTCGACGGTCCTCGCCACCCTGAGCGTGGCCCTTCCCGGACAAGATCCGGTCGAGGTAGACCCCGGAGACCCCGTGGACCATGACGCCGGCGAAACCTACCCCGATCTGCCCGACGTCCTTAAACCCTTTCTTGGTAAAACGATCCATAAAGCCTCAGTCAACCCTCGATGGGATCTGCATATCGAGTTCACGGACGGGTCCCGGTTCGATGTTCCCGCCGGATGGAGCTATGAGGCTTGGGAGTTGCACGGTCCTGGAGGTGAGCTGTTCATCTGTCGGCCAGGTGGGGGCGGTCTCCTCGAGTTCGACGCCTGGGCGCAATGATTGGTGCGATCAGGCGCGTTCCGAAGACTCACAAGCACAGATGCGGGATCGACTCCTCAACAGGATGGAATCCGCGATTCTAGATTTCGACGGCCAGACCATCGACGGCTTCGGTCGAAGGGCTCAGTACTGGGCGGATGATCGTCTACCAAGCTGAAAGAGGCGGCCTCGCCGTCTGCCGCCCACGGCTGTGCAGAGCTCGAGTGCGTGACCTCGGCGCGGTACGTAGCACCCAGTTGGTCAGCCGTGACCACCGGGGCACGCACCAAGTGGGTCCAGCAGGCAGAATGAGCCCATGACCGGTGCGGCTCTGCTCCCGCTTGCTGTCCCTGCGGGGCCAGAGCTGCTGACGATCCTGCCCGCGCTCGAGGCTGCCCTGGCCGGTACGGCACCGGTGTTGCCCTACGCCGCCACCAGCGACCGCCCGGTGATCGACCGCGGCGACGTCGTCGGTCTCCCCGACGATCTCGCGGTCGTGGTGGCGACCTCGGGTTCGACCGGAAACCCTAAACGCGCGCTGCTCACTGCCGGAGCCGTCGAGCGCTCAGCCTGGGCCACGCACCAGGTGCTGGGTGGCAGCGGCGCCTGGCTGCTGGCCATGCCCGGGCACCACATCGCCGGTCTGCAGGTGCTGCTGCGCTCGATCGTCGCCGGTGTCGCGCCGGTTGTGCTCGACCTGCGCCACGGCTTCTCACCCGCCGCCTTCACTGCTGCCGCGTCCCGGGTCACTGCGACCGACACCGCACGCAGCCGCTACACCGCGATCGTGCCCACCCAGCTCGCACGGCTGCTCGACGACCCGGAGGGCACCGAGGCCCTGCGCGGCTTCGACGCCGTGCTGGTCGGCGGAGCCGCCACTCCGGCGAGCCTGGCCGACCGAGCACGTCGCGCAGGTGTCCCTGTTCGCTTGACCTACGGGATGAGCGAGACGGCCGGTGGCTGCGTCTACGACGGCGCCCCCCTGCCCGTCAGCCGGGTGCACATCGACAACGACCACCACATCGTGCTCGGCGGTGACACCGTGGCGCACGGCTACCTCGGCGACCCTGACCGCTCCGCGGACGCCTTCGCGGTCGACGTTGACGGTGTCCGTTGGTTTCGCACCGATGACCTCGGGCACTTCGACGACAACGAGCTGCTCGTCGTCGACGGCCGAGCCGACGACGTCATCAACAGCGGCGGCGTCAAGATCACGCCCGGCGTCGTCGAGGACGCCATGCTGCGCCACCTCCCGGAGGTGCTCGACGTGGTCGTGGTCGGCCTCCCCGACCGGGAGTGGGGCGAGATCGTCTGCGCAGCGGTCACGCTCGTGGACCCTGCCGGCCAGGTGGCGGAACGGTCGGTACGCGACCGGCTGCGCGGCATCCTGCCGGATGCCGCCCTGCCGCGGCGGGTGCTGGCTCTCACCTCGCTGCCGCAGCGGGGCCCCGGTAAGCCAGACCGGGAGGCCGTCCGCCGGGTGATGCACGATCTGAGCTGACCCGGTGGCAAGATGAGACAACAGTTCCACTGAAGCGCCAAGGAGTTCCCGTGTTACGCGTCGTGTTCATCGCGCTCGTGGTGTTCGCGACCATCTATGCCTTCGTCGACTGCCTTCAGACCGACCGCCGCCACGTGCGCATCATGCCCCGCGTCGTGTGGCTGGTCGTCGTGCTGGTGCCGGTGGTCGGCCCGGCGGGGTGGCTGTTGTCCAAGCGCGAGGGAACCACCGGGGGGCGGCCCCCGCAGCGACCGCGCCGACCTACGGGTCCTCGCGGCCCCGATGACGACCCCGAGTTCCTGCGCAAGCTCTGAATTCTGCCGCTTGAACCTGCTCGACTCCTCGCGAGCCCTCCGACCGCCGAAGGACCCATGGCCACCTTTAACGAGTGGATCGAGGGCGCCCGCCCTCGCACCCTGCCCGCTGCCATCTCCCCCGTGCTCGTCGGTACCGGCGCCGCCTACGAGAGCGGCCGCGTGGTCTGGGCCTTCGCCGTTCTCGCGCTGGTGGTCTCGGTGTTGTTGCAGATAGGGGTGAACTACGCCAACGACTACTCCGACGGCATCCGGGGCACCGACGCGGTGCGAGTCGGCCCGGTTCGCCTCGTCGGCCAACGGCTCGCGGCGCCGCGCACGGTGAAGTTCGCGGCCTTCACCTGCTTCTTCTTCGCCGCACTGCTCGGTCTCGCCCTCGTAGCCCTGTCGGAGCTGTGGGTGATGATCCCGATCGGCGCCGCCTCCATCGCTGCGGCCTGGTACTACACCGGGGGTCGCCGCCCGTATGGCTACCTCGGGCTCGGTGAGGCGTTCGTCTTCGTCTTCTTCGGCCTGGTCGCCACCCTGGGCACGATGGCCACCATGGCCCCGCTCACCGCAACCGGGTGGTGGGGAGCTATCGGGGTGGGCTCCCTCGCCTCCGCGATCCTGGTGGCGAACAACCTGCGCGACATACCCACCGACCGTGAGCACGGCAAGCTCACCCTGGCCGTTCGGATGGGAGAGCGCGGCACCCGGGCCCTCTACGTGAGCCTCGTGGGCGTCTCGTTCGTCATGGCCGTGTTGGCCTCGTTCACCTCACCCTTCGCCTTGCTCGCCGTTCTCGCAGCGCCCCTGCTCGTGCGGCCGATGCGAGCGGTGCTGGGCGGCGCCCAGGGGCGGGGACTCATCCCGGCCCTGGCCGGCACCGGCATCTTCCAGCTCGCCTGGTCGGCGCTCTTCGCCATCGGGCTTGCCTTGGGCCACCACTTCTGAGCACTGGGTCAGAGGTCGCGATCCGGGTTCGTCTCGACGTTCACGACGCCGTCGAGGTCGTCCAGCCCGGCCACCAGATCAGCAGAGTCGGCTGTCCCCGTGAGCACGAGCATGACGACCACGACGCCGGAGCGCTGATGATCGCCCCGTTCGTCGACGGAACGCTCGCCTCGCGGCTCTTCTGGGCCGGTGGTGGGCTGGTCGTCGATGCGTTCACCCTTGCGGTCGTCATGGCGCCGATGCGCGCCGCCGTGGCCGGTCTCGGGCTCGCGTCCCGGCGCGCCGGTGAGGTGCTCGGTCGTCAGGTTCTCGATGGCGAAGCCGCGAGACGTTGCCAGGTTGATGATCTCGCGCAGCAGCCCTCGACCGTCGATGTAGCTCACCCTCAGCTCGACGCTGCCGTCACCGTGCCCGCGCACCAGTCGCTGTAGCGGCCGTAAGGCGTAGATGATCACGAAGTACAAGGCGGTCGTGAGTGCCGCCAGCACTGGCAGTCCGGCGCCGGCCGCCGCACCGACAGCCGCCACGAGCCACACGCTCGCGGCGGTGGTGAGCCCACGCACGGAGTCGCGACGCACGAAGATGAGCCCGGCCCCGATGAACCCCAGGCCACTGACGATCTGGGCTGCGACCCGCGACGGGTCAAGGATGACGTGCTCACCGAGCACGTCGGTGAAGCCGTACTTGCTGATGAGCACGAACAGGGCGGAGCCGAGCCCGACCAGGGTGTAGGTGCGGATGCCGGCCGACCGCTGGTGCGACTCCCGCTCGATGCCGATGAGCAGGGCGAGAACGAACGCGACGAGCAGCTCGAGCACCTGGGTCCAGCCCTGGCCGACCGGCTCGGAGAAGACCATGAGCATCCTGTGAGCCTACGACGCCGTCCCTCGGGCCTGGGTCGGTGATGCCCCCGGCAGGTCAGCCTCAGCGGTCGCGTTCGATCTCCGCGTCCTCGGCGAGCTCGTCGCCGTCTTCGAAGCCCTCCGCCTTGGCCCGCACGCGCGCCTCGTGCCGCTCGACGAGCTTCGTGGTCATCTCGTCGCGCATCCCTCGCAGCAGCACGTACGACACCGCTGAAGAGGCGATCGCAGCCGACCCTACGAGCAGCAGACGACCCATGTCGGAGCTGTCGCGAAGGCCGATGAGCCAGAAGAGCAGTACGAAGCCGAAGAAGATCAGCAGGCGGAGCATCGTGTAGCGGACCACCGGGGACTCACATCCCCGAGTAGTTGTGCATGCCCACGAAGGTCGAGACGAGGTTGACCAGCGTGAAGTTGACGATGACGCAGACGAACCCGGTCAGGGCGATGAACATCGACTTGCGGTGGTCGACGCCGGCCGTGGCGCGGCTGTGCATGTAGGCCGCGTAGACCGTCCAGATCACGAAGGTCCAGATCTCCTTCGGGTCCCACTGCCAGTAGGCGCCCCAGGCCTGCTTGGCCCAGATGGCCCCGGCGATGAGCGTGAAGGTCCAGAGAATGAAGCCGACCATGTTGACGCTGTAGGCGGTGCGCTCGAGGGAGGCCGACGACGGCAACGACTCGATGAAGTTGGGCTTGGTCTGCGGGTTCTGCTCACGGCGGGCCCGCACGAGGTACAGCACGCCGATGGCGAAGCCGATCGTGAAGAAGGCGACCGCGATGAAGGCGACCGAGACGTGGATGCCCAGCCAGTACGACTTCAGGGCGGGCATCAGATCACCGGCGTCGGTGTAGAGCACCGCGACCGCCAGGCCGAGCACGAGCAGGATGGGGGTGACGATGAACACGCCCAGCCACTGCCAGTTGTTCTTCTTCGCGAGCAGGCAGTAGGCCAGCCCGACCGCTGCTGCCGCAGCGGTCGCGAACTCGTACATGTTGCCCCACGGCGGGCGCGACACGGCCAGCCCGCGCATGACCACCGCCGAGAGCAGCAGCGCCGTCGCGAGGTAGGTCAGCATCAACGCGATGTTTCCGCGTTGACGGCTCTTCGCGCTCTCCGGCTCCGGCGCCCCAGCGGCATCCGGCACCGTGTCGGACCCGCGGCTCGGGGCA
Organism: Humibacillus sp.; assembly: GCA_030452985.1. Taxonomy (GTDB): domain Bacteria; phylum Actinomycetota; class Actinomycetes; order Actinomycetales; family Dermatophilaceae; genus DSM-29435. Next base: position 14,776 of record JAKDLG010000086.1, read on the forward strand.
CCCGATCCGACCAGCACATCCTGCCGCTCCTGAGCCTGGGTCCGGGCCGCCGCGACGTGCGGGGCCCGCGCCGACAGGTGCCAGCTGAACGCCAGCATGGCGAGGGTGTAGACGATCATCGACGAGTACAGGGCCACATTCGCGTTGGCGGCGAGGTTCACGATCGGTCTTTCCGTTCTGCCAGATGGTCATGCAGGGCGCTCACGATGGAGGCGAGCCCGGCATCGGAGTCCTTGGAGAGGCCGCCGATGGTTACCACGGTAGCCGGTGAGGTGCCGCCACCGTCAGGGCCACCCGCCGTTGCGACGACGGGCCGGACCCGCACGAAGATGCGGCGCCGCTTGATGGTGAGGCCGAGGATCAGCCCGCCCGTCGCCAGGATCGCGGCCACGAGACTGATCGGGGCCCCGGGGTCGGTGCGCACCGACAGGCCGGCGAAGCGCTTGACGCTCTCGAAGGTGATCGACCCGCGACCGCCCGGGATCTGGTAGCTCTCTCCCGGCTTCAGGCGCACCAGGGCCGGCGAACCATTCGCCTTGGTGACCTGCTTCATCTCGTCGGTGTCGAGCGTGTAGACGCTCTGCGGCGCGTTGCCCGGAAAGAGCGTCCCCTCCCAGATCGACAGGGCGACCTCGGGGTTCTCGGGGCCGGGGAACAGCGAGACCGGCCCGTTGGCGAAGGTCGGCTCGGCCGTCGGGAGGAAGAAGCCCGTGATCCCGAGCTGCTTCGGCGCCGGTAGGGCACTCACCTTGATGACCCCGACCGACCGGTAGTTGGCGTCCTGGGGCAGGAAGGGGGTGGCCTCGCGGTAGAGCACCTCGCCCTTGGCGTTCTTCACGGTGATGACCGGGGTGTAGCCGTTGCCGAGCAGGTAGATGTCGGCGCCATCGACGCTGAGGGGGTTGTTGACCGACACCGACTGTGGCGTCGCAGGCTGACCCGGCCCGGGCGAGAGCGTCGTGTACGCCGTGAACTCTTTTGGCATCCCGAAACCCTTGCCGGGCACCGTGTTGAACTGCACGTCGAGCCTGTCGAGGCCGAGCACGAACGAGGGCAGCTTCTCGTCGTTGACCCACGGGCCCGGCGAGTAGGTGTTGTACGTTCCGGCCGACGACGCGAACTTCTCACCCTCGGGAAGGATGACGTCGCCCCGCCAGCCGAACAGGTGCCCCACCGCCATGCCGACGATGATGCCGGTCAGCGCCAGGTGGAAGACGAGGTTGCCGGTCTCCCTGAGGTAGCCCGACTCACCACTGAGGCTGACCTCGTCGTGTGAGTGGAGCCGGAACCGCTTCCGTTTGAGCATTTCTCGAGCAGCAGCCAGCGCCTCGTCGGGAGGGAGGTCAGTAGTCAGCTCGGCATGCGCGGCCAGCCGGTTCAACCGGGCGGGCGCCCTCGGTGGGCGGGCTCGCAGAGCCTTCACGTGCACCCGCGTGCGGGGGATGATGCACCCGACCAGCGAGATGAAGAGCAACAGGTAGATCGCCGAGAACCAGGGCGAGGAGAAGACGTCGAAGAAGCCGAAGCGGTCGAGCCACGGGGCCGAGCTCGGGTGCTGAGCGATGTAGTCGGCGACTCGGCCGGCGTCGATGTTGCGCTGCGGGAAGATCGAGCCCGGCACCGCTGCGATGGCGAGCAGAAGCAGCAGGAACAGGGCCGTGCGCATGCTGGTCAGCTGGCGCCAGACGAAGCGCAGGAAACCCAGCGGCCCGAGCTCGGGCAGCGTCGGCTCTCGCCTTCGGCCCGGGTTGTCAGGGTTCTCGGTGGCGAGGTCGGTCGAGGTGTCGGTGCTCATGTCAGAGGACTGTCGTGAAGGAGTTGACGAAGCGGGTCTGCAGCCAGACGACGACTGTCTCCCACCAACCTGTGAGCAACAGCAGCCCCACGACGATGAGCATGACGCCTCCGGCGATCTGGATGGCGCGACGGTGGCGTCGCAGCCAGGTGCTGGCGGCGCCGGCCCGCTCCCACAGAGCCGCCATCAGGATGAAGGGCAGCCCCAGCCCGAGACAGTAGATCGAGGCGAGCAGCACCCCGCGGTTGATGCTGCCGGAGCCGGCGCTGAGGGGGGTCGCCATGGCGATGATGGCGCCCAGGGTGGGCCCTTGACACGGCCCCCAGCTCAGGCCGAACACGACGCCGAGCAGCGGCGCCCCCGCCAGGCCCGCCCGGGGCCGCCAACCGAGCTGGGCCGCATACCCCTTGCCGGCGCCGAGGAACAACACCCCGGTCACGATCACGATGACCCCACCGACCCGCATCAGCGCGGTGCGGTGCTCGGCCAACGCCACACCGGCGGAGGAGAAGGCGACGGAGACGAGGATGTAGACGGCCGAGAAGCCCAGGACGAACAGCACCGCGCCGAGCACGAGCCGCCCTCGGGACCGTCGTTCGATCGAGACGTCGGACAGCCCGGTGACATAGCCGAGGAAGCCCGGAACGAGCGGGAGCACGCACGGGGAGGCGAACGAGACGAAACCGGCCGCGAGCGCGACGGCGGAGGCAACCACAAGCGAACCGGTCGCGAGGTCGGGGCCTGCCGCCGTGATCACGCCCTCAGCCCTGCTCGCCCAGCACGTCGTCGACGATCCCGACCAGAGTGCTGGTCGTCACAGGCCCCGCCACGCGGGCCGCGATGCGGCCCTCGGCGTCGAGCACGAGGGTGGTCGGCGTGGCGGCGGCCTTGCCCTGCAACGACAGGATGGGCACACCACCGTCGTAGGCCAGCGACGGATAGGTCACCCCGTTGGCCTTCTTGAACGCCAACCCCGTCTCTGGTTGCTCGAGCTTGTCGAGACCGATGAACGCGACCGGCTTCTTCTCCTTCTGCACCTGTTCCCAGGCCTTCTGCAGAGCGGGGGTCTCCTCGATGCACGGCGGGCACCACGAACCCCACACGTTGACGACGAGCACCGACCCGGCTGCGTCCTTCATCGACCACGGCTTTCCCTCGAGGGTGGTGCCCTCCAGGGTGACGGCGGGACCGCGTTGGTCGACGGGGAGCAGCTCGATGGTGCCGTCGCCGGCCACGTAGCCCTTGCGGTCGCCGTTCTGGGCCTGCCCCGCGACGGAGTCAGGGTCAGACGAGCAGGCAGCCGTCGTGGCGACGACGGCTGACGCCACCGCAGCACCCGCCCACCGCAGCACGGTTCGCCGGTCGGCGTTCGCCATCAGGCGCCCACCCCCCGGCTCGCTTGGGCGAGCAGACCGGCGGCCGGCTCGGAGTAGGCGATCGAGCCGAGCTCGTCGCCGCGGTAGGTGAGAGAGGTCAGCGAGGCCAGCGAGCACTCGCGAGCTCGTGGGTCGTGCCACAGACGACGGCGCTCGAGCTGGTTGCGAGCCGTCCAGACCGGCAGCTGGTGGCTCACGATGACGGCCTCGTGCCCGGATGCCGCTCGCCGGGCGTCGTCGATGGCGCTCAACATCCGCGCCGCGATCTGTTCGTAGGGCTCCCCCCACGACGGCTTGAGCGGGTTGACCAGCTTGCTCCAGTTGCGGGGTGCGAAAAGGTCTGTCTTGGCGACGGTGCGGCCCTCGAAGAAGTTCTCCGACTCGATCACGCGCTCGTCGGTCACTACCGGCAGCTCGTGGGCGGCAGCGATGGGGGCGGCAGTCTCCTGGGCCCGCTCGAGCGGCGAGGCAACGACATGCGTGATGTCGTTGAAGGCGAGGTGGTCAGCCACGACCTGCGCCATCTCGCGTCCCAGGTCAGACAGGTGGAACCCATCGAGCCGTCCGTAGAGCACCCCCTGGGGGTTGTGAACCTCGCCGTGTCGCATGAGGTGAACGACGGTTGTCGTCGCCTCCTCGGGGGTGGCGCTATCGGTCATGGCCTCAGTGTCTCAAACGCCCGGGCTGGCACCCAATCCGCCCGGGGTTGGCCCGACCGCCATCGGCGTCGAGAGGTGGACATGACCTCGCCGCAGGGGGGTCGGCTCAGTCCTCCATGCGGAAACCGAGCTTGACGGTGACCTGCCAGTGCGCCACCTCACCGTCGATGAGCTGGCCGCGCACGTTCTCCACCTCGAACCAGTCGAGGTTGCGAATCGTCGCTCCGGCCTTGGCGACGGCGTTCTCGACGGCCTCCTCCATCCCGTCGGGTGACGTTCCGACAACCTCTGAGATGGCATAGACGTGGTTGGCCATGGTTCCTCGCTTCGAACGAAGGCACCCGGCCGTTCCGAGTCGCCGCTTTCACGCTAGCGGTCAAGGGCGAGCGCGTCGAGATCTCTTTCGGCGAACAGGCGGTGGTGCCACTCCTCGCCCAGCACCACGAGCAGACACTCGCGAACCGGGTAGCTTCGCGGTTCCGGCCAGCCCGGCCCCTCGACGGGGACGGTCTCGGCGGCCAGCGACGCGGCGGTCATCGTGTCGAGGAGGTCACGGACACCCGCCATCCGGTCACGCCGCAACTCAAGCACCTCGTCGAGGGTCGGGCGCACCCGGCGGTCACGCGGGATGCCAGGGGTGTCGGGCATCTGGTCCCACGGCAGGTCGAGCGGGTTCCACGGTGACGGATCGCCCTGGATGCCGCGCCGTACCCAGGCATCCGTCGCAAAGGCCAGGTGGCGCAGCGTCTCGATGAACGACCACTCCCCGTTCACGGAGTCGTGCAGCCGGGCCGGGTCAATGCCCCGAGCCCGTTCGACCGTCGCCGCCCAGAGGTTCTCGAGGATCTGCCATGCCTCGCGGAACCCGGCGGGGTCGGTGGGCCGCATCTTCACTCGCAGGGGCTGGCGACGGTCGAGCTCGGCCTCGACCAGTGGGCCCACGTCGACCCCGTTGACGGTGAGATTCTCGATCTCGCCCTCGATGGTCACGTCGAACAGCTCGACGCCGCGCATGACGACGCGATGGAGGTCGGTGCTGCTGATGACGATGTCGCGCAGCGAGCAGGACACGAAGCGTGAGCCGCCCAGGTCGACGGTATCGAAGGTGGACCGGGTGAGATCTTCGTCGGCGAAGGTGACCATGGGTCAGACGCTAACCACGGATGCGGACGAAGGGGTACCGCATCCGGAAGGGATCAGTCGACGGTGGCGGCGGCCCGAGCCGCGCTCGGCAGGGCGCCCAGCACGTGCTCGAGCGCCGCGTCGTCGTGCGAGGCGGAGACGAACCACGACTCGAACGCGCTGGGCGGCAGGTGCACACCCTGGCTCAGCATCGAGTTGAAGAACCGACGGAAGGCAGCGGCATCCTGGTCTCGGGCCTGGTCGTAGTTCGACACCGGCTGGTCGCGGAAGAACACCGAGAACATCGACCCGGCCCACTGCACGGTGTGGGGCACGGACGCGGCCGACAGGGCGTCGGACGCGGCGTTGGCGATGACCCTCGACACGACCGTCAGTCGCTCGTAGACCTCGGGCGTACAGCCGCGCAGCGTGGCGAGGCCAGCAGCCGAGGCGACCGGGTTCCCCGACAGCGTGCCGGCCTGGTAAACGGGCCCCTGCGGCGCCAGCATGGCCATCACCTCGGCCCGCCCCCCGAAC
>JAKDLG010000087.1 GCA_030452985.1 Humibacillus sp.
TCGACCCCAAGCGGGTCGAGCTGACGGCCTACGAGGGCATCCCGCACCTGATCACCCCGATCATCACCAACCCCAAGAAGGCCGCCGAGGCGCTCTCGTGGGTCGTCAAGGAGATGGACCAGCGCTACGACGACCTGGCTGCCTTCGGCTTCAAGCACCTCGACGACTTCAACAAGGCCGTGCGGGCGGGCAAGGTCAAGCCGCTGCCGGGCTCGGAGCGCCAGCTGACGACCTACCCCTACCTGCTCGTCGTCGTCGACGAGCTGGCCGACCTCATGATGGTGGCCCCCCGCGACGTCGAGGAGTCGATCGTGCGCATCACCCAGCTCGCGCGCGCTGCCGGAATCCACCTCGTGCTGGCCACCCAGCGCCCATCGGTCGATGTCGTCACCGGCCTGATCAAGGCCAACATCCCGTCGCGGATGGCGTTCGCGACGAGCTCGCTCGCCGACTCACGCGTCGTGCTCGACCAGCCCGGCGCCGAGAAGCTGATCGGTCAGGGCGACGCCCTCTTTCTCCCGATGGGCGCCAGCAAGCCGATGCGCGTGCAGGGGGCGTGGGTCAACGAGTCGGAGATTCACGAGGTCGTCAAGTTCGTCACCACCCAGCTGAAGCCCAACTACGTCGAAGACGTCACCGTGGTGGCGCCGAAGAAGCAGATCGACGACGACATCGGCGACGACCTCGACGTGCTGCTGCAGGCCACCGAGCTCGTCGTCACCACCTCGTTCGGCTCGACCTCGATGCTGCAGCGCAAGCTGCGGGTCGGCTTCGCCAAGGCCGGCCGGCTGATGGACCTGCTCGAGTCGCGCGGCATCGTCGGACCGAGCGAGGGCAGCAAGGCCCGCGACGTGCTCGTGCGCCCCGACGACCTGCCGCAGACCCTCGCCCTGCTGCGCGGCGACGACGTGCCGGCCGTCGTTGCCGACGACGTCGAGATCACCGATGAGGGACCGTATGCCGCTGACTCCGTGATCGCACGCGAGGTGCCCGGTGAGGACGAGGCGGTCGCGAGCGACGCCGGGGACCTCGACGACGAGGCGTTGACGGACGGGGGAGCGCTGCCCCAGCGCACGGCCTCGATCGTGGCCGAGCGCGGAGAGCGTCGCCACCGCGGTGATGATGCGGACGAGGCCGACAGTGCCCACCATGACTCCGATCGGACCACCGCGGTGACCTCGGGGCGGTGGTCGCCGGGCGACCTCACGCCGACCGTCGTCGAGGGTGAGGACGACGAGGAGTCGGAGGACGCCTGGAACCTCACCGATCGCGGCGGTCGGGGCTACCTCGAACGCGACTGACCGGTTCGGCCATCGACTTCATACGCCGTTCGTCACCTAGGATGTCGAGGGAACCCTTGTCCCGGCCGTCATACGCTGGCTCACCGCCCAGTCCACTGGCTGAGGGCAGGGCTTGGGTACCCGGGCGCGGTTCCGTCACGGCACGAAGCGGTAGCCCAGGCCCGGTTCGGTGATCAGGTGGCGGGGGGTGGCCGGGTCGGGCTCGAGCTTGCGGCGCAGCTGGTTGGCGTAGACCCGCAGGTAGTTCGACTCGCGCCCGTAGGCGGGTCCCCAGACCGAGCGCAGCAGGTCCTGCTGGGTGACCAGGTGCCCCGGCTCGCGGCACAACGTCTCGAGCACCCGCCACTCGGTCGGGGTGAGGCGGATGTCCTCACCAGCCACCTTCGCACGTCGCTCGGCGAAGTCGAGCACGAAGTGCTCCGTGGCGAGCACCCCCAGGGCTTTGCCGATGTCACCCGAGCGTCGCCCGGCCGCGCGCACTCGGGCCAGCAGCTCCTCGACCCCGAACGGCTTGGTGACATAGTCGTCGGCGCCGAGGTCAAGGGCCTCGACCTTGTCGTCGGACTCGTGTCGGGCCGACAGCACGATGACGGGCACGAGCGATGCCTGCCGGATGCGGCGCAGCACCTCCGTTCCGTCGAGGTCGGGCAGACCGAGGTCGAGGATCACCACGTCGGGCGTCTCCTCGGCGATCACCTGCAGCGCAGTGCGCCCGTCACTGGCGGTCAGCACGGCGTAGGAGTGCGCGCGCAGAGCGATCGACAGGGTGCGCTGCAGCCGGGGGTCGTCGTCGACGACGAGGATCGTGCTCACCGTGGGCTCGTCTCGGCCAGCGGCAGCTCCAGCACCATGGTCAGCCCGCCTCCTGGGGTGTCTTCGGGTATCAAGGTCCCGTTCATGACGGTCATGAGACCACGCGCCACGGCCAGTCCGAGCCCCAGACCGTCGCCCTGGGGCGCGTCACCCGCTCGCTGGAAGGCGGCAAAGATCCGTTCCTTGTCGGCGTCGTCGACGCCGGGGCCCTGGTCGCTCACTCGCAGCTGCACGGTGTCGATGATCCGGCTCGCCGTGATACGTACGTCGGCGCCCGCACTGTGACGCAAAGCGTTCTCGACGACGTTGGCGACCACCCGGTCGAGCAACCCGAGGTCGGCGATGACCGCCGGCAGGTCGTGGTCGAGGGCCACGTCGACCCGCGCCGGAGCAGAGGTGGTGCGCACGGTGGCGTGCACCGCGTCGAGCAGGTCGATCTCGTGCGTGTGCGGCTTGACCATGCCGGTCTCGAGGCGGGAGAGGTCGAGCAGGTTGCCGATCAGGGCGTCCAGCCGGTCGGCAGAGTCCTCGACCGACTCGAGCAGCTCGGCGCGATCCGCCTCTGGCAGTGCGACGCTCGTCTGGCGCAGCATCGACACTCCGGCCTTGATGCTCGACAAGGGCGTGCGTAGGTCGTGCGACACGGCCGCGAGCAAAGTGGTGCGGGCTGCGTTGTCGCGGGCGAGGCCGGCCGCGTGCTTCGCCGCCCGCGACTGCTCCTCACGCGCGAGCAGGATGAGGGCGTGAGCGGCATACGCACCGACGAGACGCTGGTTCTCAGCGGCGATGGGTGGACCGTCCAGCAACAGGTGGGCACCGTCGTCGAGGGTGGTGTCAACCGCCCAGTCCTGGTCTTCGGGCAGGAAGTCACCGACCTCGGTGCCGGGGCGGTTGGTGGCGATGATGGTGAGCCCGTTGCGGCCGGGGGAGGGTGAGGCGATCAGCGCGCTGTGCATGCCGAGGGCGGTGGTGGCCTTGTCGAGCAGCACCGGCAGCGGCTGGGGCTGGGCGAGCAGGTCACGACTCAGCGCAGCCAGGGCACTCGACTCGCGCTGCGCGGCCTGCGCCTGCTCCGCCCGGCGAGCAGCGACGTTCACCACCGACGACACGCCCACCGCCACCAGCACGAAGACGAGCAGGGCCAGGGCGTTGGGCGGGTCGCTGATCGAGAGCGTGCCGACGGGGTCGGTGAAGAACCAGTTCACCGCGATCGAGCCGGCGACGGCACAGAACAGGGCCGGCCAGATGCCGCCCACGAGCGCACACGCGACAGTCAGGGCCAGGTAGAGCAACAGGTCGAGCGACAGGGCCTGAGGTTCGTTGCTCCCGATGAGTAGGGTCGTCATCAGCGAGAGCCCCAGCGTCGCGAACCCCCAGCCGGCCAGCACGCGCGACCGGGGCAGGGCTCCGACTCGCCTGCGCCGCCGCCCGACTCTCGAGTTCTCGTGCGAGACGAGGTGCACGTCGATCTCGCCCGACCGGTCAGCGACCTCCGAGGCGATGCTGGGCCGCAGCACCGCCTGCCACCGGGTGCGCCGGCTGACGCCGACCACGATCTGGGTGGCGTTCGCCCCGCGGGCGTGGTCGAGGATCGCCGACGCGACGTCGTGCCCCGACACGTCGTGGAACTCGCCGCCGAGGTCGGTGGTGAGCCGGCGCAGACGCTCGATGGCGGCCGGGTCGTCGACCGCCAGCCCGTCGGCCGAACGCACGTGGCACGCGATCAGGTCACCACCCGCAGAGCGGGTCGCGATCCGCGCCCCGCGGCGCAGCAGGGTCTCGCTCTCGCCGCCCCCGGTCAGCGCCACGACGACGCGTTCGCGGGTCGGCCACTGTCGGTCGATGCCCTGCGCGGCGCGGTAGCGCTCCATCGCCTCGTCAACACGGTCGGCCAGCCACAGCAGGGCGATCTCGCGCAGGGCCGCAAGGTTGCCCACCCGGAAGTAGTTCGCGAGCGCCGCATCGACCTTGTCGGCCCGGTAGATGTTTCCGTGTGACATTCGGCGGCGCAAGGCCTCCGGGGTCATGTCGACCAGCTCGATCTGCTCGGCCCGGCGCACCACCTGGTCGGGCACCGTCTCACGCTGACGTACACCGGTGATGGCCCTGGCCACGTCGTTCAGCGACTCGAGATGCTGGATGTTCACGGTCGAGAGCACGTCGATGCCGGCATCCAGCAGCTCGTCGACGTCTTGCCAGCGCTTCTCGTGCTTCGACCCCGGGGCGTTGGTGTGGGCCATCTCGTCGACGAGGGCCACCTGCGGCCTTCGCGCGATGAGGGCCGCCGTGTCGAGCTCCAGCAGCTGCGTGCCCCGGTGGTCGACGACGCGTGGCGGCAGCACCTCCAGGCCATCGACCAGCGAGAGCGTGTAGGGCCGGTCGTGGGGCTCGATGTAGCCGACCACCAGATCGGTGCCGCGCTCGACGCGACGGTGCGCCTCATCGAGCATCGCGACCGTCTTGCCGACACCGGGGGCCGCCCCGAGATAGATGCGCAGCTGCCCACGTGCCATGGTGGTGATCCTGCCAGTCTCAGCCGGCTGCCGCGGTCGTCAGACCTTGCAGCGCCAGGTTGAGCTCGAGCACGTTGACCCGTGGTTCCCCGAGAAAGCCGAGGGCTCGGCCCTGCGTGTGCTCGGCGACGAGGCGATGCACGTCGGATGGCGTCAAGCCACGCGCCGCTGCTGCGCGGCCCACCTGCGCTGCTGCGTTCTCGGGAGTGATGTGCGGGTCGAGGCCGCTGCCCGACGTGGTCAAGGCATCAGCGGGGGAGCCCTGCACGTGAATGCCTGCCTGCTGGGCGCGCTCGGCCACGGCGTGGTCGAGGTCGGCGCCGGGCCCGAGGTTCGACCCCCCGCTGACGTCACCGGTGTAGTCACTGGCCGAGGGTCGGGAGTGGAACCACCTCTCGCCCTTCCAGTCCTGCCCGATGAGGCTCGAGCCGACGACGGACCCGTTGACCGTCACGAGGGATCCGGCGGCCTGGTTGCGACCGACGGCCTGGCCCAAGCCCCACACGAGAGCGGGGTAGAGGATGCCGAGCACGACGGTCAGCACGAGCAGGGCGCGTAGACCGGCCACCGACTGCTTGAGAAAGGAAGTCACAAGGATCACATCATTCTTGGTTCATAGGGGAAGGTGGCTGACGACGAGGTCGATCAGCTTGATACCGATGAAGGGCGCGATGACTCCGCCGACGCCGTAGAGCAGGATGTTGCGTCGCAGCAGGGCGCTGCTGCTGGAGGGTCCGTAGCGAACGCCGCGCAGCGAGAGGGGAATCAGAGCGATGATGACGACGGCGTTGAAGATCACGGCAGAGAGCACCGCCGACTTCGGGGTCGAGAGGCCCATGATGTTGAGCGTCATCAGGCCGGGGAAGAGCACCACGAACATCGCCGGGATGATCGCGAAGTACTTCGCGATGTCGTTGGCGATGGAGAAGGTCGTCAGGGCGCCACGGGTGATGAGCAGCTGCTTGCCGATCGACACGATGTCGATCAGCTTGGTCGGGTCGCTGTCGAGGTCGACCATGTTGGCCGCCTCCTTGGCGGCCGAGGTGCCAGTGTTCATGGCGACCCCGACGTCCGACTGGGCCAGCGCGGGAGCATCGTTCGTACCGTCACCGGTCATCGCCACGAGGCGGCCGCCCTCCTGCTCTTGTCTGATCAGGGCCATCTTGTCTTCGGGCGTGGCCTCCGCGAGGTAGTCGTCGACCCCGGCCTCGGCTGCGATCGACTTGGCCGTGAGGGGGTTGTCACCCGTGATCATGACGGTCTTGATGCCCATGGCGCGCAGCTGGGCGAAACGCTCCTTCATACCGGGTTTGACGACGTCTTTGAGGTGCACGACGCCGAGCGCGCGGGGGGCCTGACCGGGCTCGCGACTCGCGACGACGAGGGGCGTGCCGCCCGAGGAGGCGATGGTGTCGACGTCGGTGAGCACCCCGCGCGGCACCTGACCACCGTTGTCGTGCACCCAGCTCGCCACGGAGTCGGCTGCGCCCTTGCGCACGGCCGCGCCCGACGGCAGGTCGATGCCCGACATGCGGGTCTGGGCCGTGAACGCGACGAACTCGGCCCCCTGCGAGGGCATCTCGTCGAGCTGGCGTCGATCATCGTCCGAGAGGGCGATGGCGGCAAGCTCGACGATGGAACGGCCCTCGGGCGTCTCGTCGGCGAGCGAGCTGAGGTAGGCGGCCCGCGTGATCTCGTCGCCGGCCAGATCGGGGGCGGTGATCAGCTCGGTGGCGCGCCGGTTGCCGAAGGTGATGGTGCCGGTCTTGTCGAGCAGCAGGGTCGACACGTCGCCCGCGGCCTCGACGGCGCGCCCCGACATGGCGAGCACGTTGCGCTGCACGAGCCGGTCCATGCCGGCGATGCCGATCGCTGACAGCAACGCGCCGATGGTGGTCGGGATGAGGCACACGAGCAGGGCGATGAGCACGATCGGAGTCTGGGCGGCGCCCGAGTAGATCGCGAGCGGCTGCAGAGCCATCACGGCCAGCAGGAAGATCATCGTCAGGGTCGTGAGCAAGATCGTCAGGGCGATCTCGTTCGGGGTCTTCTGGCGCGCGGCGCCCTCCACGAGCGCGATCATCCGGTCGATGAAGCCCTCACCGGTTCGCGTGGTGACTTTGACGACGATGCCGTCGGAGAGCACGGTCGTGCCACCGGTGACGGCGCACCGGTCGCCACCCGACTCGCGGATGACGGGCGCCGACTCACCGGTGATGGCCGACTCGTCGACGGTGGCCATGCCCTCGACGACGTCACCGTCACCGGGGATGACCTCGCCGGGGCTGACGATGACGAGGTCACCGACGGTCAGTTCCGCGGCCGACACCTCCTCGATGACTCCGCCGCTACCCCGACGGTGAGCGACGGTGTCGGTGCGGGTGGCCCGTAGCGTGGCGGCCTGGGCTTTGCCGCGACCCTCCGCCACGGCCTCGGCCAAATTGGCGAACAACACGGTCGCCCACAGCCAGACGGTGATGAGCCAGGCGAACCAGGAGGGGCTGACCACAGCGAACACGGTGGTGAGCAGGGAGCCGACCCACACCACGAACACGACCGGTGAGCGCCAGACGTGGCGGGGGTCGAGCTTGACGAAGGCCTGGGGGAGGGTGGCGGCCATCTGACGGAGCAGGGTTGCGGTGCTCGAGCCCGGTGAGTCTGAGTCGGTGGTCGGGGTCATGAGAGTGCCTCCGCGAGGGGACCGAGGGCCAGGGCGGGGAAAAACGTCAGTCCGGTGACGACGAGCGCGATCCCGACGAGCAGGCCCACGAAGGTGGGTGAGTGGGTGGGCAGGGTGCCGGCGGTGCCCGGGCGGCGGCGTTGGGCCACGAGCGAGCCGGCGAGACCGAGCACGAGCACGATGGGTACGAATCGGCCGAGCAGCATGCACAGCGCGAGCGTGAGGTTCGTGTACGGGGCGTCGGCCGAGAACCCGGCGAACGCGCTGCCGTTGTTGTTCGACGCCGAGGTGTAGGCGTACATCACCTCGGTGAGACCGTGCGGGCCGGACGCGAACATCTGCGCCCTGACGGTCGGCAGCACCAGGCCGATGCCGGTGAAGACGAGCACGAGCGCCGGCATCACGAGCAGGGCCAGGGCGGTCAGGGTGATCTCACGTCGACCGATCGACTTGCCGAGGATCTCGGGGGTGCGCCCGACCATGAGGCCGGAGATGAACACGGTGAGGATCGCGATGAGGAGGGCGCCGTAGAGCCCGGTGCCGACGCCACCGGGAGAGATCTCACCGAGCAGCATCGAGAACAGCGCGCCACCGCCGCCGAGGGCGCTGTAGCTCTCGTGCATCGAGTCGACGGCGCCGGTCGAGGTGCCGGTGGTGCTCGCGGCGAACAGGCTCGAGGCCCAGGGCCCGAACCGCACCTCCTTGCCCTCCATGGCGCCGATCGGGCCGGCGGCAGCGTGCACCTCCGACCACGTGATGACGGTGACCATGATCCCCCAGAGAGCAGCCATCAGGCCCGCCACGGCAAAGCCCTGGCGGCGGTCGCCGACGAGCACGCCGTAGGTGCGAGGCAGCGAGAAGGGGATGACGAGGATGAGGAAGATCTCGAGCAGGTTGGTGAGGTAGTTGGGGTTCTCGAACGGGTGCGCCGAGTTGGCGTTGAAATAGCCGCCCCCGTTGGTGCCCAGCTCCTTGATCGCCTCCTGCGACGCGACGAGCCCACCCTGGATCACCTGGTGCCCGCCCGAGACCGTGGTGATGGTCGTCGGTTCGGACAGGTTCGAGATGACGCCACCGAGCATGAGCATCACGGCGCTGACAACGGCGATGGGCAGGAGCACCCGGATGACGCCCCGCACCAGGTCGACCCAGAAGTTGCCGATGGTGGCGCTTCCCGAGCGGGCCAGGCCCCGCACGAGCGCGATGGCCACGGCCAGGCCGACGGCAGCAGAGACGAAGTTCTGCACCGTCAAGCCCATGGTCTGCACGACGGGCGAGGCGCCGCTCTCGCCGGCGTACGACTGCCAGTTCGTGTTGGTCACGAACGAGACGGCCGTGTTCAGCGCGGTGTCGAGGTGCATCGCGGCGCCTCGTGCGAGCGGCAGCACCCCCTGTAGGGCGATGAGCAGGAACAAGAACACGATGCTGACGGCAGAGAAGGCCAGTACGGCCAGGGCGTAGGAGCGCCAACCCTGTTCGGACGACGGATCGACCCGAGCGAGACGGTAGAAGATCCGCTCCGGCCGCCAGTGCCGTTCATCCGTGAAGACCTTCGCCATCCAGTTGCCGAGGGGCACGTGGACGACGACCAAGGCCACCACCAGCACACCGATGGTCAGCAGCCCGCTGAGGGTGTCACTCATCAGAAACGGTCCGCGTGCAGCAGTACGTAGACCAGGTAGCCGATGAGCGCCAGCCCGGCTGCGGCGAGGACGATGTTTTCGATCATGTGAGATGTCTACGTCGTGGTGCGGGCGCCCCCCGGGCCGTTGACACCGCGCTGACGGCCCTTGACGCGATCTTGACGTGCCGGTCGGTAGAGTCGCGCAGATGAGCGCCTCCCTCGAGCTGTGGCCGTCGTCGCCACGACGGTCGGGCCCACCGACCCGGTGGGACCGCCTCCGCCGCAGCATCGCCGAGACGCCCAGCGCGATGCTGCTCTTCGTGCAGCTGCTCGGCATCCTGGTCTACCCGTACTTCGACGCGTCCTCACCCGGCGAGTACCGCCCCTACGCCCGGGCCCTCTTCGGCATCTTCGGGCTGCTCGTGCTCTTTCTCGCGGTCCGGGCGGCCCGCGCGACGCCGGCGCTCACCTGGGTGGCCATCGGGCTGGGGCTGCCCGTCGTCGTGCTCACCGTGCTGGAGGCCTTCTACCCCGACCCGACGCTCATCTTCGTCTCATCGGTGCTGCACGCGCTCTTCTACTTCTACACGGCCTACGGGCTGATCCGTTACATGTTCGCCGACAACTGGGTCACCCGTGACGAGCTCTACGCGACCGGGGCGACCTTCACCGTGGTGGCCTGGGGCTTCGCCTACCTCTACCTGGCCGTTCAGCATCTCTACCCCGACTCCTTCATCATCACCACGATCACCGGCGAGAGTGCCGTCGGTGAGCGCAGCTGGTTCGAGCTGCTCTACCTCTCGATCGCGAACATGACGGGCACCGGACTCTCTGACGTCTACGCGATCACGCCGCATGCCCGCTCGTTCATGCTGCTCCAGCAGATCTTCGGCATGCTCTACGTCGCTCTGGTCGTGGCCCGCCTCGTCGGTCTCACCATCGCCCGCTTCCGTAACAACGGCTAGTCGTACGTGCCTCTGCAGCGTGCACTCAGGCAGACGGGTCAGCCGTCGAGCTCGCCGATGGTGCGCAGGCTGGGCGCGCGGCTCGTCTGCAGGTCGCGGGCCACCGCCTCGACGTCACGCATCACGCGCAGCGTGTTCTCGCGCACGAGCTTGCCCAGGTCGTCTCGCGACCAGTGACGCTCGATGAGCGCAGCGACCAGCCGCGGGTAGCCACTGACGTCCTCGAGGCCCTGGGGAAAGGTGTCGGTGCCGTCGTAGTCCCCGCCGATCCCGATGTGGTCGACGCCGGCCACCTCCCGCACGTGCTCGAGGTGGCCCACGACCTGCTCGATCGTCGCGTCCGGCTTCGGATGCTGCGCCGACCACGACGCGCTGAAGCGCTGGAAGGCGACGAAGTCGGACGCGTCGACGCCGACCTGCGCTGCGGCCGCTGCCGCCTCGACCCGCCAGGCCGCGGTGATGGGTGAGACGAACTCCGGAACGAACGTCACCATGCAGGTTCCACCGTTGTCGGCGAGATCGGCCAGCACGTCGTCGGGCACGTTGCGCGGCGTGTCGCACAGCGCGAGGGCGGAGGAGTGGCTGAAGATCACCGGTGCCTCGGCGGCGTCGAGCGCTGCTCGCATCGTGGTCGGCGCGACATGGCTCAGGTCGACCATCATGCCGAGGCGGTTCATCTCGCGCACCACCTCGCGACCGAACGCGGTCAGCCCGCCGGCTGCAGGCCGGTCGGTCGCGGAGTCGGCCCAGGGGGTGTTGTCGTTGTGGGTCAGCGTCAGGTAGCGCACCCCGAGGGCGTGCAGCATCCGCAGGGCGCCGAGCGAGCACCCGATCGAGTGCCCGCCCTCGGCGCCGAGCAACGAGGCGATGCGACCGGATGCCGTGGCCGCCTCGACCTCGTCGGCCGTGCTGGTGAGCGCAAGATCGTCGGGGTAGCGGTCGGTCATTCGGTACACCGCGTCGACCTGCTCGAGCGTGGCCACCACCGCGGCGTCGCCCGGCAGGGTGCTCGGTACGAACACCGACCAGAACTGGGCCCCGACCCCACCCGCGCGCAGGCGCGGCAGGTCGGTGTTCGTCGAAGTGAGCCGCTGGGCGATGTCGAGTCGGTCGAAGTCGTAGCCGACCTGTTCACGGGCCGCCCACGCCAGGTCGTTGTGGCCGTCGATGAGCGGATACCGCTCCAGCAGTGCGCGGGCCTGCGCGAGCAGGTCTGCGGGGAGGTCACTGACGGCGGGCTGGGTCGCTTCGGCCATGTCGGCTATTGAACACCGCGGCATCTAGAGTGGGCGCATGACCCCGCCGGACAAGAGCGTCGCGCTCGTGACGCTTGGATGTACCCGCAACGAGGTCGATTCCGAGGAGCTGGCCGGCCGGCTTCTCGCCGGAGGCTGGCGCCTGGTCGACGACCCCGCCGAGGCCGACGTCGCGGTGGTCAACACCTGCGGCTTCGTCGAGCAGGCCAAGAAGGACTCCATCGACGCCCTGCTCGAGGCCTCCGACCTCAAGCACGACGGTGGCCGTACCCAGAAGGTCGTGGCCGTCGGCTGCCTCGCCGAACGCTACGGCGAGCAGCTCGCCGACCAGCTGCCCGAGGCCGACGCCGTGCTCGGCTTCGACTCCTACCGCGACCTCAGCACGCACCTGCAGACCATCCTCGCGGGGGGTCACGTGCCCAGCCACACGCCGGGAGACCGGCGTCGACTGCTGCCGCTCACCCCGACGGCCCGGCCCGAGCAGGCGGCCCACGTCGCGACCCCGGGGCACGGCGACGCCTCCGATGCCGCCGAGGCCAACAACGACGGCGACGCACCGGGGCTGGCGGAGGCCGTCGACGAGGGCCTCTCGGTGCCGGCCAGCGGGCCCCGCGTCATCCGGGCCCGTCTCGACGGTCGGCCGTGGGCTCCCCTCAAGATCGCCTCCGGCTGCGACCGCCGCTGCTCGTTCTGCGCCATCCCGATGTTCCGGGGTGCCTTCGTCTCCCGGCGTCCAGCCGACGTCATCGCCGAAGGTCGCTGGCTCGCGGAGCGGGGCGTGAAGGAGCTGTTCCTCGTCTCCGAGAACTCCACCTCCTACGGCAAGGACCTCGGCGACCTCGGCCTGCTCGAGAAGCTGCTGCCCGAGCTGACCGCGATCGAGGGCATCGCGCGGGTGCGGGTCTCCTACCTGCAGCCCGCCGAGATCCGGCCCGGGCTGCTGCGCGCGATGGCTGACACGCCCGGTGTCGTGCCCTACTACGACATCTCGTTCCAGCACGCGTCCGAGACGCTGCTCCGCTCGATGCGCCGGTTCGGCTCCCGCCAGGCCTTCCTCGACCTGCTCGCCACGGTGCGCGCCGACACGCCCGAGGCGGGTATCCGGTGCAACGTCATCGTCGGCTTCCCCGGTGAGACCGAGGCCGACGTCGACGAGCTCGAGGCCTTCCTCTCCGAGGCCCGCCTCGACGTCGTCGGCGTGTTCGGCTACTCCGACGAGGACGGCACCGAGGCTGAGACGTTTGCGGCCAAGCTCGCGCCAGAGGTCATCGCCGAACGGCTCGACCGCATCACGAGACTCGTCGAGGAGCTCATCGCCCAGCGCGCCGAGGAGCGCATCGGTGAGCAGGTGGAGGTGCTCGTCGAGGAGGTCGACGAGTACGAGCTCACGGGCCGCGTCAGTGGCCGGTCGGTCTTCCAGGGCCCCGACGTCGACGGCACCACCAGCGTCGTGCTGCCGGCCGGTGCCCCGACCCCCGCGGTGGGTGACCTGCTGCGGGCGGTGGTCGTCGGCAGCGAGGGGATCGACCTCGTGGTCGAGCTCGTGCCTGCGTTCGCGGCCCAGCCCGTGTCTGCCGTTCGCGTTCCCGCCGGCGTGATGGGGCCGACTTGAGCCCACACGCTGGGGAGGGTCCGGCGCCTCGGCCCACCGACTGGAACGTTCCCAACGCGCTGACGGTGCTGCGCATCCTGCTCGTGCCCGTCTACGGGGTGCTGCTGCTGCACGACGACGGCCTGCAGCCGTGGTGGCGGTTCTGGGCCTGGGCCGTGTTCGCCCTCGCCGCGCTCACCGACGGCCTCGACGGCAAGCTGGCCCGGAGCCGAGGTCAGGTCACGAACTTCGGCAAGGTGGCCGACCCCATCGCCGACAAGGCGCTGACCGGCATGGCCTTCATCGGCCTGTCGCTGCTTGGAGACATCTGGTGGTGGGTGACCGTCGTCATCCTCGTCCGCGAGTTCGGCATCACCCTGATGCGGTTCATCGTCATCCGGCACGGGGTCATGCCGGCCGGCCGCGGCGGCAAGCTGAAGACGATGCTGCAGACCTTCTCGCTGGGGTTGCTGACCTTCCCGCTCAGCGTCTTGCCCCTGGCCGACGTGTGGCGCTGGGCGGCCTACGGCATCCTGGCCCTGGCGTTGGTCGTCACCGTCGTGAGCGGCGTCGACTACGTCTTCAAGGCCGTGCGGCTGCGCGAGACGAGCGCCCGCACCCTGGCTCGTCGGGCCCGGCGAGCCGCGGCGAAGCGTGAGTGACGGCGATCCGGCGTGGATGACGGGCTGACGGCCGACCTCGTGCGACACCTCACCGCCACGGGCGAGACCGTGGCCTGCGCCGAGTCGCTGACCGGTGGCCTCGTGGCTGCTGCGATCGCCGACGTGCCGGGGGCATCGGCCGTGCTGCGCGGCGGGGTGGTGGCCTACGCTGCCGACCTCAAGGTCAGCCTGCTGGGGGTGCCCGCCGCGCTCATCGAGCGAGAGGGCACCGTGCACCGCGACGTCGCGATCGCCCTCGCCGACGGTGCTCGCGCCCGTCTGGGTGCCACGTGGGGCCTGGCCACGACCGGCGTGGCGGGGCCCGGGTCCGCCGAGGGAAAACCCGCCGGCACGGTGCACGTGGCCGTGGCGGGACCGTCGGGAACAGTGGCGCGCGAGCTGCGGTTGAAAGGACCACGAGACGTGGTACGGCATGAGACGGTGCGGGCCGTGCTGCGGCTGGCGGCCGACCGGATGGGGGTGGTGGAGCAATCCGCTGCGCCGGTCGGTGAGCGTGGGGGTACGGTGGACCTGTTCGACGCACGGACCGACGATCTTGGGACGGACGCAGGACCGACAGGCGGGAAACGAACCGAGGGAGGAAGCCATGACCACGCTGCTACGACGTGAGATCGGTGACGTCCTTCGCGAACGTCGCCGGTCGCAGGGCCGCACCCTGCGGGAGGTGTCGGCCACGGCATCCGTCTCGCTGGGTTACCTCAGCGAGGTCGAGCGCGGCGAGAAGGAAGCGTCGTCCGAGCTGCTCTCCTCCATCTGCGGCGCCCTCGAGCTGCCGCTGTCGACGGTGCTGATCGACGTCTCAGCGCGCATGGCAGAGTCGGAGGGTCTGGTCCAGCCCGTGCCGCTTCCGGTCGCGTCCGCCGTCGTCTCCGCGTCAGCTGCCTGACCCGCGCGTTCGTGACGCAGGCATCACCGGCCTTCGCCGCGCTCGAGCAGCGCATCGACGCGCTGGGCGCCGAAGCCCCGGAGAACACCGTCTCGGTGTGGCTGGGTGACCTCTCGGGGCACGTTCGCCACGCATCCCACGCCGACCGCGCTCACTATGCGGCCTCCACGATGAAGCTGCCCCTCGTGCTGGCCTACCAGCGTGACGTCGTGAGCGGCCGCCTTGACCCCGAGCGGGCGGTGCCGGTGCACAACGCGTTCCACTCGGTCGCCGACGGGTCGGTCTTCGCTCTCGACCCGGCCGACGACCAGGACCCCGACACGTGGGCGGCCATCGGTTCGACCCGAACGGCAGCGCAGCTCGCCGAACATGCCATCACCCATTCGGGCAACCTCGCCACCAACCTGCTGCTCGACCTGGTCGGAGCAGCGGCGGTCGCCGCAGTACTGGCCGATGTCGGGTGTTCGCCCACCACCGTCGTGGGGCGCGGCATCGAGGACGCCGTGGCCCGTGAGCGCGGCATCAGCAACGTCGTCACCGCCGCCGACCTGGGCCTGCTCCTGGCCGCGGTCGGCCGACGCGAGCCCGCCCTCGGCGGCGATGCGGTGTGTGGCCCGGTCGAGGCTGTTCTGCGTCGCCAGCAGCACGTCGACCAGATCCCGGCCGGGCTGCCACCCGGCATCCCGACCGCGAGCAAGTCGGGTTGGGTGCCGGGCATCTCCCACGACGCGGCGCTGATCTGGCCCCCCGACCGGCCGGCGTCGGTGCTCGTCATCTGCACGACCATCGACCGCGACGAGGCGGATGCCGCTGCCCTCGTCGCGTCGATCGCATCGGCCGTGTGGGCCGCCGACACCGCAGACGGCGCTGGCGCCGTGGACGCTCCTGGCACCGGAGATCAGGCCGACGTGGCTGCGGCGCAGCAGCCACCGGCCCCGTGACCCGTATCTCGTCGGTGTCGGCGACGCCGATCTCGGTCCCGCTGCACACCCCGTTCGTCACCGCCCTGCGCCGCACCGAGACCACCGACACCGTCGTCGTGACGATCACCGACAGCGACGGACGAACGGGCTGGGGGGAGGCTCCTCAGGTGTGGCAGGTCACGGGTGAGTCGCTGGCCGGCGCGACCGCGTGTGTCGAGACCATGCTTACCCCCGCGCTTGTCGGGCACGACCTCGGTGACCGCGACGCTCTCGCGGCGGTGGCTGCCCTCGCGCAGCGGTCGGTGGCCCGTAACTTCGGCGCCAAGGCAGCGGTCGACGCGGCCTTGCACGACCTCGTCGCCCAGGGCGAGGGCACCACCGTGGCGGCACTGCTGGCTGGCACCACGGCCGCCTTGACGGGCGATCTGACGTCGGTGTTGACCAGCGACGTCACGCTTTCGGCCGGGGCGCCCGAGCAGCTGGCCGAGACGGCCCGGGCTCGGGTCGCCGAGGGCTTCACGACCATGAAGATGAAGGTCGGCACCGACGCGGCCACCGACGTGTCGCGGGTGGCCGCGGTGCGCGCAGCCGTGGGTGACCGCGTCGACATCCGCCTCGACGCCAACCAGGGGTGGAGCCGTGACGAGGCGGTGACGGTGATCCGGGCCCTGCACGATGCCGATCTCGGGGTGGAGTTCGTCGAGCAGCCGCTCGTGGCCGATGACGTCGAAGGCCTCGCGTGGGTGCGTGAACGGGTCGGGCTGCCGATCATGGCCGACGAGTCGTGCTACGGGCTGTTCGACCTCGAGCGGATCATCCGCCTCGGAGCGGTCGACCTGGTGAACGTCAAGCTGGCCAAGTGCGGCTCGCTCACGGTGGGCCGGGCCATGCTGCGCCGGGCTCACGAGGTGGGCCTGGGCACGATCGTGGGTTCGATGATGGAGAGCCACATCGGGCTGGGAGCGGCGACCTCTCTGGTCGCGGCCGAGCCGACCACGGAGGTCAGCGATCTCGACGCCGCCTGGTGGTCGACGAGATCACCGGTCGTGGGGGGGATCACCTACTCGGGCAACGAGATCCGGCTAGCGATGGGGACCGGTCTCGGCATCACCGGTTGGCGCAGCGACGGAGCCGCACGGTCGCGATGATTACGACGAGAAGGGCCCCGCCGGAGCGGGGCCCTTCTCGTCGTGCGTCAGGGGATGGATCCGCGTCTGGGGTCAGTTTCCGACCACGCGGAAGGAGAAGGCTCCCTCGCCCGGTCCGGTCACCGAGGTGGTGAGGCCCACGGCACGCAGCGACTCCACGGCCGGTCGGGCGTCGGCCGGCACGGTGGAGAGGTACTGCTTCTCCACCTTGTCGAGGTCGACGTACATCGCGAAGACCGACTTGCTGGGGTCGCTGATCGCCGCCTTGAAGGCGTCGGTGTCGCCGAGCTTGCCGCCGGCCTGCAGCTTCGACGCGTAGTCGGGCGTCGTGGCCATCACGAGCCGGTCGCCGTCGACCTTGCGGGTCAGGAAGCCGGAGGCGTTCGACGCGTCCTCGACCTTGCCGACCAGCGTGTCGGCCCGGGCGGCGTCGCTCGAGACGATCTTGGCGCCCACGACGGGGTCCTGCTCGCCGAACTGCTGGTCGGGCACGGACACGGTCATGGACTTGCCGAGGAGCACCTTGAGGTCGTCGGGAAGCTTGACGTCGAGCTGGCTCTCGAGCTGGCCGATCAGGTCGCCCTGACCGGAACCGGCGGCGGCGGCGTCGATCTGCTTCTTCAGATCGGGCCAGGCCTGGTCGACGATCTGGTCGGCACCGGCTACGTGCAGGGCGGCCACGGTGTCGTCGGGAAGGTTGGCCAGCTGGGTGCCGTCACCCTTCACGGCTCCGATCCCGGCCGCCTGGTCGAAACCGCGAGCCACGCCGGCGAGCTCGATGTACCCCGGGTCGAAGCGCACCGCGGCGGCCATCCGGCCCTTGACCGCGGCCCCTGCCGTTGTGAGGCTGGTCGCCTTCTTGCTGAGCTTCTGCACCTCGGGGAGGCCGGCGCCGGCATCGAACCACATCGACATGACGCCCTGCTCGCCGAGGGCGGCCATGTCGCCCGAGAAGTTGGTGTTGGCGGCGAGGGTGCCCGCGTTGACGGCGTTGATGGTGTTGTCACCCTGGCCCTTGGGGGTGATGATCGCGTAACCGTTCTTCATGCGAAGGTCGGTCTCGTCGGAGCCGCCGCAGGCGAACATCCGCTTCAGCACGTCCTGGGCCTTGCCCTCGTCCTTGACCTGCACGGCCAGTGCGACGTTGGGCTCGTCGGCCGTGCCGCCCGGGCGCAGGGCCACCCCGACGCGGTCGCCGAGCCAGGGCGCGATGTCACCGTCATAGGTGAGCTTCGAGATGCAGTTCTTGGTGTCGTCCTTGACGACGAGGTCCCAGAGCTTCTGTCGCGGATCGCCCGAGCCGAGGTTGTCCTTGACCTGGGGGAGCTTGTCGAGAAAACGCACCGCCGAGATCTTCTGACCGGCCGACGGGTCGACGTCGAGCCGGAAGTACAGGTAGGCGTCACCGGGCAGAACTTCGGCCGGCTGCGCGCCGCCACCGCTCAGCTTCTGGGCGGCGAAGACGGCGCCCCCGCCCAGCACGAGCGCCGCGGCGATGCCGCCGACGAGCAGCCCGGTGCGCTTGCCGCCCTTCCGCCCCGAGCCCGTGACGGCGGCCTCGTCGGCCAGCCCGACCCCGGCCATGGCGGGAACCGCGGGCGGGCCCGCGACCGCTCCGGCGACCGGCGGCGACTGCGGGTACTGGTAGCCGCTGGGCATGGCCTGAGTCTGGTGGTTCGGGATCGACTGGGTCGAGCCGCTGTCGGTCGGCTGGGCCGGTGCGGGCTCCGGAGTCGGTGACTCAGTGGGCTGGGTGAAGCCGGTGGAGTCGGTCGGGTCGGTCATTGGTGTTCCCCCTGGCAGTGACGAGATCGGGCGGGCCCTGGTTGTCTCCGGGCCCGCCGAACTAGGATGGTATCTGCTCTGAACGCGGTTCTCAGGCGTTCCGGGCAGCCGTTCGACGGCGACTGCGGCCCTGACGGTTCCCGGCGATGGCACACTGTTCTGGTGCGACTTAGCCACTTCTGGATGCTCATGAACGACGAGTTCGGTTCGGCCTACGCCAATTCGCTGGCTCGCGACCACGTGCTCGGAGCGCTGGGCAACCGCACCGCCTCGCAGGCCCTCAACGACGGCGAACGGCCGAGAGACGTCTGGACCGCGCTGTGTGACGACATGGACGTGCCGCTCTCTCGCCGGCTGGGCGCCGACGACCGGGCGGCTCCGGGGGCGGCGGCGGGGCCGTCTGCGTCGAGGTAGGGGGCGTCGATGAACCGCCCCGCTGCCGGCAGCAGGCCGCGGTCAGCGGCATCCGGCCGGGTGACCCTGCACCGGGGCGACATCACCACGGATGCCGTCGCCGACGCGATCGTCAATGCCGCGAACTCGTCCCTGCTCGGTGGTGGGGGAGTCGACGGTGCGATCCACCGGGCGGCCGGTCCGGCACTGCTCGTAGAGTGCCGAGAGCTCGGCGGCTGTGACACCGGTGACGCGAAGGTCACCGGGGCAGGGCGGCTGCCCGTCGACCACGTGATCCACACGGTCGGACCGGTCTGGCGTGGTGGCGGCGCGGGGGAGGCGGCCCTGCTGGCGTCGTGCTACCGGCGCAGCATCGAGGTGGCCGACGCGGCCGGCTGCGCCGTCGTCGCCTTCCCGGCGATCTCGTGCGGGGTCTACGGCTACCCGCTCCAGGATGCTGCCGCGGTGGCGATCCGTGCTGTGCGGGGCGCGCTCGAGGTGCACCCCGGGGTGCGCGAGGTGCGGTTCTGGCTGTTCGGCGACGAGGCGTACGCCGCGTTCGAACGGGCGACGCAGCCACCGGTCGGCTGACCGGCGTGTCGCGATCCCCTCGAACATCTGTTCGGTAGTGTTCTCCACAGGTGGTCCGCCCCGAACCCATCGTCCACAGGCCGTCTCGTGGAAGAACCCGATGTCGGTGGTGCCGCCTAACGTCTGACCCGAAGGCACCTCTCGAGGTGCCACCAGGGTCGCAGCTGGACGACCGCAGAGCAGACGGCAGACAGGTGACCGATATGGCAACGATGGACAAGGACAAGGCCCTCTCCTCGGTGATGGGGCAGATCGAGAAGAGCTACGGCAAGGGCGCGGTCATGCGTCTGGGCGATGACATCCGACCGCCGATCGCGGTCATCCCGACCGGGTCGATCGCGCTCGACGTCGCGCTCGGTATCGGCGGTCTGCCGCGCGGCCGGGTCGTTGAGATCTACGGCCCGGAGAGCTCGGGTAAGACGACCGTCGCCCTGCACGCGATCGCCAACGCCCAGAAGGCGGGCGGTATCGCAGCCTTCATCGACGCCGAGCACGCGCTTGACCCCGAATACGCCAAGAAGCTGGGGGTCGACACCGACGCCCTGCTGGTGAGCCAGCCCGACACCGGTGAGCAGGCCCTCGAGATCACCGACATGCTGATCCGCTCCGGTGCGATCGACATCATCGTCATCGACTCCGTGGCCGCGCTCGTGCCCCGGGCCGAGATCGAGGGCGAGATGGGTGACAGCCACGTGGGTCTGCAGGCCCGCCTGATGAGCCAGGCCCTGCGCAAGCTCACCGGGGCGATCAACAACACCGGCACCACCGCGATCTTCATCAACCAGCTGCGCGAGAAGATCGGCGTCATGTTCGGCTCGCCCGAGACCACGACCGGTGGCAAGGCGCTGAAGTTCTACGCCTCGGTGCGTCTCGACGTCCGACGGATCGAGACCCTCAAGGACGGCACCGATGCCGTGGGCAACCGCACCCGCGTCAAGGTCGTCAAGAACAAGGTGAGCCCGCCCTTCAAACAGGCGGAGTTCGACATCCTCTACGGACACGGCATCTCCCGCGAGGGCGGGCTGATCGACATGGGTGTCGAGCACGGCTTCGTGCGCAAGGCCGGCGCCTGGTACA
>JAKDLG010000012.1 GCA_030452985.1 Humibacillus sp.
GGCCGTACCAGCGTCGGGCCCCCACCATCAGAGCTGCCCCGGTCAGACCTGTCCCTGCGCGTCGGGTGGGACCGCGCCCGTCCCGACGAACGGCACACCGTCGAGCTGACCACCCCCACCGGACACACCTACCGCTCCACCGCTCCACCGCTGATCCCCGGCGCAGCGTTCCGCCACCAGGCGCCTGGCCTCCACGAGCGCTCGGCAGACCCGCCCCTGAGCCCCTTCGAGCGCTACCTCACCGACCTCATCGCCAGTTGAGCGAGTTCCCGCGGCACCTTCGCTGGGTTTCTAGCCGTGCGACCGGTCGCCGCGCCTCGAGAATACGGAGCCGGCCCATAGTGCCCACAGCACGAGCACGGGCTGGAAGAGCAGTCGCGCCAGTCGTTTGGTGTCGGTGTCGAGACCGAAGGCGTCGACTCCCTGAACGTACTGGCCGATGTTGCCCGGGAAAACCGCGACATAGAAGGCCGCCAGCAGCCCGCCGATCAGTCGCTTGCGCTTGGGCACGGCCACGAATGCGGCCCCCAGGGCAATCTCCACCACGCCAGAGCCGAGCACGGTCAGGTCTTTGCCGACCGGGAACCAGTCAGGGACCTGGGCCTGGAACTCCTGACGCTGGGTGGTCAAGTGGAGGATGCCGGCACCGACCATGAGCGCGCCCAGCACGACTCGGCCGATAGCGCGGAGTGCGTGGCTCATCACGTCAGGCTACGGCTCAAGACCAAAAGGGTGGTCGTTGCCTGGCGATCGTGAGCCCAGGCCTGTGGACAGAAAGCGGTCGTTTGGCGCTCTGTGAGGCACAATCGGTGCCACTGTCGGGCCGTCCTCGCGTCGTCCCACACGATCGAGCAGGGGACGACCATGACACTTCGCCGACCGACAACGATGGCGTATGCCGCTGTGCTGGCCTCTGTGGTAGCGCTCAGTGCCTGTACGGGAAGCAGCAACGACCCGGGCCCGACGGGCACGCCGTCGCCGGCGTCAACCTCGGCCAGCACTCCGCCCACGAGCAGCAGCGCCGCCCCCTCGACGTCGTCCACCGCAACGAAGAGCCCCTCGGCAACGACTACGGCCGGACCCACCTTCCCCAAGGGAGTCCCGACTGCCGCTCAGAAGCACACCAAAGAAGGCGCCAAAGCGTTCGCCGAACATTTCGTTGTGTCCTTGAACAGATCTTGGACAGTTCCGGATGCGAATTTCATTGAGCCCCTCTGCAACTCGCGCTTTGAAGCGTGCGGAGCGTTCATAAACACGTCTCAGAACCTTGAGAAGAACAAGCAGCGTTACGACGGCGATCCGCTCTCTGTTACCTCTTTCATTGTGCTACCTGAAAAGCTCGGTCGTATTCCTGTTCTGATGACGGGGAAACAAGAGCGACGTAATGTCGTTACGAAGAACGGATCGATCGTACTCACTGACCCCCTAGAGCCTTCTCGCATCATATTTACCGTGGAATGGACAGAGCGCGGCTGGCAAATTTACAGCGCTTCGCTGGTCAAGTCGTGAAGACACGACATCGGGGAAGCCGGGCTGCCGTCTTAGCGTTATCGAGCACTCTTGTTCTATCGCCGGCGGCAGTCGCCGGAATAAATGGTGACGCCGGTCACCAAGGCGTCGAGACCGTAGGGATGTCACCGGGAGCGCGGGCGGCGATCAAGGGCAAACAGGCTGAGCTCATCGCCCTCGATGGCCCTCGATACGAGTTCAAGTTGACCATCTCCGGCTGCGACGTCGGTGGTGGTGCAGGTGCGAACTCGATCTGCCTCGACCAAGCTATCCAGACTTGCGCCAACAACCGGCCCGAGTATGGTCTGGGGCCGCTGACTGACGTCCGCCGGAGGATGACTGACAAGGCCGGTGCGGTGATGCTGAACGGCAAGGTGGCCACGCCGGCCGAGATTGCCGCGGCGCCCGATGACGGTTGGGAGTTTCTCGGCAACACGTGCTTCCCGCAGGACCTGCCAGGATCTGCGCCGATCCCGTCGGTCGAAATGATCGTCAGAGCCTTTCACCTGACTCCGTGGTCGGAGGCAGGCATCTCAACGCAACCGAAGGGCGACGTCACCCTGGTCAACCTCAAGACGTTCTACCAGGTTGGTTGGTCGGCGTCGGGGTTCGAACCAGGAGAGGTTGACGCGCTCGACCCGGCCACGATGTTCGGCTTCAAGGTCGACGTGCGGCCCAAACTGATGGGGTTCGTGTACCACTTCGGTGACGGCACGTCGGAGGGCCCGACCACCTCGACAGGAGGCGTATACCCCAACGGCGACATCGTGCACACCTACCGCGAACCAGGGACATACCAAACCAACGTCACAGCCACCTTCGGGGCCGACTTCCGCATCAACGGCGGCGCCTGGCTCAACCTGCCAAGCACGGTCGTCGTTCAGCAGCCAGCAACCCGCGTCACCGTGCGCGAGGCAAAGGCCGTTCTGGTTCAGCAGTGACCTTGTCGACGGTCTTACCGCCCAGCTTCGTGGGCGTAGGGCACGCGCGCTTGGGCCCAGTCCCAGTCGATCCGTTCCTGCTCGAGTCGGAGGCGGTCGGCGAACTGGTCACTCACCAGGTCGCTGAAGAGATCCGCCTCGTCGTCGGTGAGGTGACGGAGGGCGGCTCGCGTCGGCGTGCCTTCGGTGCCCCAGCGGTCCCGGTGCGCCAACAGCGTCTCGCGGTCCATCAGGAACGACCGCGTCTGGGGGAGCCAGGCCCGCAGCCGGTCGAGGATGGCGAACCCGTGGGTGTCGAGGTCGCCCCAGTAGTGGACGTCGGCGTCAACCAGCCAGGGGAGCGACCCGGCGCGGTCGACCTCGAACCCCTTGCCCCACAGCACGATTCCATCGACCGGGACGGGCACGCTGAGAAAGGTGATCTCGTTCTCGACGATCACGGCGGTTCGCACCGTCGGAGTGGCCGCGGCCAGCTCGTCGAGCCGAACCGTCAGATCAGACCAACCTGCGAACGGACCGGTCGAAGCATGGCCGCGCAGTCGCAGCGTCTCGGGCTTGGCCTGCAGCCCGAGACCAGCGAGGAACCCCGTGCTGGATGCCGGCACGCCAAGCAGTGCCGCGAGTACTGACCGGTGTCGCTCGACGAACTTCGTGTCGACGCCGGGCGCGCTGATCTGGCGCAGGTAGAGGCCCGACCCTCGGTGCTCCCGCAGCCACCGGTAGGAGGCGATCAGTCGCGGTAGCTCAGGCTCCAACCCCAGTGCCGCCAGCGGCTTGCTCGCAATCCACTCGCGAACGGCCGGTTCGTTGCGCGCGAGCGCGAGCTCAGCGGCATACGCCTGCACTTGACGGGCTACTCCGAGCAGGGCCCACGCTTGGTCGTAGCGGTCGACGACGGCGCGGCTCGGCAGTACGTTGCGCCCGATGTGCCGCCCCCCGACGGCCGTGCGCACCAGCGAATAGTGCCGCCCATCATGGCTGCCCGCGTCAAGACCGGCGACCCAGCGTTGCACAGCAGCGAGGTCGTCGCCGATGTCACTGGCACCAGGCCCGCGCAGCGGAACCTCGATCGCAGGGAAGGGTGAATTCGCCGCGAAGGCGGTCAACAGGGTGCCGTCGTCGAACCGCCGCTGCACGCGCGACCGGATGTCGGCCGGCGTCACCCAGCGAGCACTCATTCGAGAACCCGTCTCACAGCAGCCGCCCGCTCCGGCGGCCGCGGAACTCCTCGATGGTCAGGGTCTGCAGCCGGGAGTAGCGACCCGTGGGGTTGTCGACGAAGCCGATGGCCTGCACGTACGGCTCGATGACGTGCACCTTCTGCAGGGGAGTGACGATGAGCAGCTGGAGGCCGAGCTTCGCGAACAGCTCGAGGGCGTAACGGGTCGAGGTGTCTGAGCCGCGGCCGAACGCCTCGTCGATGACGGCGAACCGAAAGTCGCGCGAGCGCTCCGCCCCCCACTCGAGACCGAACTGGTAGGCCAGCGAGGCGGCCAGAATCGTGTAGGCGAGCTTCTCCTTCTGGCCGCCCGACTTGCCGTCGGAGTCGCGGTAGTGCTCCCACTCGGCGTCGGTCTCACGGTCACGCTCGGAGGCCGAGAAGGTGAACCAGTTGCGCACGTCGGTGACACGCCGGGTCCAGGCCTTGTCGGAGTCGGCGTAGCCCTCGCGGCCGCGGAACCGCTCGATGATGCGCTGCACGTCGAGAAAGCGCTGCTCGGAGTACTGCTCGTCGTCGGGCGAGAGGGTGTTGTCGGTCGCGCCGCGCAGGTCGGTGCGAAAGGCCTGGATCTCCTGGTTGACCGTGCGCTCGGGCAACAGCCGGATGTAGCGGCCGGGGCTGTAGTCGATGGCGCCCAGGGCTTCGTTGATCCGCGAGACACGCACGTCGATGTCTTCGGCCTGACGGCGCAGCCAGTTGTTGAACTGGGCCAGTTCGCGAATCGTGTTGGTGTTGAGCTGGCGCTTGAACTCCTCCTCGAACCGGGGCAGGTCATCGCCGGCCACCCGGTCGTGGAAGGCGGTGAAGTCGGCGCGCGACTCGACACTGGCGTCCATCTCGGTCGTCGCCTCGGGCCACCGGCGTCGGGCCTCGGCCATGTACTGCAGCAGGCTCTGGGTGTAGCCGCCCAGCTCGGTGTTGATGCGCCTGATGCCGGCGTCGAGCTCGTCGGTCAACCGGTCGGATGCCGG
This sequence comes from Humibacillus sp., assembly GCA_030452985.1. GTDB lineage: Bacteria > Actinomycetota > Actinomycetes > Actinomycetales > Dermatophilaceae > DSM-29435. The sequence continues at coordinate 4,644 of JAKDLG010000012.1, forward strand.
CCGGCACGCCTCGGTCGTCGTCGGCAGCTGGGCGCCGAGCCGCTTCTCGAGCAGTGGGTAGGCGGCCCGCGCCGCGTCGAGACCGTCGGGGTCGTTGGTACTGGCCTCGGTCACGAAACGCTGTTCGACGGTGCGGGCCGTCTCGTCGCGCGAGATGCGGTCGTTGAGCTGGGCGATGGTGCCGTGCAAAGCTTTCAGTCGGTCGTCGAGGGCGGCAGACTGCTCGGCGTTTGCCTCGAGCCGCCGCTCGATCTCGGTCAAGGTCGATGACCCCGACAGGAGTCGCGCGCGTTCGGCCTCGTGCTGTTCGGCCTCGGAAAGGGCACTGGCCCAGTCGATCTCGGCCCACGACGTGTACTCCGCGAGGCTCGCCAGGGCGGTCACCCGGCTCTGCGCGGCCGTGCGCTGAGCCCGGGCTCGGGTCAGTTGCTCGTCGAGCGCGAGGGTCTGTCGTTGCTGCTCGACGAGCTGCTCGGTCAGGGCAGCGACCTTGCGTTCGTTGACCCAACCCAGCACCCAGGCCCTGGGGTCGTCGACGCGTGAGCGGTCGTCCTTCTCGTGTCGGTCACCCGAGCGCACCTGCCCCTGCTTCGTCACTGCTCGCCGCTCGTCGCGGAACTGGGCCAGGTCGTCGACGCATCGGTAGTCGGCCCGGCGCACCAGCTCGCCCTCGAGGTAGTCGCGGAACGGGCCGTCGCGCACCTCGAGGGTGTCGGCCAGCAGGAGCACGCCGGAGGCGGTGGGGGAGTTGACGCGCACGCGGCGGGCCGGCATCCGTTCGTAGACCAGGCGACTGCCGACCACCCGGCCGTCGGTGCGGCGGTGGGTCAGGCGGCGTTCGTTGACCCAGCGCGCCACATCCTCGTAGTGGTGCTGCGGCACGATGAGCGACAGGGCGAAGCCGCGGAGCACCCGCTCGGCGGCACCGCGCCAGGCCGAATGGTCTTCGGCGACGTCGATGAGCTCGCCCGCGAACGGCAGCTCGCTCTCGTCGATGCCGAGGTCGGCGCACAGCTGGCCGCGGATCTCCAGCTGGCTGCTGGGCAGGTTGCTCGTTCGACCGGCGAGGCTGAGCAGCTCGGTGCGGGTCTCTTCGCTCGTGCGCTTCAGCTCGCCCTGGCTGCAGGCAGGTACCTTCCTCCCAGTGTTCCGTTCGCACGGGCGGTGTACTCACGGTGAGCTCGCTGACCTGGCCGTCGAGCTCGGACTGTTCGTCGTCGGCGGCCTTCCGGGCGACCGGCGTCGCGCTGAGTAGGGCGCTGAACGACCCGGCGTCGGTGACCTCGGTGAGACCGGCCGCAACCAGACCACCGTCGACGAGACCGGCATCCGCGAGCCGGGCGGTGAAACGGTCGCAGCGGCCCCGCCTCACGTCCGCCTCGAAACGGGCCGACGATGCGAGCTGCTCGAGCTGGCTGACCCGGTCGCCCCCAGCCCCGGTGCGTTCGGTGATGAGCTGCTCGCGGGCGCCCACGAGCCGATGCCGCCCCGCCGCAACCTCGTCGGCCTCATCGGCCCGGTGGGCGCGGAGGTCGGTGTTGCTGGCGATGGTTTCGCCGAGCAACCGCACACGCAGCTCCGCGAAGAACAGGCGCACGGCCTGGCGCTGCGCATCGGCCTCGGCGCGACGCATCAGCGAGTCGTCGTACTTCCTGCCCGTGGCCACGAGCGGCTCGAGCACCTCAAGCTGCGCGCCGGTCGCCTCGATGCGTTCGGACTTGTAGTGCCCCTCGACGTAGCTGCGCAGGGTGCGCTCGCGGCTGTCGGCGCCCGCGCCCTGTTGTAGGCGATTCTGTCCGCGGGCAGCAGCAGGGTGGTGATGGCATCGACCAGGGTCGACTTGCCGCTGCCGATGTCGCCGGTGAGCAGGGAGGTCTCGCCGTGCGGCGACCGGCGCCAGACTCGGCTGTCGAACGTGCCCCAGTTGAAGACCTCGACGTGCTGGAGGCGGTAGCCAGCGCGGCCCGCAGTGGCCAGCTCGACGGCCGAAAAGAGGCTGTCGGTCATCGTCGCCCCCACCGGATACCGCCGAGTCCGGATGCCGTGAAGGACGCGTGGCAGCGCCGTGCCGGATGCCGCTCCCGCATCGTCTCGATCGTCATGTCTTCCACCGCTCGCCTCCTTCTTCGCCGACTCCCGCAGGCCAGCGTAGGCAACTTCGCACAAGACTCGGTAGCGGCGATGCCGTCCGGCACTGCTACCGGACTGCTCGCAGACGTCGGCCCGGTGCCGGAAGAGGCTCTGAGCGCGGTGGGGCAAGCCCACGGACCCAGCCGGGCATGGGCGAGCAGGTGAACGTGTCGGAGGATGATGCTGCTGTGGGAATCGTGGAACGAGAGATCCGGGACCGCGCCATCGACTGGCTGGCTGCGATGCCAGGCTTGAGGTCCGCCCCATGTTCAGCGGGTTCGGCTTCTACGATGACGGTCTACTGGTCGCTGCCGCGTGGGACGGCGCGTTCCAACTGCGCTACCGCGAAGACGGCCACTGGAAGTACAGGCCAGTCGATCCCGCCGCCCTCGTTGACCCCGTCGCGCTGGTAGGGCTCGTACGCGAGCGCGGTGCGCAACTCGCTCGAGACCCCGCGGCCCGGCGCCGCCGTTGACGGCACCGGGTGAGGCCCCGACCCGCAAGACGAGGCAGGCAGTGGCCCGCTTCCCAGCGTCCGCCTTTCTCACCGTGAGAGCGAGGCGCCACCCCTCCAAGGCACCCACGTCCGCGAGAGCCCGACGGCCGGCAGGTCAGCAGCCCGGGTGCACCGCCTGCTCACAGGTCGAGGACGAAGCGAAGGGCCTGGTCGATGGCGCGCAGCTCTTCCGGATCGAGCCTGCCCCGGCGAGAGGACAGTCGATCGGTCGAGATCACTCGTAGCTGGTCGCAGCGGGCGTACGAGGGGTGCCCCAATCCGCTGCGACCAGGCTCGACCTCGACATGACTACGGAGGCCATAGTCTGCGGACGTGACCGGAACCACCACGACCAGCCTGCCCGGGCCATTGTTCAGCATGTCGCCCGACACCACGACGGCCGGGCGCCGGAAGGCCGGCTCGTGACCGATCGGCTGGCCCAGGTCGACGTCGTACACCTCCCCGCGCCAGATCACGCGAGGCTGTCCCACTCCTGACGCTCGGACAGGTACTGATCCCACCGCTCGGGGTCGTCGCGCAAAGATTGGTAGTCCTCGCCCAGACCACGCAAGAACTCCTGCCGCTCCAGAGCGTCGATAGCCGCGTGCAGCACATCGATAACCGGGGTCTGACGCGACTTGGCCAGTGACTGGAGTCGCTCTGAGTCAGGTCGGCGAACACGAACGGTCGTGGTGTCTGGGGAAGCCATGCCATAAATGTAGACGAAATGTAGACCCGGGACGGATGCGTTTGCTTACCATGGCCGCATGGTGCGTCCTGAAAGCTGTATCGAGCTTGCGGGTGGAAGTCCCGTCCCGGTAGGTACCGGAGCGCCGGGTAGCAGGTCCCGGTTCGGTGGAGAGATCTGCCGGGCTGAGCGGGGTGTCAAGAGCCTCTTCGGAGGGAGCAAGCGTGTGGGCCGTAGCGTCATAGCGAACTCTGCAGCCTCGTCACATTCACAATGGGAGAGCCGAGCCGCTCATGTCACGGCGAAGGCCATGCCTGATGGGTCCTGTTCCGGGGTCAGCCTGTCGGGTCTTTCCGGGGTAGGGGAGGCGGCACGCACGCATAGTTCGGTACGGAACAGGAGAGACCCGTCTGCCTGGCCTTGTCGGGCAAAGACCACTGGTATAAGCCGATGGTGAAATCTGGTGGAGGGCAGCGGGAGTCCGACGGGGTCGTAGTACCGGTGATCGGCGTGCAACATAACGCGCCGGGAGGAAAGGGCCCCGACTTTGGTGATGCTGGTGGCGGAGGTAAGCGTGAGGGCATGACCGGGACCGCCCGGTCCAACCACCCTGGCGGGCGATCGCTCGTCGTTGTCGATGGAAGCGCTCCGATCGATGACGTGCGAAAACTCCAACGCAAGCTATGGGCTGCGGCCAAGCAGTCTGAGGGTCGTCGTTTCCACGCCCTGTATGACCGGATCCACCGTGGTGACGTCCTGTGGGAGGCGTGGAGGCGGGTGCGAGCAAATCGTGGCGCTGCCGGGGTCGATCGTGTGACCCTGGAGGCGGTGGAGGAGTACGGCGTGGCTCGGTTGTTGGATGAGTTGGGTCGTGTTCTTCGTGAGGGCAGGTACCGTCCGGCGCTGGTGCGTCGGGTGGAGATTCCCAAGCCGGATGGCCGGATGCGGCCGTTGGGTATCCCGACGGTGCGGGACCGGGTGGTGCAGCAGGCGGCGAAGATCGTCCTCGAGCCTATATTCGAGGCTGACTTCCTGCCGGTCAGTCACGGGTTCCGTCCGCGCCGGAGTGCGACGGATGCGTTGGAGGTGATCCGGGTGGCGTTCCCGCGGGGGCGGCAGTTTGTCTTCGAGGCCGACATCCGGGACTTCTTCGGCAGCATCGATCATGACCGGTTGATGGTCGAGGTGCAGCGTCGTGTCTCAGATCGTCGGGTGCTGAAGTTGATCCGGTTGTGGTTGCGTGCTGGGGTGTTGGATCAGGGGGTGGTCTCGCAGACGGTTGCCGGGACTCCTCAGGGCGGAGTCATCTCCCCGTTGCTGGCCAACATCTACCTGCACGCGTTCGACCGGGCGTGGTCGCAGCGGGGCACCGGGGAGTTGGTCCGTTATGCGGACGACTTCGTGGTGTTGTGCCGGTCCGCGTCCCAGGCCGAGGAAGCCGCGCGGCGTGCTGCCGTGTTGTTGGGTGACCTCGGGTTGGACCTGCACCCGGACAAGACCCGCGTGGTCGACCTCCGTGGCGGCAGGGAGGGCTTTGACTTCCTCGGGTGTCATCTTCGGGCTCGGATGTCGGGCCGGTTGTGGGAGCAGCGGGGCATCGTGCGCTACTACCTACACCGGTGGCCATCGGCCCGGTCGATGAAACGCGCCCGGGCCAGGGTCAAGGCCTTGACAGGTCGAAGCCGGGGCGGGATCGAGTTGGAGGACCTGATCGAGGCCCTGAACCTGTTCCTTCGGGGATGGGGCAACTACTTCCGTACCGGGAACGCGGCCCAGAAGTTCCGTCAGATGGACCGGCACGTCGTGTGGCGGCTGAAGCGTTTGCTGATCAAGAAGCGCGGCCGCAACCTTCGCGCCGGTCAGGCGGGACGATGGACCGAGGCCTGGTTCCACGACCAGGGCCTGCACAAGTTGCTCGGCACCATCCGCTACCCGAAGGCGGCGTAACCATGTCCAGAACACCATCGGTAAGCCGTGTGCGGGAAAACCGCACGCACGGTTTGAAAGGGGGATGGGGAAACGGGTCTGCTACGCGGCACCCGCGCCCCTGACTACCAATGCCTGAACCGGTGAGCGCCCACAGTGACGAGCATCCGCCGGCGAGCGAGGTGCGCCTCACCGAGGGGGTGGCGCTGCGCGACCTGCACGCGGTGCTGCGCCTGTGTGACTCGGGACGACTGCGGTGCAGTGACAAGACCAAGCGGCCAGCGGCGGCTGCGCTGATCATGGTCGCCGAGGCCCTCACGGGTGGCGACTTCTATCGCGACGAAGCGATCGCCGCATACGCCTGGCCGCTGATCGTGCAGGCCGGTGGGCTGGCGACGGTCTCCGGTGGCAAGCTGCAGCTGACCGCTCGCGGCCGCGCCGCCCTGAGCCACCCTGCCGCTGAGGTGATCCGACAGCTATGGCGGTCGTGGGTCGCCAAAGGCGCCATCGACGAGCTGAGCCGGGTCGAGCACCTCAAGGGACAGCGGGCGGCCAACGTGTTGACGGCGGTGAAGACGCGGCGCGAGATCGTGGCGACCGCGCTGGCCAATCGTGAGCCCGGGGCTTGGGTCGAGGTGGAAAAGCTGTTCGCGTCGATGCGCAGATCGGGGTTGTCGCCCACGGTGGCTCGCAACGGGCGGGCGGTCTGGAAGCTGTACCTGGTTGACGCCCAGTACGGCAGCTGCGGCTACGACGGCTACGGCACGTGGCAGATGCTCGAAGGCCGGTACACCCTGGCCGTGGTCTTCGAGTACGCGGCCACGCTGGGTCTGATCGACGTGGCCTACGACGAACCGGAGGGGGCCCGGGACGACTTCCGCTACAACGCGAGCGCGGAGGAGCTGCCGTACCTGAGCCGCTACGACGGGCTACGAGCGTTGCGCCTGAACGGGCTCGGGGCGTACGTGCTGGGCCTGACCGACACCTACCTGCCGCCGACCGAGCTCGAGCCGGTGCGAGCGCTGAAGGTGCTGCCGAGTCTCGACGTCGTCGCGACCGGCGAGATCGACACGGCCGACCAGCTGACGCTTGACGCCTACGCGCGGTGGACCGCTGATCGGGTCTGGACGCTGACCAGCGAGACGGTCGTGGCTGCCATCGCGGCCGGGCGTGACGTTGGCCAGTTCCGGGCCTTCCTCGAAAGTCGCATGATGCAACCCCAACTGCCTTCGACCTTGGTGACGTTGCTCGCCGATGTGACGGCTCGAACCCAGCGGGTGCGTGACCTGGGCCGGGTGCGCCTCATCGAGTGCGCCGACCCGGCGCTCGCCGCCCTGATCCATCACGACCGCCGACTGAGTCCGTTGTGCGCGCTGATCGGTGACCGACATCTGGAGGTGACCGCCGATGACGAGCCCGCCTTTCTCAAGGCACTTCAGACCCTCGGCTACGCCCTCCCGGTCTGACGAGACCTGACGGTGAGATCGCGGGCCGTCTGCGCCACACAGCGCGGCGCACGCTGTCTCGGGCATTGACCCGCAGTGTTGTGGAACGGTGGGCTCGTGCCAGCACTCTCGAAGGTGATGCGGGCCTCGGTGACTCCGTTGGCCTCGATCCTCGGTTCGGGCCTGTTGATCATCGTGCCCGTGCTCGAGGGCACCCTCGGGTCGCTGTCGGTCGTCGGCGCCGCCGGCGTGTGCGCGGTGGCCTGGGTGGTGGGCACGTCGGTGCGCCACTGCGTCCGGGTCGTGGAACCCGCCCTGGCCGCCGATTCGCCCGACCGGGTCACCGCCGGTCTCGACCGGACCGGCGATGCGGTCATCGTGGTGGCCTACGTCATCTCGGTCGCGTTGTACCTGCGGATCATGGCCGAGTACGTCGTCGACTACGCCGTACCGGGCGGGTCCACGGTCTGGGCCCGGGGGCTGGCGTGCGCGGCCGTGGTGCTGATCGTGGTGGTGGGCGTCACCCGTGGGTTCGCGGGGCTGAACGCGCTCGACCGGTTCAGCCTGGCCGTCGTGCTCATCCTGACGACCGTGCTGGGCGGGACCCTGCTCTTCCACGACGCTCGGGGCCTGTTCGGCGCCGGCCTGGTGCTGCCGCCCGTGCCCGACGTCGGGATCGGCGAGATTCTGCTGGTGCTGGGTGGGATCGTGATCACGGTGCAGGGGTTCGAGACGGTGCAGTATCTCGGCGACCAGTACGACACCGAGACCCGCGTCTGGGCCTCCCGGGTCGCGCAGCTCATCGCGGCCTCGATCTACCTCGGCTTCGTCGCGGTCGCCACTCCGGTGATGGGGCTCGGAACCTCCGACGGGCCCGATGTCACGCTGCTCAACATCACCGCCCGGGTCGCCCCGTGGCTCGCCCTGCCGCTGGTGCTCTCGGCCGTGCTGAGCCAGTTCAGCGCGGCGGTGGCCGACACCGTGGCGGCCGACGGCAACCTGCGGGGCCTGTCCCGCTTCATGCGCGGACCCACGCCCTACCTCGTCAGTGGCGGCGCCGCGATCCTGCTCGCCGCCACCGCGTCGACCTTCACGATCATCGCGGTCGCCTCACGGGCCTTCGCCGCGTACTACGCCATTCAGGCGGTCTTGGCGATGCGCACCTCGAGCGGTGCCGCACGCAAGATCGGGTACGGCGCGCTAGCCGTCGTGATGGCCGCGGTCACCCTCTTCGCCCAGTCCGCGGGGTGAGTGCCGATGTACTCGACCGATAGCCGCCGCCGATTCCCCAGAACATCTCTGCGTTCCATCAGCGGTGGCTTTGCCATCGCTGATGAATGCGGTGGCAGGCAGGAACGAGGTTCTTGGCGAGCCGCTCCCAGAGGTTGAGGCCCACGGACCCACCGAGATCATCGGTCAACGCGATCTGGAAGGCGTCAGGCAGGGCGGCAGCGAGCTCGCGCACCCGTTCGACCCGTTCACCCTCGTCGAGCTGCACATCGCGCGCGTGGGCACGCCAGTGCTTGGGGTAGGACTCGCCGAAGTTTCGAACGCCGCCGAGCGAGAAGGCGGCCTGCCGGGGTGCGTCGCGGGAACCGTAGGCCAGCCCGGTCGCAAGGTCGTAGAGAGGCGCGAGCCGGGTCTGCCGACCGGCGAACAGCAGGCTGAAGTTCTTGGCATGGCCGTCCGGGCAGCCGCTGAGGTAGTTGAAGAGCATGGCGTCGCTGAGCCGTCTGACGTCCGCCTCCGGCGTGGACGACACGCGGCGCAACAGGTCGGCCAACTGCCGGGTGGTCGGGCCGCCGCTGGCTTCGTACTTCCGCGACGGGGGCACCCCGAGGGCTTGGCACAGGTCGACCTGATGCCAGCGGGTGATCAAGCCAGCGGTCGATGTGGACCGGTCGAAACGCCGCACCGCCAACGCGGTCTCGCCGTCTACGTCCAGCATCTCGACGGCAGCCGTAGTCAGGCCCAAGCGCTGGGCGGCGCGCATCGTGGCGAACTCGACTTCGGCCTGGTGGCGCATCTTGGCGATGCCGGGCTTGATGATGTGCGTCGTCGGAGCCGCACCCAACGCCTCGTACCAATGGTTGTCGCGTCGCGCCACAGCGAACTTCTCCTGAGCGCCAGGGAGGCTCCACTGCTCGTCGGGCAGAGCCCACGTCGAGCCATCGGCGCGAAGCCCGCGAATGCGTTCCCCGATCTCGGCGTCGGTGATGGGCACGTACTCCGCCGACCGGTCGATCGGTTCACCCGGGGCCGCGAACTGAACGGCCCCGACACAGTCGAGACCCATGTAGGTCAGCAGGTCGAACGGTTCGTCGACAACCCCGAACTGGCGCGCCCACCGCTGGCGCACTGACTGATCGTCTGGCAGCAGGCCCTCGAGGTAGGCCCGCAGACGCGTGCCGGTGAACGTCTCGTCACCCAGCGGGAGAGCCGGGCTCAAAGCCGGGCCTGGACCGGCCGCATACGCTTCGTCGTAGGCGAAGGAGACGTCACCGCGAGTGTTTCGGCTCAAACGGCCCACGGGCTCTCCGAAGAGGTGGACGGTGAGTGACTCAGTCATCGCCGAGAAGTTCGGCGAGCTTGCGTTCAGCATCGATGTCTTCCGGTGACCGGTACACGGGGCGGGCGACGAGCTCGAAGTCAAGGGCTCGAAGCACCTTGAACACGGCGCCTGTCGCAGCAGTGGGGTGACCCGCCTCGAGCCGGACGAGCCATCCGCGTGAAACGCCGGCGCGTTCGGCCAGCGCCGCTTGGGTCAGGCCGGCGCGTCGCCGCTGTGTGCGGGTAACGGCCCCGATGCGCGCCCAGTCACGAACCACGTACTCGGTCACAGCTGTCATCGTACGATGACAGCGTCCGAATGTCACGCATCAATGACATTAGCCAAGAGTCATCGATCGATGACAGGGCAGGTGTGCTTCTCAGGAAGGACGCAGTCGCCACATCGTCTTTGGGCAAGGTCAGGCATCCTCACCGTCGGCGGATGCCGCGCGCGCGTACTCCTCGAGCTTGGCCGCGAAGTCCGAGAGCACCTGGGCGTCGACGTAGGCCTTGATGATGCGGCGCACCTCCCACTGGCCGGGCTTGCCAGCCCGCCCAGCGGCATCCACCTGCCCGGCCGGCGCCCCTTGGGTTCGCAGCGCGCGCAGAAAGCCGAGCTCCTCGGCCTTGCGGATCGTGCTGTCGGCGGTGTCGATGACCCTCGCCTCGTTGGTCGAGTCGGGGAAGAACAGGCGCAGCATCTCGATGATCTGGTCGCGCTCGAGCACGAGCTTGCCCTCGCTGCTCGTCGTCTCGAACTCGACGAGACGTTTGCGCAGCAGCACGAGCAGCAGGCTCACGTTGTAGGTGAGGCTGCGTCGCATCACGAGCCTGGGGAGGGGCGGGATGCCGGGGTCCTCGGCCTCACTGCGGAGGTAGGCGTAGCCCTCGGTGTCGTCGACCACGAGCTCGACGCCGATCGCGCTGAAGTGGTCGCGCACCGCAGCGCCCTGTCGTTCGAGGGTGGCCCAGGCATCCTCGTTGCTCTCGCGGTAGACGACGCCGCGCATCAGGTGGACGATCGCGGCCCCGACGGCGTGCTCCTCCGGCGTTCTCAACGCAGCCTCATCGGCGGGTCACCGTGACCTGGGGGAGGCGGGCCCGCCGCATCCGGTCGCCGTCGGTGAACTCGATGTGGGTGGTCTCGCTCTCGTCCATGCTCACCTCGATGTCGTCGTCGGTGAGGGCGAGGTAGCCGACGATCTCGGCCGCGCCCTGCTCGATGGGGTAGAGCTCCACGATGTCAGCCAGCAGGGCGGAGGCGCGGGGTGGGATCGCGGTGCGGACGTTCTCGGCGAGCCGGGCGTGGTCGACGAACGTCTGCCCGAAGAGGGAGTCGACGTCAAGGTCTGCGTCGTCGGCCGGGGCGAGAAGGCTGTTGACCTCGGCCGCGGGCCGGGCGTCGTGCAGTGGCCGCTCGAAGGGTAGGGAGATGGTGACGCCGGGTTCGTCGACGACCAGGCCCACGGTGGGTGGGGTGTCACGCACCGACAGGGCGGCGGCTTCGACCGAGCGCACCAGCTCGAGCACGCGGCGGTTCTCGAGCCAGACCCGGTCGTCGAGAAAGCGGCGCAGCTGCTCGGAGATCTGGCGCACGGTCTGCTGGGTGCGTTCGGCGGCTTCTGACCAGTCGTGGTGCACCGTGCGCAGCCGTCGGTCGGCGTCGAGGGCGGCGATGGTCTCGACCTTCGTGAGCAGGTCGGCGAGCTCGTCCTGCCGGGCTTCAGAGAGCAGGAAGTCGTAGAAGCTCTGGAAGCTGCGGCCCTGGTCGGAGGCGCTGATGTCAGAGCGGGTGCCGACGAGGTCGGCGAGCAGGTCGCCCTTGCTGCCCTCCCACGCCGCGATGCGCTCGCGGGCGGCGCGGTCGAGGGCGCGGAAGTTCTCCTCGACCTGACGAAAGTCCGACAGCAGCTCGCGGGCGGTGCTGGCGAACTGCTGGTAGCGGTCGCGCACGGCGACCCGGTCGAGCACGACGACGTGCCCGGCCTCGATGGCGGCGATCTCCTCGTCGAGGCCGTCCCGGCGCCGACGCAGCTCGGCCAGGCGCACCTCCGGGTCGGTCTCTGACCCGAGCACCATCTGGCGCAGCAGCTCGACGACGGTGTTGAGGCGCGACTCGGTGCCGACGAACGAGCGCACCTGCAGCCCGGTCACCCACGCGTAGGCCCTCTCGAAGGCGGGCGTGGCGTCCAGGTGCACCTCGTCGGAGCCGAGGGGGTAGAACCGGCGCAGCCAGCCGGCCTCCGTCGTCGACCAGTCGTCGAGGTAGTCGCCCGCGTTGCGGGGGTAGACGGGGTGGTCGGGGTCGGTGGCGTTGATGGTGAACAGCTCGTCGTCGAGGGCGGTGGCGAGCTCGGGCGCGGAGGTGGCGCCGTGGTTGTCCTCGACGAAGAAGCGGCCGAGGAACGCGAGCACGAGCGGAGCGTTCGTAGCGCGCAGCAACCGCCAGGCCGGATGCCGCTCGCGCAACGTCTCGATCGTCTCGTGCTCCACCGCGTCTCACCTCCATCACGTGCTTCCCGGGGCCCTTGCGCCAGCGTAGGCACCCTGGCGCAGGGCGCGGTAACGGGCGGTGCCCGAGCCGGCGATGCGCCCGGCGTCGCCGGCGCCAGGGGGCCTCTCGTCAAGAGGTGGTCAAGGTCGACGCGACGTGGGCCGCACGTCGACGGCGCGAGAACTACGCGGCGGGGGCGCCGCCGTGAAACCCTCAGCCATGACCGAGCAACGGCGGACCCTTGACGGCACCGCGAGCGCTGGGTCGGGGTCGACCGTGATCGGTCGGGCGTCGGCCCAGGCCGAGCGCGCTCGGCTGCGCTACCTCGCGCTCGCCCAACGTCAGCCCCTCTACGGTCTGCCGCTGAGCTGCCTTGCGACGTATGCCGCCCGACAGGGAATGCTGCTGTCCAGTGCCGTCGCGTTCCGGCTGTTCTTCTGGCTGTTGCCGGTGGCCCTGGTCGCCGCGGCGGTCGTCGCCGGGCTCAACTCCGTGAACCTGGGGGTGGCGCAGCGGGTCACTGACACGGCGGGCGTCACCGGAGTGGCGCGCGACCAGATGATCACGGCACTGACGAGCGGCGAACGGTCGTGGTCACTCGCCGCGCTCCTCGGGGTCTTCGCCCTTCTCTGGGCGACGATGCTGCTGCGGCGTTCCCTCATTCTCGTCAACGCTCACGTCTGGCAGGCGCGGGTCGTCAAGACGGGCTACCGGCAGCTGCTCGCCGCCGTGCTCACGTTCGTCGGCTTCGTGGCCCTGATGGCTTTCTGCGCTCGTGTCGTGGGCCTGCTCGACGAGCTGCTGCCCGGTGGGGTGCTGATCGTGGTGCTCGCCCAGGCAGCCGTCACCTCGGCCGGCTGGATCTTGGTCATACAGCAGCTGCCGGATCGCAGGAAGGCGTGGTCGGACCTGCTGCCCGGAGCGGTGCTCTTCGGCGTCGGCCTGGCTGTGTTGCACGCGGTCAGCCGCTTCTACCTGCCGGCCCGGGTCGAGCACTCGACCGAGCTCTACGGTTCGCTCGGCGTTGCCGCCGTGATCCTCGTCTGGCTGCTGTTCATCGGGCAGCTCGTGGTGTGGAGTGCCCTCGTCAATGTCGTCTGGTTCGACTACCGGCTCGGGCGGGAGCTGGGGGAACAGGGTGTCGAGTCCGGCGTAGATGCCGCTGTCGAGTCCGGCGACGACGGGGCCGAGACGCGGGAGCCGCAGGCCCGCGAACGCTGACCGCGCGCGCCACCAGGTCCAGTGCGGATCTCCGACGCGGCCGGGGAGCTGGCTCACCGGGTGCCCACCACGACCAGTCCCGGGGGAAACACGGTCGAGACGGGGCCTGGGACGGTGGCGTAGCCTGCTCGCATGGGATCGGTGGGCGCAGTGACGGTGGAGGACGTTCGCGCGGCCCAGCGGCTTCTCGACGGTGTGATCCGGCCGACCCCGCTTGAGTTCAGTCGAGCCCTGAGCGACCGGGTCGGCGCGGAGGTGCACCTCAAGTGCGAGAACCTGCAGCGGGCGGGCTCCTTCAAGATCCGGGGCGCCTACACCCGCATGTCGCGCCTCTCGGATGCCGAGAAGGAAGCGGGTGTCGTGGCCGCCTCGGCTGGCAACCACGCGCAGGGCGTCGCGCTCGCGGCATCCATCTTGGGTATTCGCTCGAAGGTGTACATGCCGCTCGGGGCGCCGATGCCCAAGCTGCTGGCCACGCAAGGCTACGGCGCAACCGTCGAGCAGCTGGGCACGACCATCGACGAGTGCCTGGCCGCGGCGCAGATCTTCGCCGACGAGACCGGTGCCGTGCTGGTGCACCCGTTCGACCACCCCGACATCGTTGCGGGGCAGGGGACCTGTGGCCTCGAGATTCTCGAGCAGTGCCCCGATGTGCGCACCGTCGTCGTCGAGCTGGGCGGTGGGGGCCTGCTCGCCGGCATCACCGTGGCGCTGCGCGCGTTGAAGCCCGATGTCAGGGTGATCGGGGTGCAGGCCGAGACGGCCGCGGCCTACCCGTTGTCGCTCGCGGCGGGCCATCCCGTGTCGGTGCCGAAGATGGCGACGATGGCCGACGGCATCGCTGTGGGCCGGCCCGGGGCGGTGCCCTTCGCGATCATCAAGGACCTGGTCGACTCGGTCGAGACCGTTTCTGAGGACGCGATGGCGCGGGCGTTGCTCTTCGTGCTCGAGCGGGCCAAGCTCGTGGTCGAGCCGGCCGGCGCCGCGTCGGTCGCCTGGTTGCTCGAAGAGGCCAAGCGGCACCCGGCCGCGGGCGACGGCCGCGGTGCGGCCGGCCTCGAGGGGCCCGTGGTGGCAGTGCTTTCGGGCGGCAACATCGACCCGCTGCTGATGCTGCGCGTCATCCGCAACGGTCTGGCGGTGGCCGGTCGCTACCTCCGGCTCCAGGTGCATGTGCCCGATCGCCCGGGCTCGCTGTCGGGGCTGCTCATGGACTGCGCTGCCCTCGACGCCAACGTGCTCGAGGTGGCGCACTCGAGAACGAGCACGTCGATCACCGTCGACGAGGTCGAGATCAGGCTCGAGCTCGAGACCAAGAGCCAGCAGCATGCAGACCACGTGATCGCCACGCTGCGCGGCCACGGGTTCCGCCCACAGGTCGAGTAGCGCCAGCCACCCGAGGTGCTGCACCAGTCACGAGTCGGGCTGGTGGCGGGGTGAGAGGAGGTGCATGGCACCGTCTCGCGCTGCCCGCTGGTCGAAGGTATCCGGGTGGTCGCAACCAGCGGCTCGGCCGAGCTCGGCGATGATCGCATCCGCGAAGTCAAGGCCGGCGCGGTTGGCGGTGAGTGCCGCCCGTGCGACCGCGTCGTGGTCCACTCGAAGTTCCTTCGCGTACAGAAGACCGTCCACCAGCTCGGCACACCGGCGGGCATCCACCTTGTAGGCGCGGCGCGGAAGCCAGCACAGAGACGAGAACTCGAGGCAGGTGGCGACGAACTCCACGTCCTTGACTGACCAGGTGAGCCCGTCTTGGGCGTCGCGACGGGGTCGAAACCCGTCGGCACCTACGACGAGCTCGGGCGCCGGGTCGCGGATGGCCGGATGTCGCTCGCACGGGCTTCGGCCTTCACGCTCGACGAGTACGTCGGGCTACCTGCCGGCCACCCCGAGAGCTACCGCTCCGTCATCCACCAGATCTTCGTCGACGCGGTCGACATCGACCCCGGCCGGGTGCACGGCCCCGACGGCATGGCATCCGACATTCCGGCAGCCTGCACGGCGTACGAGCGGGCTATCGTCAACGCCGGGGGCATCGACCTGCAGCTGCTCGGCGTCGGCAGCGATGGTCACATCGCCTTCAACGAGCCGTCGTTGTCACTCGCCTCCCGCACCCGCATCAAGATGCTCACCCGTCAGACCCGGCTCGACAACTCGAGGTTCTTCGGCGGCGAGGTCGATGCTGTGCCCACCCACTGCCTCACGCAGGGGATCGCCACCATCCTCGACGCGCGACGCATCGTGCTCGTCGCGACGGGGAGCGCCAAGGCCGAGGCGATCCGCCAAACGGTCGAGGGTGCGGTAGGTGCCCGGTGGCCCGGTTCGGCGCTTCAGCTGCACCCCGACGTGATCGTCATCGTCGACCCTGCTGCCGGGTCGCGCCTCGATCTTGCCGACTACTACCGGGAGGTCTGGGCGAACAAGCCGTCGTGGCAGGGCTGGTGACGTGACGTTGCTGGGTGGGTGAGCCGTCTGGCTGAGCCCAGCCCGTCTGCGTCAGTTCGTCGGCGCCCCACTCGGCG
This sequence comes from Humibacillus sp., assembly GCA_030452985.1. Taxonomy (GTDB): domain Bacteria; phylum Actinomycetota; class Actinomycetes; order Actinomycetales; family Dermatophilaceae; genus DSM-29435. Next base: position 20,116 of record JAKDLG010000012.1, read on the forward strand.
GCGGGCCGCCACGTCCGCCACCTCCACCTCGGCCGCCTGCCGGTGCAGCGCCGGCCGTCGGCGTCGTGGTGGTGTCGACGGGAACGGTGAGGGCGGCCGTGAATCCACCGGTCGCGTCGCCCGTGACGGTCGGTAGCTGGTGCACGCCGCCGTCGTCGCCGAAGACGTTGTCGGAGGTCAGGGTGATGCTGCTGAAGTTGGCCGTCGAGCCGGCGTAGGCGTCGAGGGAGTAGACGCTCTCGCACGTGGTCTTGGGAATGGCGACCTGCGAGGTGGCGATGGCCTTCGTGGAGTCGGTGATGCTCGCCTGGTCGGGGTAGACCTCGAAGTGCACGTGCGGCCACCGCCCCGAGTAGCAGCCCGGCACGATGCTCTTGAACGTCACGATGCCGGATTCGTCGGCCACCTGCACGCCGCGCAGGTAGTTCTCGTTCTTGATGGCATCGCTGTACATCGAGTACTCACCCTGCGCGTTGCACTGCCACGCGTAGACTGCCACGCCGGCCATCGGCCCGCCGCCGCCGGCGATGTCGAGAACGGTGAGGGTCAGGTTCATCGGCGCGCCCTCGGCCGTGGCCGAGGTGTCCCCGAAGCTGCTGCGGATGTCTTGGCGAACCACCCCGCTCTGCTCGAGCACGTCGGCGCCGTTGGAGCCGTCGCCGGGGAAGGGGCCGGCCGTCTCGTTGGGGATCTCGGTCAGGCCGCCGGTGCTGGAGGTGGTCGACGATGCTGAGGCCGAGGTGGAGGTGGCGCTGTCGGTCGCGGTTGAACCGCTTCCCGAGCTCGCGGACCCGCAGGCCGCGAGGGCCCCTCCGGCCAGGCCGACGCCGAGCACCTGCAGGGCCCGACGCCGGCCGAAGAGGGTGCCGATGTCGAAGGCCAGCCCTTGGTCGACCACCTCGTCGTCAGGGCGCGGCAGCATCCGGCCTTCGTAACTGAGGCCGGTGAGGTCAGGGGTGTCGGGGGTGGAGCGGGTGGTGGCGTGACGGGTCATGAGGCCCTCCAGGTCGTGGTTGATGACCCGAAGGTATTTGAGCCGAACGGTGGCGCGGGTGTGATGCCGCTGTGCCCCTTCTGTGCGTCGCAGGCCTCACCGAGTTGCTGGGTTCTGCTGTGCCCGAGCGCGCTCCGGAACCATCTCCCAACTCGCGCACCAGCGTGAGCCGGCACTCAGGGTGCCGGGGCCAGAACCCAGAGCACCTCGCAGGTCACCTCGCGGCTGGTGTTGGCCCAGGTGTGCGGCTCCTGGCCAGGGAAGGTGAAGGCATCTCCGGCGCCGAGTTCATGGTCAAGGCCGACCAAAGACAGTCTCAGGTTCCCCGCGATCACGTAGATGAACTCCACCTTGCAGCCCAGTGAGTAGAGCTCGTCCCCGCCGGTACCTCCTGGGTCGATCACGGAGTGGATCACCTGCAGATCCTTTTGCGTGTCTGGGGTGAGCAGAGACTCGAGCACGTCCTGCCCGCCGAAGTTGATTCGACGCCTCTCATCCACGCGGAGCAGCGAGGTTTTCGGGGGCTCGAACAGCTCGCCGACGCCCAGGCCCAGCACCCCGCAGACTCTCACCAGAGTGGCCACAGAGGGTGAAACCTGATCGCGTTCAAGGCGGCTCAGGAGGCTCTTCGTCAACCCGGTGGCGGTCGCGAGCTGGTCCAGGGTCAAGCCGCGGCGACGGCGGGCCGCTCGCAGGCGGGCCCCGACAACTGCAACCGGAGCAGCATCCTCTGTCGTCATGCCGCCGAGTTCCACGATCAGCGCTCGGCTCCGGTGATCTCGAGAACTACTTCGCCGCGTTTGCCGACGACGCGACGTTCATCTTTCACACCACCGGCCGCGTGCTCACCTCCGTGGCCGAGTACCGCAGCGAGTGGGAAGCCTGGCAGCGAGATGACGACTCCGTGTGCTGGCGTGCACCTCGAGCGAGCAGCGGGTGCAGCTCTTCGCAGATGTGGCAGTGTTCACCCACCGAGTCCGCACCCTCACCTCCACCAAGGCGGGGCAAGCGGAGTCAGCGGAACGGGAGACGATCGTCTTCCACCGAGCGCTCGGCACCCAATGGGTAGGCGTGCACGAGCACCTGTCCGTAGACCCGGTACACACCCAGAGCCGGTGGTATGCCGGCGATCAGACCCTGACTGGATGCCGCTGAGCGGGCTCTGGCCGAGCCCCTGACGTCCGTCGTCGCTGCGGGCCACACTGACGACCTGCGGGTGCCTGCCACCATCAACGAGGCACTACTTGCTGAGGGTCTACTAGAACTCGTCTGCGAGGTCGACCACCCCCTTCAGTAATGGTGCAGCACCGCAAGACCGTAAAGCTGCTTTACAGCGAAACTGCGACCATGACAAGATGGGGCCTGAGTTTTCATGGTTACGTGAGTGTGCAGGCTCGCGGGGTGTTCGCTCTGCCGGCGGAGGTTCGCCGCCGCCTGGGTCTGGACGAGCCTGGCGCGCAGCTCGAAATTACTGAACGCGACGACGGGGTGCTGGAGATGCGTCCGGCGCTGCCGGTTCCCGCCGACCAGAAGTGGTTCTGGACGCGTCGCTGGCAGGAGCGTGAGCGCGAGGTCGACGAGCACGTGGCCGCGGGGCGCGCAGAGGTGCACGACGATGGCGACGCGCTGCTGGCGCACATCGTCGGCATGACCGACCCGTCATGAAGTTCGAGACAACCCCGGCGTTCGACAAAGATGTGCGCCGCCTCAAGCGTGAGCAGATACAGCAGTTCCTCGACGTTGTGAAGGCGAGGTTCATCGCTGTCTGTGACGCGTATGCCGCTGACTCCACGACGCCGTGGCCGCAGTCGCTCCGCGTCAAGTCGATCCAAGGCGCCCCAGGCATCCTCGAGATGACCTGGTCGTTGGCGAGCCCAGACGGTCGCGTCACGTTCGAGCTCGTGACCGTCGACGGTGATCTTCGTTTACGCTGGCGCCGCTTCGGTGATCGCGACGCCTTCAGGCGACGCTGACCCCAGGCCTGCGGCTCGGCTGGTGATTGCCGTCACCAGGGCAGCAGGTCCAAGTACTTCTTGCGAGCGGGCATGGCGTGGATTAGCATCTCGTCGCCGCTCTCGAAGACCAGGACCACCGTCTCCAGCAGGCGCGCGCTGGTGTCGAATCCGAGGCGCAACTCCCGGTCGGGCGGCCCGTCCTCGTCAAAAGGTTCGATCCACAGCGGCCACTCTGCAGCCTGGATCACGTCCGCCGGGGAGATGCCGTGTTTGAGTGCGCTCGGGTGGACCTTCACGCAGCGAAGTGGGCGAGCGCGGCCCGGATGGCTTCGGATCTGCTCATGTCGTGCTTGGCTGCCGCCGCGTCGAGTGCGTCGAGCTCCTCGGCGGTCAGTCGCAGCGCCACGACCTGCATCGGTTCAGACCCTCGACCAGGACGTCCTCGGCCCCGACGCTTGAGCTCGTCAACGTCGTATCCCGCTTCGGCCTCGTCGGCCCACTTCTGGATCTGTTCCTCGCTCACCATCGGAGTATCGTATAACGAAAATGGTAAGGGCCAGAGAGTGCACCTGGGCGCTGCCGCAGTCACCGTGTCAAGCAGATGGTGGGGGCGATCAAACCCTGGCCGGATGCCGCTGAGCGGGCGCCGGCTTCTGACCGTCCGCACTCGGATCAGGTGTTCTTGCGTCAGTCGTCGCGCGGGCCCCAGATCGCCAACTTCCCCCCCGGCATACATACGACCATCTCCCCGCGCGGTCCGCTGAGCTGCCAAGCCTCGTGAAACTCGGAGGACTTCACGCTGAGCCGGCAGTCATCGTCGAAACTGACGTCAAGGTCACCACCGTCAGATACGCGCAATGCCCGAATCGTCTTGCCAATGAGAGGAGTCAGGGCGTCTGGCACTGGCGGATAGTCCTCGCCCGCGTCCAGATCTGGTGAGTCTCCGGGGTCGATCTGCACCGGTGAAGTGCCTGACACTGTCAACCAAGGGTGCGCCTCGAAGTGGAGGTACCAGTTGTCGCTGGTCCATAGCTGGACCGATCCGTCGAGCCGGATGATCTCGATGGTCTTTCCGTCGTAGCTGGGAATCATGGGTTCCATCCCTTAGGTAGATCGAACGTCCCGTCGGGCCTGATCTCGAAGTGCGTCCCGTCGTCAAAGTCCTTGGCAGGCTCAAAGCCCGTCTTGGGATTCTTGGCAGGCTGACCGTCGAGCTTGATCGGCTGCCCGTACCGGTTGTAGAAGCGAACGTAGCCGCCCGGGTAGCGAGTGGTGGGGTCACAGACTCGCAGCATGCCTGCGAATTTTGGTTGTCCGCTCACGCTGTCGACCTTGTCAGGGGCCTGCCAAACGTCGCCCTGCCGGTTCATGGCAACCCGGCCTTTTCAGGTCGAGCCGACTGCGTCGGGGCGCATTGATTCAGGCAGGGGTTCACCCGCCTGGCCGCGGGCCGACTTCGGGGCGTCGGCCTCCTGTAGCAGCCGGTTGTCGTTGGTGCGGGCGTGTTGGATGAACCGGCCGACGCCCGAACCGGCTGTGGCGATCCCACCGACGACGGCGCCAGCAGCCGCGATGTTGATCGGTACCCCCGCGACGGCGCCCACCCCGGTGGCGTCGAGGGCAAAGCCGCCGACCTCGCCGCCGGCGCAGCGGGTGGCGGCGGCAGTGAGAACGTGCATCGCGGTGCCGTAGCGACGGTGGATGTTGTTCACCTTGGTTGCTGTGGGCCTGCTCGGCGTTGCACGACTGAATGGATGAGTTGAGCCGGATGATCTCGATGGCCCTGCCGGGACAGTCGGGATCTACGTCTGGCCGCTAGACGTCAGTCGTGATGGTGACGTTCGGCCCGTCCTCGTCGGTGGTGACTGTGCAGGTAAACGTTCGGTCGGGGAACTGCGTCTCGGCGGCCGCTTTCCAGGTGATGGACATACGCTCAGCGACGACCTCCAGAGCAGCTTGGGCGCCCTCGCCCTCACTGGGGAAGAGGTCCCACACGCGTTCTTGGTTGATCATGGCCTCGACCGCACGCATGTCACCCTGGAAACGCTCTTTCCATGACTGAACAATTTCTGCCTTTATGTTGGTCTCGAGGAGTACTGCGCCCTCGACATCAACGAACCGTGGACACAGCATGTCGGTGACAGCCACAACGGCAGCCGTGGTCACCTGTTGACTGACGTAGACCGAAGCCGTTTGGGGTGGTGGGAAATCCTTTGTCCAAATATCAATTTCATTGATAGAGGAAAAATCAAACGCTTTCATAGTCCATACACCTCGTCTGGTCGTGCATCGCGCGGCTTCTCTCGTGGCTTGTTCACAAATTGTTGCCCCGTTTTGGGATCAATGTTGCGCGTATATTCCTCAACGTGCGGGGTCGGCACGTCATAGTGAGTCTTTCCGCGAACGTCCACTCGTTTGATCGGCAGGCCCTTCGCATCGAAGACCTTGTAGCAGTTCACTTTGCCATCATCGCCGTATCGGACCAAGGTCTCGTTCGGTCCGGCTGTCTTGGGCATGAGTCCTCTTATCGTGCGCGCGCCCTCGATGGGGGAAGTGTGCGGGCCGCTGGATGACCAGTTCGACGTAGGCGGTCGAGCCGGTGGTTGTGTCGGGCCGCTGGCCTCTTGCAGGAGGCGGTTGTCGTTGGCACGGGCGTGTTGGATGAACCGGCCGGCGCCCGAACCGGCGGTGGCGATCCCACCGACGACGGCGCCAGCAGCCGCAATATTGATCGGTACCCCCGCGACGGCGCCCACCCCGGTGGCGTCGAGGGCAAAGCCGCCGACTTCGCCGCCGGCGCCGAGGAACATCAGGCCGGTGCCGAAAGCCATCTGACCCAGGTCTTCGGGGTGCTCGGCACCGGCCTGGATGGCGTTGGCCGCTCCGTTGACCAGCGGCACGGCCGTGTGGTTGTCCGTCCAGGCGCCGGCGCTGCCCGCAGCGTTGACCAGCGGGTCGTGCCAGCTCGACTCGTCCGGTGGGGCCGCGTGCCCGACACCGGCGGCCGCGGCACCGTCGAGCTGGCCTCGCACGAGGGGCAGGTCATCGACCAGGGAGGGGTCCAGGGTCGGGGCCGCCGGGATCGGGCTGGCTGCGCTGGTACTGGGCGTGAGGCCGGCCAGAGTGCGGGCGCAACGGGTGGCGGCGGCGGTGAGAACGTCCATCGCGGCGCCGTAGCGACGGTGGATGCCGTTCACCTTGGTGGCGTGGGCCTGCTCGGCCCGCGTGGCGGCCGCTGCGTGCAGCACCGGGTCGGCCGCGTGGGTGAGGTCGATACGGGCGAGGGTGCGTTGCTGTTCGTCGGTCGCGCTCCGGGCCTGGCCCGACAGGGCACGGGCGGCGGTGATGGCGGTCTCGAGAGCGGTGGCGTAGGCGGCCAGTGCCTGGCCCCCGTCGTCGACCAGCGGCAACACGGTGCGGGCTCGCAGCGAAAGGGACGAGAGCTCGCGGCCTGCCCCGGTAGCACTCGAGCCCGTCCACACCCCGGTCAGCTCGTCGGTCGCCTCGCCTCGGACCCCGGCTGTGGCCAGGCCGGTGTCGGCGACCTGCCGTAGTCGGCGCGCCGCGGCCCGGATCGACGCAGGGTCGCCGTCGGGTACGGCAAGGTCGACGGTGGCGGTGTCGCGCGGAATCACGGGCCACCTTGAGGCGCAGGGGCACTCGGGGGCAGAGGAACGACTCGCGAGTCCCGACTTGCGGCGTTGGCCGGTTCGACCTCGAGGGTCGAGATGGCGGCCCGGGTCACGTTACGACCCAGCGCTCCGGAGGACAGGTCTCCGTAGGCCAGCGCGAACGTTCTCAACGCACGTTCGTGGGCCCCGACGAACGCGGCGAGGGACGTGCCGTGTTCGGGCCGTCCTCCTCCGACAGCGCTTTGTGTCTGGCCTCGGGCGTGGGCGAGCCCGACGGAGCAGTCGTGCAACGCCTCACCGGCTGGGAGCACCGTGCCACTAACGGCCCGGGTGCTGTCGGTGTCCATCGCGTACGCCATGACTCGAAAACCTAATCGCGTCAGCGAACCAACCCCCGACGTTTTCCACAGGGTCGCGGCGGGCAGCTCCGGTGTGGCCGAGGAAAGGGCAGATCAGGACTCGAAGGGGGCGGAAATGAGGAAGGTCGGAGACGAACCAACCAGCAGGCCGGCATTGTCACAGCCCACCGGATCGCGGAGGACTGGCGCACAGACCAAGGACACAGCCCATGAATGCGAACCACCAGAGCTTCACGCCGTACGACCCTGCTGACTACCTGGGCGACATCGAAGATTTCGCCACCTATCTCGAAGCCGCGATCGACGAAGTCGGCGACGATCCAGCGGTGATCACCCCCGCCCTGGAAGTGATCGCCCGTTCCGGAACATCAGCGGGCTCGCGCGCCGCACCGGCATGTGCCGCGAGGGCCTCTACAAGGCGCTGTGGGCCGACGGCAGCCCCAGTTCGCCACCGTCCTGAAGGTCCCCAAGCTCTCGATCTACGAATCCGCTTCGACAAGACCGGCTAGCGCAACGCCTTCACGTGGTTGCCGAGGATGCCGGCGGCGTGGGAATCGATCAGTACGACCCGGGTCTGCCGCTCTCGCGGATGACGGTGCGCAGAGCGGCGCGGCGGGGGAGGGTTGGCCTGCTGGGTCACCTCCCGCCGCACGTCATCGTTTGTAGTGAGCTCCAATGGCCGCCCTCCTGCCCAAGCACCGCACGGATCACCTCAGTTGGCGCTGCTGAGTCGGCGAACGATGAGCTGGTTGATGCTGAGCTTCTCTTCGGCGGCTTCCATCGCCAGTCGCCGATGGAGTGCTTCGCCGACCCGGAGGTTGAACTTGCCGGAGAAGGAGCGCTCAGACAGCGGGTCGGGGATGGGCTCGCCCTCTGAACTGAGGTCTTCGATGGCGGCGGCGATGACCTTCTCAAGGCCGGAGAGCGCATCTACCTGTGTCTCTGACAGCCAGGAGAGCGACGGGAACTCAAGGCAGCTGGCGACGAACTCCTGGTCCTCGACTGACCAGGTGACACGATAGGTGTAGTGCGAAATCTCAGTGGTCGGGATCGTCTGCATCAGTTGTCCTCCTTCTTTTCGATCGCGGCGAGCACTTGGCGCACCTGGTAGGGCTTGGCTTTGCCGTGTCCGTTCTGAATATTGACCCGGGGATCTCCGGGCCACGGCGTGCGGAAGACGGCATGCGATCCACCTGAGGTGCGAGGCGGGCCGAAGTAGTGCTCGCACACTTTGTGTAGGTCGGCGTAGCGCACGTTCTTGGGTTGGCTCCTCATGGCGCTGAGGATCGTTTCGATAGACGCCACACCGAGATGGTACTGCAATCGGTACCACATCGCCCAACGCGCGGGAGGTCCGGGAGCCAAGGGGCCGACGACCGGGCCTTCCACGACCAAGGCGACACCTGGCCCAGATGGTCCCAGAGCGCCCTGACGATCGTGCTCGACGCCTACCACCTGGCCGAGGGTCGCGAGGTGGGGGAGGGCCTGGCCTTTCTGCTCGAGCACCTCCCGTCGCGGGTGCACGTCCGGGGTCAGCTTCCGGGCCGATCCGGGTCTGCCGCTCTCGCGGATCTGGGTGCTCCGTGAGCTGCTCGAGATCCGCGCTGTCGACCTTTCGCGCAGCACTGACGCGGCCGCCGCCTACCCGCAGTCGGTGTTCGGTCTGCACTTGGCCGCGGACGTGGCCGTGTTTGGAGGAGCGCACGAAGGGGTGGGTCGCAGCGCTTTAGACGACCTCGCTCACGCTCAAGGGGCCGACAACGGGAGCCACCTGCGCATGACGCTGGGGCGCGGCCCACCCGTTCGTCGTCCTGCGATACTTGTACTTCAGGAGGTGGTTCCGTGGCTCTGTCGATCAGGCTTACGCCCGAAGATGAGGCCAGGCTCGAGGCATTGGCGCGACGCACCGGACGGTCGAAGACGTTCTACGTGCGTGAGGCTATTCATCAACATCTTGGTGACCTCGAAGAGCAGTTCTGGGCAGACTCTGTCGTGCGGGAGTGGCAAGATTCCGGCGGGTCGAGCCGGCCGGCGCAGGAACTGTGGGATGAACTCGGCGTATGACCCAAATGGCGTCTGCAAACGTCGCCGCAGTTCGACAAGGCGGCTCGCCGCATTGATCGCCCGGTCCTCCAACGAATCAGGGCGTACCTCGAAGAAGTGTGTGCGCTCGATGACCCACGCCAGCGTGGCAAAGCGCCGACGGCGAACCTAACGGGCTACTGGCGTTGCCGCATCGGAGACTGGCGGGTGGTCGCCGAGGTCCGTGAAAACGAACTCGTGATCGTCGCGATCGGGCTGGGCCATCGCTCCGAGGTCTACCGAGAACGGTAGGCAAAGCTGGACTCGCTCGAAGCGTTATTCATCGCAGGTGACGTGTGCCGCAGCCGGTGCCCATCGATCGTGGTCGGGGCTACCATCTCTCAGAAACCGTGAGGTGACGGGGAGACTTGAGCCTTGGAGCAACCGCTCTCGGCGCACCCTTGCTTCCTTGGCCTGTCCTACCAGGATGAAGCCCGCCACCTTTCGTCACCCGAGGGCGACCGAAGTACGCGTCGTTGATGGGCGCCGAAAATGGTGCGGAAAAGAGTTCAGAAGCGAATAGCCGGTTTAGGCTATGCGTCATCTTGCGGTGGTGGACGGTCACAATCGCTCAAGCCCCAAATAGCGCTGCCGAGGAGATCAGTCTGGCTGATGTGGACCAGCCCGTCGTCGTAGTCGCGAAGTTGCGTGTAGATGGTTCGCATGCGGTTGCGGTCAGGAATGTACGGTGTCCCGATGCCAGCCTTCAGGACCGTGAGGGTGCTGTAGAGACTCAGTGATCCGACGGCATGCCCCTTCGCGGCGCGCCTTTCCAGACGTTTGATCTCGCGAGTCGCCGCCGCCGCTCCCCGGATCTCGTCGATCAGCATGACGACGTCATTGCCTGCCTCGGCTTGCACTACCGCGTGAGCTATGACGAGTTCTTCGCCAAGGTCCTTGCTGACCGCCATCCGGTCGATCATGGGCGTGTTCGAGAGCCGCTGCACGACCGCCTCGAGAGCGGGAGTGAGGTCGTCGGAGAGGACGGTCAATCGCTTGGCAAGTTCGAGGCGCGCCCAAACGGCCGCGGCCGCCGCGAACTTGCTGTTTGGCTTCGCCTTCCGGAACACCTCCCGCCGGACCGTCTCGGGTGCACTGATGTGTCCGCCAGTCGCGTGCAGCAAAATGCGCTCTTGTCGGGTGGCGAGGAAGTTGAGCGCGGGGCCGCAGTCGACAATGAATGGCTCGGTCATGCGTCGCCCTGACGACCAGCCTCGCCCGGTGGATTCTCGCCAGTCTGCTCGTCGGACGCCTCCTCATCGTTGTCGGCGTACGAGGGGAGGGTTAAGTCCACGTCCTCCAGCGCGTCCAGGTCAGCGAAGTTGTCCGGCGAAGCCCGTCGGGCCACAGGGGTCGCCCACTCCACGACGGGGTCGGCCACAGTGATCCCAGCTTCATCCAGCTCTGCTTCAACAACGTTGGGCGTAGCGCCCCGGAGCCGGGCCAGCGCGGGTAGCGAGAGAATCCCTTCTTGGTATCCGCGGGTCGCGCGCATGAGGAGCCGCTGGGGGGCACGGGGCGTCTGAGACTCGACTTGCATGGCACGGTACTGGGGCGTCCAACCGTGGTTACCCGCGAGCCAAGGCGTCGTGTTGTTCCACCACAGAGCCTTGGTGACCTCGTCGACGTAGTGGGCCCGCTCCATCTGGATGAGCACCAAGCGAGGTGATGCCTGAAACCACTGCACGACCTTGGATAGGTCGGCAATGGCGACCTGGTCGCGCCGCCCGAGGAAATCACGCAGGCCCTCCAGAGGCACGAGCAGGTGGCGCGCAAACCCGTCCGCGCGCTTCTCGTAGTGTTCACGATCAGCCCAGCCGCCTTGGGACGCGTTTTCGTAGTCGCGGAACAGGACGTGTGCCAGCTCGTGGGCCAACGTGCTGCGCTGCCTCATGGGGTTGGGCGTACATGCGACAACGACCTTGGTGACGCCTCGATGAGGATCGTGCGCCGTCATGCCGTGTTCGTCGGGATTGGCGACGGTTAGGCTCGCGACGTCGAGTCGAGGGACCAACTCGTACAGGGCGAATAGGTCGGCGATGGGTTGCGCACCGAGGTGGTGTTCCCTGCGGAAAGCCTCAGCAAGCGACTGCCCCTCTGTTTCTGGGGTCATGCGGGCTCCGGAACGCCCATCTCGTCGAGGAAGGCGTCCACTTCGAGGAAGTGGATCAGCTCGGCGTGCATGGCCTTCATCGTGGCGTCCCCGGTGGCGCGAGCCACGCAACGCACGCGGGCGCGAACGTCAGACCGCCCCGTGATCTCCGTGACGCTCGAACCCGTTGCCCAAGCAACCGCGAGGACCTCGTTCATCTTCGGCTCCCGCGCTCCGTTCTCGATCCTGGAAAGCGTGGGCTGCGTAATCCCCGCTCGTTCGGCCAGGGAACGCTGGGATAGGCCCGCGCGCTCGCGTGCCCGCACAACCCGGTCGCCAAGGTGCACAGTCATCGTGAATCACTACCTCTCATGTTGATTCAAAGCGTACGGCCGAGAACTGACAAGAGCAAATGCGCAGGGCGACAGGCCAACTACTGCTGCAGCCTCGGTGACCACGACGTCTTCAGAAGACCCTGGCCCAGCGCGCGAGCAGAGGCGGTATCTGCGCCCCCGGTAGCCAGGGCTGCGTTCGCTTGGGTCGACCGGCTGACCCGGGGACTAGCGTGGTCGTCGGCACCGTCCCTTGTCGGGGTGCCGTTGGGACGGGGCTTCCATGGCGCGACCGGTGATCGCCACCAAGCTGTACGTGCCGCGCCCGCGTCCGGGTCTGGTGCCGCGGCCGCGGTTGCTCGAGCGCTTACGGCGTGGCGCCGAGGCCAGGCTCACGCTGGTGTCGGCCCCGGCCGGGTTCGGCAAGTCGACCCTGCTCGCCGCCTGGCTGGGCGAGCGCGCGGTCGTAGCGCCCGAAGGGTCCGCCGCCACGCCCGCCGCCATGTCGGCCGAAACGCAGCCCGTGGCGTGGGTCTCGCTCGACCGCCGCGACAGGGACCCGGCATCCTTCTGGACCTACGTGCTCAACGCCATCCGCAACGCCGCCCCAGAAACAGGCGAGAACGCACTCGCCCAACTCGAACAGGATGCAGCAGCCACCCAGCCCGCGCTCACGACGCTGGTCAACGAGCTCGCGCAGGTCGAGCGCGGCCTGACCATTGTGCTCGACGACTACCACCATGTGGACACCTGCCGAGAGCTCTGAGGTGGGGGAGGGCCTGTCGTTTCTGCTGGAGCACCTCCCGCCGCAGGTGCACGTCGTGGTCAGCACCCGTGCCGACCCGCGTCTGCCGCTCCCGCGGATGAGGGTGCGGCGTGAGCTGGTCGAGATCCGCGCGGCCGACCTGCGCTTCACCACGGACGAGGCCGCCGCCTACCTGCAGTCGGTGGCGGGCCTGCACCTGGCCCGCGCCGACGTCGCCGTGTTGGAGGAGCGCACGGAGGGGTGGATCGCCGCCCTCGAGCTGGCCGCGCTCTCGCTCCAGGGGCGCGATGACGTACAGGATCTCATCGCCGGGTTTGCCGGCGATGACCGGTACATCGTCGACTACCTGGTCGAGGAGGTTGCTGGCACACCAGCCCGGCCCGGTGCGCGACTTCCTGCTGCGCTCGGCGGTGCTCGACCGCCTCACCGGGCCGCTCTTTGACGCCGTGACCGGCAACACCGTCACCGGCAGTGATGACAGGAGCCTCCTGCTCATGGCGCTGGAGGGGGCCAACCTGTTCATCGTGCCGCTCGATGATCGCCGGGAGTGGTTCCGCTTCCACCACCTCTTCGCCGACGTGCTGCGGGCGCGCCTGAGCGCCGAACAGCCCGAGCTGGTGCCGGTGCGCCGCCATCGCGCGAGCCGCTGGTTCGAGCAGCACGACCTGCCCGACGAGGCGATCACGCACGCGCTAGCGGCGCGGGACCTCGACCGGGCGACCTACCTCATCGAGCTCGCCGTGCCGGCCATCCGGCGTCTCCGGCAGGAGTCGGTGCTGATCGGGTGGCTGCGGGCGCTGCCCGAAGACGCCGTGCGCCGCAGCCCGGTGCTCAGCGTGTACTACGCGTTCATGCTCATGGCCACCGGTGACGTCGAGGGCATCGAACCCTGGCTGGATGCCGCTGAGCGGGCTCTCGCCGCGCCGCCGGGTTCGTCGCCACTACGGGCCGACACCGACGACCTGCGCACGCTGCCGGCCACCATCGCCGCGCACGGGGCCCCGCCTCACCCACTGGAGAGCCCGAGGCCCCCGTGCCCCTGCTCTTCGACGGGGGAAGGGCGATGGCGCGCTTGCATTATGACCTGCACCGCGCCAGGCCCACGCGCTCGTGCTCACCGCGGCATCCTTGCCTCAGGCCGGGCTGGGCCGCTCCGGGTCACAGTCCGCGGTTCCAGGTGGCGGCGTTGACTGAGCCTGAGCGGCAGGTGCTACGGCTTCTCGACAGCGGGCTGGATGGGCCCGAAATCGCGCATGGACTGTCCGTATCGTAAAGCACGGTGCGTACCTCGTTGGATGCCACCCTGTCATCCGGTCAGTTCCAACCCCCGAATCACCTCAAGCCGATCCCGCCGTGGATCTCGTGCTAGGAGCGGGCCTGCAGGGTCAGCACCACCCCGATGACCCTGCGAACCGTGTCGGCGTGTTGAGTCTGGAACTGCTGCAATCGAGGCTATTCGGTCCTATGGTGATAGTCGTGCGCTCCAAGTCGTGGGCGGAGGGCGCGACGCCATTCGTCAAATCTCACTACTTCGGAACTCGAGTCGGTGAAGTGCACTGACGACCTTATGGCTTAACTCATTGGGGGCAAAGAGTGGAAATTCTGGAGAAGATATTTGGCGGCTGGTGGGGCTCAATCTCGGCAGGTGCAGTCGTGGTGCTGCTCGAGTATTTCGTGGTCAAACCGCTTGTTGAACGGTCTGGTCGGCGAAAATCCAAGGGAGGTGCAAGCCCCAGGCCCTCCAAGGCCGAAAGGGGTGGAGGCAATTTCGAGAGTAAAATTAAGCAAGGAAAAAAGTCCAAGGCAAAGCTCAAAGTCAATCAAAGTAGAACAGTAATAATCAACCATATCCATGCTTCAGTCACACCCCCTACAGATCGATCTGGGGATAACAAAAATGCCACTACTTCTAAGACAGATTCAGACAACGACTCGCTGGTGGCATGGATCATTGGCTCCCTCGTTTTGTTTTTGTTCTCTGCGTGGTTGGTAGCCAGATACTCGAATATTATTGTTAACGTTATGCTTGGCACTGCGGCAGGCACGTTGGTTACGTCAGCGCTCTTGACGATCCGCTTCCGTAATTCTCCGGTCCCGTTGAGGCGCTGGCTTACTCTGAATCTCATCGCCACTGTATTCATGATCTTTGGCGTGGTTCTGCTACGCGACGCTTCATACAAGGGCGTAGATCTCCAGGATATGGCAGCTACGGTCCGCGAGCTAAGCTTCTTTGACGCGCTGCCAGCGTTGCAGAAACAGTACGATGTGCTAATCTTGCTTTACTTCGGATCCCTTACCTTCGGCGCAATAGCTTTGGTGATGGTGTCCATGATCATCATGGGGAGGGTCCTGGGCATCGTGGTAGCTGCAGCATCCCTCTCCACTCCCAACCCTCAACCATGGCACGCGAAAATCGTCGCGCTTCTGTACCCATCTGGATCATTGAAGGCCCAGTTCATTGCGTTGATAGTAGTGAGCTTGATCGGACTGCTGTTGATATCGGGATGGGCAGTTTCAAAGCCTCAGGAACTATTCAAACGAGGTTTTCCCGTCCCAGCCTCAAGCACTATTCCCAGCACGCCGAGAGCAACAACGAGCAAATGATGGGAGGTCTGATTGCTCGCCAATCGTGACCACTTCGCTGCATCGTAGGAACCCTCATTCCTAGCGCATCAATGTGAGTCGTAGTTGACGTCGACCAGCATGGCTCCGCACGGATATTACGTGCTTTGGGGATCATTGTCGACGGACTACCTCGTAGAGGTTTCGCTCGAAGCCAGCCACTTCTGTCTCGATGGCCTGGGTCAGACTGGGGTTTCGGACAACGAGGCCTAGCTCGACGTTGTGGTGCTCCGCACTCTTAGAGAAGTTGGCGCTCGTCACCAACAGGAACTGGTGGTCGATCGCCAAGAACTTCGCGTGATTGCGAACCCACGACCCGTCGAACTTCTTCGTCCGTAGCACGGTGGCCCCTACCAGAGTGTTCGCGACCTCCTGGGTCGTTGGGGTGGGCACGCCTCCGCCCTTGTGCCAGTCCGCGGCTCGGCGATCCATGTAGATCCGCACGTCCAACTCCGTCCGCGCAGCAGCCGTCGCGAGTGCTGACCACAAAGCCGACGACTCCTGAAAGTTGAAGGTCGAGCAGATCACGGACTCGCGAGCGGCCTTGACGTAGTGGTGAACGGACGACCCCAGGGACCCGTACTGAACAAGGTTGCCCGGCGCCGTCCACACCGCCTCGATCGCGACAGCGCGGGCGTGCGCGCCTTCGATCGCCGCCAGCACGGGTAGCCAAGTGTCGACCCCACCGATGCGCTCGAGCAAGTCTCTGACTCGCTGACGACGGAGGGAGCTGACGGCGCGGATCGCGATGCTGAACGGCCTGCCCGCGTCGAGCTGGATGGCCAGCTCGTTGGCTTCGGAGCCCGTCAGATAGGCCGCGAGTTCTCGGCACGCAGCCAGGTCACCAGTCATGAGGGTCGCCGAAGAACCCGAGATCGCTGCCAGGCAGCGAGAGTAGGAAGCGCCTGTCGAGGAAGCGGTTTGCGCGTTCGCATGACGTCTCTGACGCCATGACGCAGCAGTGGCACGCTGCACCATGGAGGAAGTCCTCAGGGTCCTTTGGGGTGCGCACGCCGCAGATCGGATCCGAGGAACAGCGACCCGCGTGACGTAGTGCCGAACGCAGAATTGGCGCCAAGAGGTTGGGTTGGCTGAGTCGCACCAGGCCACCGAGGGTGCCGTCGCTGTCTGACGCGGTGGTGCAGATGAGCAAGCCGGCGGCTGCGGGTCGCGGGTTGTCCCCAGTCCTTTCGCACCAGGCATACACGCGTTCGGAAAGGCTGGCCGCGCCGTAGCCGCTGTACATCGCGAACTCGCGGATAAGGATGTGCCCCAGGGTATGCAGAAGCCAATACCTTGGCGGTCGCATCCGTTCGTCCGGCTTGATGGGTCCAGCGGTTTCCGAGAACCGTCGTTTGAAGTTGCGGGTGTGTGAGGCTGAGTGTGCAGTCCACAGTGCGGTCTGCCTCACCTTCGCCTCCCACGCCGACACGGCTTCTTCGTCGAGTTGGAGGAAAATTCCTTCGCCGCGGTCTTCGGTGGCGACGGTCCAAGTGGGTCTGTCGGTGCGCGTCAGAGGCACCACGCGGCTGCCCAAGTCAGTGATGCGCTCCATCTCGTCGATCCGAGTGAAGCCGGTGAGCGCGTTGACCTTGCGAAGCCGGTCGACGGCCAGTACTCGACTTACGGTGCGCGGCATCGCATCATCAAGCGAACGGGGTGACAGCGTGAGCCCACTAAGCCGGTCCTCGTGAAACTGACTCGCCGGCTCGATCTGGAGGTAGTGCCATTCTGGAACGAGAAGGTCGACAGGGTCCCAGTTCTCGCGTCGGGCGTGCCGAGACTCCTCCGTTTCAGGTGGCTCGAGAGCCAGAGAAACAAGGCGCTCAAGTTCCGTGTCTGACATCGCCATCACATCTATCTCAGCCACCTTGAGTAGCGCTCGGATGACGTTGACCTGGGTTGCGAAGTCCTTCAACTGATCGCCCAAAGCCACCCGCATGCGATCGGCGAAGTCGCGGTCCCGTTCGGCGGGGTTCAAGCGGGGCATGTCGATGACGGAGAGCAACGCCGGAAACCACAGGTTGGACGCGCCGACGAGCATCAGACGCGGTTCCACCTTGCACGGCGCAACGAAGCCGCGCAGGTGCGGCATCCGGCCACGACATCGAGGCAGCTTTGCCCGCCCCACTTCGCCTTGGGCCTCGTTCATCCCGCGGGTGGCGTCGCACGAGTTACAAATGATCCTGGCCGAGGCCCCTCGACCACCGGTGTGGTCGACCATCTTGAGCACCGGCGAATCGGCGCCCGGGCAGCGACCGCCCTCGTGTACCCACCACGCATACGGAAACTCGTCGAGATGGCCATCGGTGCAAGCAAGAAGGTAACGGGCGGTGACAACCGGCTGGCGGCGTGGGCCACGCTTGCCGACCCCGCGGCGGCCGTAGCAGGTGGTGTGCTCGAATACCGCCTCGTCTGGCCGGAATGGATGGGTGTTCTTGTAGTCGAAGGCGGCGACGGGGGCGAGCCGGTCACAGCCCGTGCACCGCATCCACTGGGGGAACACTTCTGCGGGCACACCGAGGTCGGAACCTTCGCGGCCGAAAGCCGTTGCGTTCGGCTGGTTTGGAAAGGGTCGCAACTCTGCGACCTGGTGACCCAGCATTAACCGCACTGCTTCCAGCAGCCGTGGCGCGTGGATCTTGGGCACCCCGTCACGACGAGCCCAGATGCGGTCCCAGTCGTCGAGACAAGCCGGCATGACGGTGAAGTGGGAAAGGTCCATGATGGCGCCGGGCCCGTAGGTGTAGAGCATCGACGAGGGCCGCCCAGAGCCGACCTTGGCGAAATTGCGCTTACCGCCGGCGGCCGCGAGCCGATCGGCGTCACCGAGCGGGTCAATCGCCTGTGTGCTGTCGTTGGCAGATCCGTCATCAGTCATCTAACCCACCGCCCGTCCATTGTGGTGCCGTAGGCGGCTCGACGTAGTGCAGCTTCTTGGGGTCGGGGCTCACGAGCAGGTTGATCTCGGGCTGCACCTCGCGCATCGAGTTCGCAACAATGAATGGCGCTTCCCTAACTCCGGGCTTGCGGGACGCGACGTTCTCGGCGCTGCGCACGAGCGGCCCGAACTTGCTCGGGTCGCCGATGCGTTCGTAGGCCAGAGACTTGCCCTCGGCTATGACCTCACCTCGCCGTTTCTCCCAGTGGCCTAGCCGGCTGACCAGGCGCTGCCGGGCGGCTTCGGCCGACTCCTCATCGGAGGCCCGAAGGATGCGCGCCACCAGAGCGTTGATGAGTGCCTCCACGACCGGCCGCTGTTCGACAATGCGGCCAGCGGATCGTTCGGGTGATAGCCCATTCGGGACGGCGGCCTCCATAACCCGGGCGGCACTGACCAGCACGCCGTCGAGGCCACGTTCTAGCGAGGTGACCGAGAACGGCGTCACCGACAACGCTTCAACCTGGGAGTAGAACGTCTCGTGGTAATGCCTGAACTGTTCATAGTGCGCCAAGTCGCGGGGCCGCGACCAGTTGCCCAGTGTCACCACGAGACCCGGCCGGTCGCCATCGCGGCCCACCCGAGAAGAAGCCTGGATGTACTCAGCCGTGTTCTTGGGCTGACCGACGAGCAGCATGAGCCCGAGCCGGGTGACGTCGACCCCGACCTGGAGCATAGACGTGGCGAGGATGACGTCATAGGGGTTGACCTTGCGCTCAGGCACCTTCTCGCCCGTGGCGAGCACCTCACGTCGCGCCTGCCTCCCCGCGCTCGAGTCGAACGCGGGGTCGAAGGCCACCGCCATCTTGTCGAGGGTCTCGGTGATGCCCGATCCCGACACCCGTGAGGTGAGTTCGTCGGTGTTGAGCGATCCGTATGCCGTTCCCGTTCGTCTGGGCAGACCAATTGAGGGCCGACCCTTGGATAGGGCCGTCTGGATGTCGTCTTGCATGTAACGCGACATGCCGGCCAGCTCGCGGGTGGCGTTGAAGTATCCGACGAGGGTCATGTAGGGGTCGGCCACCTCGCCGCAGCGGTCGAGCACGAGCTGGGCGCCGGCCATGAGCACCTCGGCGATCCGAATCTCGGCCGTCGTGAGGCGCACACCGGTCGTGCTGACTCCGACGTAGCGCCGCCCTGGCGTTTGCCGCGTGATTGGCACCTCGCGGGAGAAGAAGGTATCGGCGACGTCGAGCACCTGCGGCGGGAAGACTGTCACATAGCGGCCGTAGAGCCCTCGTACCTGGTCGACAGCGTTACGCACGGTGGCGGTGGAGGCCACGATCAACGATTTAGCCACCTCACCGTCCGGCGTCTGCCACGTGGTCAGGGCGTCGACGGCTACCTCGAACAGCCCAACGGTGGTTCCGAGAGCGCCGGTGATGAGGTGGAGCTCGTCCTGGATGATGAGGTCCGGCGGCCGCAGTCGTGCGTGCGGGTGAACGGCGGCCGCAGGAAGATGACCCTTAGCCGGGTGCTTGCTGCCGTCTTTGATGTCGCACTGGGCGTAGTCGGGGTGCACGTATCCGTGCCGGGCGCACCACCGCGACACGTGACCGAACAGGGTTGCCGCCTCCCCTTCCCGAGCGAGGCGCGCGAACTTGTCGACCGTCGCGATGACGAAACTCGGCGCGAGGCGGTAGATCTCCTCGTCAACGGTGAGGATCGGGAGACCATCCGGCACCGCGCCGCCCCTGGAGAACGGGCAGGCCGCGAGCTTGTCGCCGCAGTGGACGAAGACGCGGCGTACGTCGCGGTCGACGCGCACCGTGGCGGCGTCGATCTTCGTGCCGCACCACGGGCAACGTTGCACCTGAAGCACCGTCAGCCGGTGACCCTGACCGGCGTTGACCCGCTCTAGCTCTTTGGCGGCTTCGTCGATTCGTTTGGGTGAGACATCGGTGCCGACCCATAGGCCGATCCGGAAGGGTTCTTGGCCCCAGGTGGCAGGGTCGGCGCGCCGCACGAGCTCGGCCGCGCAGACCAAGGCCGTCGCGCGCTGAAACTGCTGCGACGTCAGGAGTCGCAACGTGTAGCGCATGAGCACCGCGACACCGGACTGCCCATCGATGGGGCCGTCGGGAGTCGTCAGCAGTCCTTGGCGACGGCGAATGGCGAACGTGAACGCGGCGAGCCCGAGGTACGCCTCGGTCTTGCCACCACCGGTGGGAAAGAACAGCAGCTCAACTGACGACAGGTCGCCAGAGCGGCGGCTCAGACCGGGCTCGCACATGGCAGGGATCTGCATGAGGATGAACGCGATCTGGAAGGTGCGCCACGAGTGGGCCTTTGGTCCCTGCTTCAGCACGAGGGCGCGGGCGGCGGGGATAGAGAGGCTCGGGTTGGCGGCTCGCGCGGCCGCGATCTGGGTGTGGATGCGCTGCTGGGCCATGACCTCGTTCATGAAGGCGAAGCAGCGCAGCGCCGCCTCATCGCTCACTAGGTAGTCGAGCCCTTCGGCCAGCTGAACGTGCACGAGGCGCGCTTCGTCAATGGCATCTTGCGCCTCGCGGCGTAGGTGGTCGGGCAGCGACTTCGCCTCTGCTGATTGATCCTGGAGCCAGGTGGCGTAGCCGTTCACGATCGGGCGCAGCCCGGCCTCGATCGCGGATGGTGACGCCTTGGCCAGGATGAGCATGTCGAGGACGACCCCCTCTGGGTCGACCGCCGAGGTCTGAGGCGTCTCGGTGATCGGTAGCCATGTCGTTGACACCTGGCTGGCTCGGCGAGCGCCGTCTTCGACCACCCAGTCGGCCGAGCACGTGCGGCCGATGGCGAACTCGAGCCGGTTGCGGTACTGCAGGCCGAGCCGCCTCAGCTCGTCGTCGGTCTCGACACGTGTGTCCTCGATCACGTCGTGCACGGGGAGGAAGACGGCGCCATGGTCGGTGTGGGCCTGAAGGTGGGTCTGGAAGAGCCAGGCGTTGACCGGGATCTGGGCCGGGGTGACGCGGTCGTTGCAGAGTGCAACCTCGACGAGGCGCCGGCTCGTGACCTGGTCGACGTGGGTATCGACTCTGAGCACGACATCATCTTTAAGCGGGTATGCCGTCGTCGCTCCGGGCGCCAAGTCTGCGAGGGTAATTGGCACCGGGATGCTCTCCGGCGTGCGCACAAACTGACGGATGGAGCGCCCCTTGGCCGTGACCTCGCCGGTCGCCTCCGGGTTGTAGGTGCCCCACGAGGCGGTCACGACGATCGTGTCGAGGTCGAGGGGTACCTGAAAGCGCAATCCCATGGATGCCGGGATCATCAGGCCGCGCCGAACTCCCCTGTCTTCGGCGGCATCTTCGTCAGCATCGGTGGCTGTGTCGTCTTGGTCGCCAACTGGGACACCACGCGACTCGCGGGCATCAAGGTCGTCGCCGACGTCGAAAGTCGACTCCTCGCCGCTGGTCAGCTCGTCCGCCTCGATCGGCTCGGGCACATCGTCGACTTGGCTGAGGCGAACCGGGGCGATGCGACCCAAGAGGTAGCGCGTGTCGGGCGGTGAACCGAGCACCTCCTTCGGCCCGTCGGCGGGCCCGAGCAGTTCTCGCCGCAGGATGTCGGCGAGGTTCTCGCGCGCCGTCCACGAGGTGCCGTCGGGTTCGGTGGTGAGGGCGTATACAGGGCGCTCGCCAGCCATCAGAGATCACCCTCGTTGTCGTCAAGTTCGTCCTCGCCCGCAGAAGGCGTTAACCCGCTCTGGAGCGCGGCCCGCCGGTGGTTCTCCTCGAGGAGCCGGTCAAGGATCTCGACGCGAGCTGCGGGGCTGACCGTCCACCGGGTCATCTGCCGGTAGATGTGGAAGCCGTGGTCGAGCGGCACGTCCCCCCACCCGTAGGCCTCCATGACCGCCTGATCGAGGTCGACGTGGATCTGACGAAGCCGGGCGACGTCAACGTCGACAGAATCAGCGACGTCGGGATCGTTGACGAACTTGTAGAGCTTCGTTAGCCCAAGCTCGCGTCGGAGCATCATTTCGCGCCGCTCATGTTCCAAGGCGAGTCCCAGTCTCTCGAGAGCTGCGTCGGGAGCAGGGCGCGGAAAGGTCTGGAACGCATCAGTAGGTGAGTAATTCGTGTCCTTTCGCATCGTTGAACCCTGAGCTACTGCCCACAGTCGATGAATCGACGATGACAGGACGCCCTGATCGGCGTAGGTAGTCGAGAATACAACCGCTGTCTTATGACTGAATACTTGATCAGACCCCAATCGCGCAAACATTACGGTATTGCTGACGAGGGCGATAGCCAAGCATTCCTTGCTATTTGCCGCTGCAGCACGAAGGGCCTTAGCGGGAGCCTCGTAGAGCCACCAGCGCTCAGCCAACTTCGGTTTTTTGAGCAAACCAAGGCGATACGGCCGAACGTGGGCGGAAACCCATGCGAAGGGCAACTGAAACTCGGCGGCCTGTCTCTCGGTAAGACCATAAAAGTCCACCACCCAGCGAGACGCACTCAAGTCTGGGGCCTCATTGAGATCCTCACCACCCAAATAGCGGCGAACGACTTGGCGATTACGCTCATTCCTCAGGATCATGCGTAGCGCGTCGGGTTCCGACATCGTAAAGCCTGCGCCATTGATGTTGCAGCCGACGAATGCTAGCTCACGGTTTTCCTTCAATCGGGCAGGAGCTCCCTTTGCCCCCCCAGATGCTTCCAATAGAGTAGAAATATGGGCTACCGGCTTGTCGTCACTGAATCGCGGAGACTCGTCAACCACCTTCGCAAAAGACCCCCAAACGGCGGCGTATTCCAGATTGGCGCTCTTGGCCGGCCAGCGTCGGCTCTGTACGGCACGAGTGATTATAAAACCCGCAGCGACCATTCGGTCAAGGCCGACCTCACGAGTGTCCCCTTGCGCGAGGGTGTTCGTTGCAATGAGGCCGAGAGATCCAGTCTCCGTCAGAAGCGTTTGCGCTCGGAGGAAGAAGTATGCGACCAAGTCTGCGTTACCTTTGGCGCCACCCGCAAGCACGTTCACGAGCCACTCCCGCATATTCGATCCGACAGCAGGCGTAATCTTTTTCCCCCCAAGGAACGGTGGGTTACCGACGACCGCGTCGAATCCGCCGTGCTCCATCACGTCAGGGACCTCGATCGCCCAGTGCAGGGGCTGCCACCGCTCGTAGTCCGTATCAGCGTCAGGCGTTAGGCCATTTCTAATCATCGCGTCTAGCATCGCTGCATCGGCCGCTGATGGGTCGCGAGGGTTCGCCGCACCAACTGCCACACGTAGACTTTCGTACGCCTCGTCCCTGGCTCGGCCGGGCTTACCACCAAGAGCTAGCCCCGCTGCGATGACACCGTCGGCCACTTTGCGGAGGTCCCGGGTTAGCGTCTCGAGCTGCTCGAGCTTGTTCCTTTTTGCGCCTGCGGTCCGATGCGGATCGCGCTCATCGATCTCGGAGGCCAGATCACGCCGCAGCCGCATCGCTTGCGCGATCTTGTGGTCGATGTCGAGGCGGTTGACGAGCTCGTGGGTGCCGCTGAACTCGAACCTAGTTTGAAGTGGCTTCGTGGGCGGGTTGATGTGCAGGGCCTCGAGCTGAGAGAGGGAGGTGAGGCCCAGCAACGAGTTACCGTGAAACACCTTGTCGTCAACGAACGAGAAGGGTAGGTCGCGGTCAAGCGAAACGAGCCACAGCGAGAGCTTGCACATCTCGACGGCCATGGTGTTGATGTCGGCTCCGTAGAGGCAGTGTGCAACGACCTCGCGTAGGGCCTTCGTCTCGAGCTCGTGCGGCGTAAAGCCCGTCGTTCCTTCCTCACGCCAGGCCTCGACGAGTCGCTTGGCGAGGTAGCGGGCGGCAGCGACCAGGAAGGCCCCTGAACCACAGGCGATGTCGGCGACCTTGAGGTCAAGGATCTCGGTCGATGACTTGAGCCGCCACTGCGTGCTGTCGGAGGTCTGGTGCGCCCCGGGGGCGTAGACGATCGGCTCAAGGGCGTAGTGCACAACCTCCTCCGCGAGTGCGCGCGGCGTGTAGTGGGCGCCGGCGTTGCGGCGCGAGGGTGTCTCGGTGACAACGAGCCCGCCGGTGAGGATGACGACCGGTCGGTTGCGCAGGTCCCTGCGAATGGCACCAACCCACGGGCGCAGCCGATCTCTCAGATCCGCATCTGCGGTCACCGCGAGCAGTGCTCGCTCGGCGTCCTCGATAGTGTCGCCCGCACCGAAGGCCTTGGTGAGCGCGGCGGGGGTCGGTGATTTAGCGGCCGGCTGGTTGGCCTTGGCCCACGCGATGACCGCGGCTGCCGTCTTGGAATCCAATCCATGCTCATCGTAGAGATCATCGAGCGTGTCGAGCGGGATCTCGGGTTCGTTTCCGTCGCCGCCGATGAGCCCGACGATCACCTCGTCGCTACGCCGACACGTATAGCCCAGCAGGCCCTCGTAGATGTAGCCGATCTGCTCTACGTCGATGTCGCGGAACGTGACCCGACGCGCATCTTGACCTTTGACTTTTGCGGTCTGAACGGCATCCAGCACGGTGAGCATGACTCGGTCGCTCACCTGCAGCGCCAAGGTTCCCCGTTCGGTCGTCGCCGTGAGGAACGCGAAGCGGAACGGGTCGAAGAGCGAGCCGCCGTAGGCCGGCAGGCGCATGTCTTCGAAAGAGGCCCCGGCGTACAGCGCCTGCGATGTCGCGAGGAGCCGGTGCCACGTGAGGTGGGTGCCGTCGAGAGCCTCCTCGCCCTCGTCGCGCGCGCGGGCGTCGAGTGCGTCGAGCTGGCCGGTCAAGCCGTATCCGGCCTCGAACAGTTGACCTTGCGGTAGCAAGCCTCGTTCCTCGGCGAAGAGGAGGAAGACGACCCGCATGAGAACGGTGACGACGGCTGAGTAGATCTCTTCGCCGTCATCGGGCAGTGGATCGGTATCGCCACGGCGCCGAGCCGCAGCGGCGCTCTCGGTGAAGGCCTGCACGACGAGCTCGACGGCCTTGCGCACCTGGATGCCGAGCGACTCGGTGATCTCCTCGGCAGCGAGAACCGACTGCTCGAAGAGGGCGGGCAGGCGCTCACCCTCCGCGCCCCCCAGGAGGTGAGCCACATCGAGCAAAGCGACGACGGCGTCGCGGACGGGCGCGTCTTCGACCCAGGTCTGGGCATCCACGACGCCGGACGCGGCCATCGTGTCCTTGGCCGCATGCACAATCCCCCACCACCGGCCGTCGGTGACGACGCCGATGGGGATGTCGCTGGCCCGGAGCATGAGCTCCATGCGGTCGATCGGAGAGCTGGCCCACGCATCATCGGTCAGGTCTCGAAGACCCTCGACGGGGTCGATGACCCAGACGAGCGCGCCGACTCGGTCGTCGGCTCTCAGGGCACCCGTGGCCTCGACGACGACCGATTGGTCAGGCGAGGTCACAGAGGCGTTGGTGATGGCGAGGTCGGCCGGAAGATACAGGTCTGCCCATCCGAAGACGTCGCGCAGAACCACCTCGACCCAGCGATCGCGAGCAACACGGTAGTCGGCGACGGCGGTTGGATCGTCGGAGTTCATCTGCCAGCGGTCCCACGACCGGTCGAAGTCGGGCTTCGCCGCCACCAGGGCCGCCTTGGCGTCGGCGTCGATCGTGGGCATCCCCTGGGGCCACACCCGCAACAGCGGCGGAAGGGCAAGGAAGGGCCCGTCGGTGTCGACCGAAGCCAGCCATTGGCGGTGCTGGTCGCGGCCAGATCTGACGGGCGGACGCGTGCCGACCTGCCGAGGGCGAGACATCAGCGATCACCACCCATCTCCGCGGCGTCCTGTGGAGTCACCGCAAAGACCACGGCGGCGGCCGACACGTACGGCTGGACTTCGGCATATCGATCCCGAAGCGCCTGCACCTCGCGTCGTTCCTCCTCGCTTAGCGTGCTCAGCCGCTCGTCCATCCTGGCGATGTCGCGGCGTCGTTGGTCACGTTGGTCGTCGGGCAGCGCGAGCATGAACTCGCGCTCGTCTTCGGCATTCTTCAAGGTTCGCAACGACTCGTTGAGGTTGGTGCGGAACGCCGCGAAGATCTGGCGGGCCCGCTCAATGTCGGCATCTCTACGCTCATCAAGCTGGTCGGTCACGGCCTTCTGTCGGCGCTCGGCGCGTCGGCTCATGGCCTCGGTCAGACGTGCATGCATGCGCGAGCCGTCGGCGTTCCACCGCTTCACCAGCGCGCGACGAACGGGGTCGTCGGCCAGCTCGAGGTCGGCCCCATCAAGGGCACGGTCGAGCAGATCGTTGACCTTGTCTTCGGCCATGGCGTTGCCTTTGATGCGGATGCCAGTGAGGAAGACCTCCTCGTGAAGGCGCAGGCCACCCCGGCCCACGAGCACCAGCCGGGACACCGCTG
Organism: Humibacillus sp.; assembly: GCA_030452985.1. Lineage (GTDB taxonomy): Bacteria > Actinomycetota > Actinomycetes > Actinomycetales > Dermatophilaceae > DSM-29435. Next base: position 46,211 of record JAKDLG010000012.1, read on the forward strand.
CCACGCAGGAGTAGTCGAGATCGGGAACGACGACGGCCGTCACACGATGCACTCGTGAGTCGGAGCCGAACAGGCTGTTGCGCAGGATGCGGGCCGACTTCTGAAGCAAGGCATGGCCGAGGTGAACGTGCACGATGTCGGTGCGGTCTTTGGCTGCCTGGTCATCGAAGGTGATCGCTCGGATGATGCCGGGGCGGAGGCGGGTGTCCAGGCCTTCGAGCGCCTTATGCCAGCCGCTGCCCAGGCTGGGGATCTCGAGCACCTCGGCGTCGGTGTGCTCATCGCCGCGTTCTCGAAGGGTTGGCTGGCCTGAGAGCGCCAGGGCGGTGTCGACCACGCGGCGACTACTCATCGCCGTGAGGTGCAGGGCCTCCTTGCGGGTGCCGTAGGTGCGGGCCAGTTCGGTGAGCTGGGCATTGAGCTCTTGCTCTCCGGCCAGAGACTTGTTGACCGCCGCCGCTCCCTTGGTGGGCTTTCTCGGCGCGGGGGCCACTGACGCTCCACCGAAGTGGCTCTGGATTTCGGCGTCGATGACGGGGTTCACCGAGCCGAGGTCGGACGCGACGGTGCTCACCTTCTCGGCGATCCGGCGAAGGAAGTCGACGTCAGCGGCATACGTGCTCGTCGAGTCGGTGGCGGCGAGGTAGTAGATCTCCGGTGCAAACCGCTGGCCGTACCGGTCAATGCGTCCGATGCGCTGCTCAAGCCGGGACGGGTTGAACGGCACATCAAGATTGATGAGCCGATGACAGTGGCCCTGCAGGTCGATCCCTTCGCCGGCGGCATCCGTGGCGACCAGGACACGCACCGGGTCTTCGTTCGGCGGCGCGGTGAAGCGGGCTCGAATCTGCTCACGTTCCTCTGCCGGCGTCGACCCCTGGATCGTCGCAATGACGTCGCTATAACCGTGCTGTTTGAGGAGGCCCACCACCCAGGCCAGGGTCGCCGTGTACTCCGTGAAGATGACGACCCGTTCGTTCGACCACGTTCGCCCATCCGGTCGACAGACCCCATCGAGCATGAGCAGAAGGGCTTGTACTCGGGAGTCGAGCTTGTGCTCGTAGCCATCCCCCCAGGCAACGAGTCGACGGATGGCCTTCGTGTCGTCTGTAGTCAGCGGGTCGGTCGCCTTGGTCTGGCGAAGAGCACCGAACTCGGGATGCTCTGTGGCGCCTTCCTCTTCGTCGGATTGCTCGCTGCCGATGACCTCCGCGTAATAGTCATCGGTGATCGCCAGCTGGCCACCCGTGGCTCGGGCCGACTCGTAGAGGGCGAGGGTCTGGGCGAAGGCCCATGGGCTCGAGAGGAACCTCTTCTTGAGCAGTAGGGCGACGATGTCGTTGGCCTTGCGACGGCCGTTGGCTCGAGCCGACCGCTCGAGAACCTCAACCAGTTGGTCGAAGGCCGCCACCTCGTCAGCGGTGGGGGTGAACGGGATGGTCTTGATCTGGCGGGGCAGGAAGGACTTGTCCTTGATGTCGGTCTTGAGTCGACGGACGATGACGGCCTTGAGTGCTTGCTCGTCAACGGTTGCCCCCCTGGAGAAGCGCCGGTTGTCGATCATCTCGAGCAGGGCCGTGAACGACTCAGAGTGGCCGTTGTGGGGGGTGGCGCTGAGGAACAAACGGTGTTCACATTTCTCAGCCAGGGCCCGCGTCGCCATCGTTCGCTGGCTGTCGACGGCGTACCCCCGGCCCCCGCCGACGGCACTGGGGCTCGACGGCGCCACGTGGTGCGCCTCGTCGACGACGAGCACGTCAAAGGCGAAGCGACGAGCCGAATTGAGACGGCCAACGCCGTCGTAGACGCTGCGCAGCAGCCGCTGAGCTGCGGGCGTGGGAAGCCAAGCCATGCTCACGATGACGCGCGGGAACAATCTGAAGGGATTGGCCGCAAGGCCGTGCGTTCGGCGAACCTCCGCCCGCCGCTCGCTGTTGACGATGACGAAGTCGAGGCCGAACTTCTCGCGCATCTCGTCTTGCCACTTCAACGCCAGGCTGGGAGGACAAACGATGACGACTGTTCTGGCTCGGTGGCGGAGCAGGAGCTCCTGGATGACCAGGCCCGCCTCGATCGTCTTGCCCAAACCGACGTCGTCGGCCAAGAGCAGGTTGGTGCGAGGCGACTGGAGCGCACGTCGGAGCGGCTCGAGCTGATAGGCCTCGACGTTGGCGCCACTGCGAAACGGTGCTTGGTATGAGTTGGTGTCTGCGCTCGTCAACGCGCCCCAGCGGACCGCATCGACGAAGGCGCCGAGGGTGTTCGGGTCATCGAAGGCTTCCGGGCTAATTGTCTCTGGCAGTCCTTGATCGGGCACCACGGTCTGACCGACCTCGAGTTCCCACACCACGCTGAGCTCTTCGCCAAGACGGTCCTCGTCGAGTGACTGAAGCGTAACGACGTGCTGGGTGCGCGCCTGGGTCTCATCAGCCGGGCTGCGTTGCAGGCCCTGGCTCTTAACGTCAGCCACGGCCCAGGTCGCTCCTCTGACCTCGACAACGCGACCAGGCTGGGGGACCTCGCGCAGGGCCGGCTGTCGGCGGTCGCTGAGAGTGTCGGCCTCGCTGGCGGTCATACACATGCCCCTGATCTGTGCGTTGGTGGTGTCTGTCGCAACTCAACCATCTCGGGATCTTCCCGGCAGCCCGACGCACTGTTGGTTTCGATTGAGAAGGGAACTTTGCCACGGATTTGCGAAAATCGCAAGAGGGTGCGACGCTGGTTCATATGAACAGCCCGTCGGATCGGATCCGTGACCTCATCGCCGGTAGTGGACTCGCCCAAGGTGATTTCGCGACTGCGGTCGGGCTTGACCCTTCCAAGATGTCGAAATCGTTGGCGGGCACTCGGCGCTTCTCATCGTTGGACCTGGCCCGCATCGCCGAGCATGCGAAAGTCACGGTCGACTGGCTCATGACGGGCGAGGAGACGCCCTTGGCGCTCGCTGCTCGAGCGGCTGCCGGTAGTTCCTCTGAAATGGCGGTTGCCGAGGCGGAGCGGCTATGTGAGCTGCGATCAACGGCATCCCGTCTGGGGTGGCCACAACCGTTTCAACCGGTGCCCCTGCGCTCAGGCGAGTCGCGCGCCGCGGCCGTGGGGGAAGCCCTCGCGGAAGAGGCTCTGGCCCGCATCGACTCAGTGGGACTCGATGCTACGAGACTGGACCTGGCTGAGGTCGTTGAAGTGGCCTTTGGCGTGGACGTGTCGATCGTCGCTCTAGGCAACGGGTTCGACGGTCTGGCGGTGTCGACGGCTGATGCCAAGATCATTCTCGCGGCGCTGACGACCGTGGCCTTCCGGCAACGATTCACTATCGCGCACGAGCTGGCCCACGTGCTGTTCGGCGACGACCAAGGCGTGCACACGGACGCGAATGTGTACGCACCCTCTCGCGGCGATCAGAGCGAGGTGCGTGCCAACGCTTTTGCATCGGCGTTCCTCATGCCCGAGTCGCGTCTTCGGGCGCGTGTGCAGCACGGTTTCGACGACGCCGCCTTCGGCGCGCTGGCTCTCGAGCTCAAGGTCTCGCCTTCAGCGCTGGCGATCCGGCTCGAACGGTTGAACTTCATCGATGCTCTCGCGAGCGAGCGCTGGAAGACGATGTCAGCGGCACAGGCGGCGCGCGCCTCAGGGGATGCCAGCGTCATGGCTCGCGCCACCGCATACGCCACTGAGCCGCGCCGCCCGGGACTGTTGGCTCGCGACCTGTTCGCGGCGTACGTCGACGGCAAGACGACGTTGCGGCCCTACGCCTCCCTGCTGGGCGTCGACTCCGCGACCTTGAGAGCTGATCTTGAGCGCAATGACGAGCTGGAGCGCTGATCTGTGGCGACCTGGGTCTTTCCCGACAACACCGTCCTGTGCAACTTCGCCGCCGTCGGTCGCATCGACCTTCTGCGCACCTTTCTGGGTGAGCGTGGCCGGTGGGCTGAAGCCGTTGCTGCCGAGGCGCGGAAATCCGCTGGCTATCTGCCGGCCCTGGCCGAGCTGGTCGGTGGTGAGGTGATGGGAGAGCCGATCGAGGTCCTTGACCCGTCGCACATCCGACGCGTCGAAGTGATTCGACGAGACATCTTCGGCGGCCGTGCGAACCAGCCGCTCAAGCATCTAGGTGAGGCCCAGACCTGCTTCCTCATCCACGAAGTCGACCAGTGGCACGAGTCAACATGGATCAGCGACGATCGCGACTCGCTGAACTTCGCGCGTTTCCAGAACATCCCCAGCCTCGAGACGATCGACATCATGAGCCACCTCGTCGCCGATTACGAGGTCACCGCCGCTGATGGGATGTCGATCATGCACGCCATGGAGGAAGCCGACCGAGCACTTCGCCTGCCTGACACCATCAGTGACATCGGCGGCTGAACGAGATGGCTTGTGCCGTTTCACCGAATTTCACTCTGCTGGAGGAAAGCTCGACCCAAGTAAGCCGGCCGGGCGCTTCATTCTGGCGGACACGAATGCGAGGAACGCCTCCATCGAGCCGCGTACGCCAGCACGACCGGCAATGACTTGCTGGTCGCGCCGGGACGTGCGGATTCTGGACGAGCCGGCGGTAGGCGCCGATTTCTGAGTCCATTTCATCGGCAGCGGGCGTGGGGGTTGGTCACACGCAAATCGGCATCTGGCCTCCGCCCACTGAAATCGCCTTGGGCGACTCTCGGGAGCACGCAGTCACCGGGTACGGTTACCATCCTCCTGTGTCTGATTCGCTCTCCCTTGTCGAGCTCGACGCAAAGAGCCGGACCTTCTTGCGCGAAGGTAAGGTGCTCAGCGGCGGCGGCGCTTCGGAGGTGGCTGTCGAATGGCCCGACGGGATGCGAGAGACAGTTGGTCTGGGCGTCAAGGATGGCCGACTCCGCATGACGGTTCAAACAGGCACCCTGCGCTACCGCAAGTTCGTAGACCCAGAGGGGCTTCGTGTCCTTCTCGAGCAGGACCCCGTGGCTGTCTTCGTTCTCGCGCTTCGGCAAGGCCTGAAAGCGCAATCAAGTAAGGACCTCATCGACAAGGTTGTTCAAGAGTTTCCGCAAGTCGATGCGAGCGCCCTGTGGAGCAAGATCCGACAGGCCTTTGAGGCGCACTCGGAGGTGCGCTCCGCCGGTACTGGTGCAAAGTTGCGCTACCGCATCGAGCCCAGCCAACTCACCGAGACCTCAAGCTCCTGGGGCGAGCCAACGGTGGAGCCACGTGACGGAGTGGGTCCAGCATTCGGCAATGACATGGGGGCAGATCGTGAGGCGCCTAGGGTGTCCCTCTCCGCCGAGAACCCGAGAGGAGCGCAGGCCCATCCCGGTTCCTCTGCCTCGGAGAAGGTTGGGAAGCGTCTGTCCGACTCCGCAGGCGAAGCGGCACAGTCTGCGGCAGCAGTCGACCTAGTCAAGGAACTTCGCGCCCGGTCTCGGGGCAAGACGGGTTCGGCCTCCGACAGCGCGGTCCGCCGTCTTGCGTTTGAAAGAGGGCCGGCGGTCTCGATGGTCGCGGAAGCGCTAACCAACGGCTTGTCGGATCAGGTCACTGTCCTCATGGCCCATGCGCTCGACACCCCCGTTGCGTCGGGGGTGCAGCTCGGCCATTTTCCGGACGAGGTGTTGGTGGCTGCCTTTGAGAAGCTGCCACCAAACGCTGCAGCCCTTGGCCTCGCGATCCCGCGACCGTCCAAAATCTCGGACAGCCTGGATGCCGTGAAGCTGCTGGGGGATATGGCCGCGACAAGAGTGCTAGAACGGGCACAGGAAGAACTCCTGACCATGGCCGCTCCGCCGGACGCAATGAACCACTTGATGAAGCGTGGCGGCGCGAACCTGGTGCGCCGCACCGTCGAAGCCCCAGGCGGAGCAGTCATCAAGGCTGACAAACTGCTGCGGGCAGTCTCTGCTGTGGCACCTATCGATGATGCCGCGGGATCGGACGAGTGGACGGCGAAGATGCTGGCCCGGGCGCTCGAGGCGGCCGCCCCCGGGGATTGGCCGCGAGTAGCTGATTCAGAACGGCGCGCCATTGCCAAGCAAGCCTCCCGAGCTCGGCTCCAACCGAGCGGCGGCCGACTGTCCCTCCTGGTGTGGCTCGCCCGTCAGGATCGTGTAGCCCTGCGCGACCCGGTGTGGTGGGACGGCGTGTCGTTTGACGACCTGTCGGCTGTCGGTTCGACATCGCTAGCAGTGGCTCTAGAAGACGACCACATCAGACGAAACGTGGTCGCCCCACTAGCAGCAACTGCCCTCAGCGAAGCGGTGACTCGTTCGCGGTTGTTTGTGGTGCTGGCGGCCCCACTATCAGTGGCGAGAGGCCTCTCGCCAACCCATGTGCAGGAGCACGTCACGAGAGTTTTGCAAGGAGATGAGCTCTCGCGCCGTTGGTTGTCTGCCATCACGGACGCTGAGAACACGCTAGAGGTTGAGCGGGAGCTGGACCGCACCCAGGCGCGAGAGGCAGCCCTTCGGGAGTCAGCCGAAGCCGCTGGGGAGGCGTCGCAAGTTGCCGAGGACCGCATCAACGCGCTCGCTGAAAGACTTCGTGGGGCCGAAGCGGACTCTGATCGTTTTCGCGCTTCGAAAAGTCGTCAGATTCGTCTGGACACCCTGCGAGCGATGGCGACTTTGGGGGCGTACGTACAAGGGGCAGTTGGCTCGCAAAGCCCCGACCGAATCAGCCAGAGGATAAATTCTCTACTTCGGCGTGAGGGGCTCGAACCCATCGGTTTCCCTGGAGAAAGAACAGAGTACCTGCCGGCGCGGCACGAGCTAATTGGGACGGCACTCGACGCCGGATCGCCCGTCATTATCAGGGGTGTCGGCTATATTTTGGTCGACGGCGAAGAGGTCGTAGTCCTTGAGCGGGCTATCGTCGAGGCGATCAACTAGGGGGAGTCGTGGCTCAGCGCACGGTGGGAGTGGACTTCGGGACCAGTACCACACTGATTGCCGAAAGCACCGCTCGTGGGCGCCCCGAGGTCATCCCTATCGGTCTGTCTACGTCGTGGATGCCGTCTGTGGCCGTTGCGCGAGATTCTCAGCTTCTCGTCGCAGAAGAAGCCTGGGATATGAACCCAGCCGCTATCGTAAACTCTGTCAAGACCTGCATCACGAAACGCCAGGAATGGGTTGACAGCGCTGACGGTTCTTCTCGTCTGAACGCCGATGAAGTTATCGTGGCGATTCTCAAGGAGCTTGCGCTTCGGGCACGCGCAGAACGGTTACCCATCGCCGACCCGAACGTAACTCGGCTTGGCTGCCCCGCGATGTGGGATGCCCCCCAGCGTGAGCGGCTGCGCGGGCTGGCAGAACGAGCTGGCTTTGCTGTCGGGCCGGCCACGCTCATCGACGAACCCATCGCTGCTGGACTCACGTGGATCGAAAACCAATCGCGGCTGGGTCGGTATCTCGAAGACGCGAGAGTCTTGGTCTTTGACATGGGGGGCGGCACGCTCGATGTTGCGCTGCTGGACGTCACTTCGGGCCCGCGCCAGGAGCCCGCAATCTACGTGATGGCTTCAGAGGGTGTTGACGAGGCCGGAGACACGCTGGATGAAGCCATCGTCAGCGAGTTCGAGGAGATTCTCGGCGCCCGCGGCGTATCGCTTGACGACCTTCCGGACCCGCGCCTAGCGCGTGCCTACCTGCGACGGGCCGCAACAGAGGCGAAGCTCGCACTGACCGATAGCCGAGACACGGAAGTTGTGGTCGGCTATGGAGGGGGCACGATACCGCCGATGCACTACTCGGCCGAACAGCTCGAGGAAGCGCTCAGGCCACAGCTGGATCGCGCCTGGGACCTGATTTTATCGACACTGCGCGCGTCGTATCTGACCCGTGATCGGGGTGCCGTGCCCTCGAAACTGCGGAAGATGACCGATGAAGAATTGACCAAGCCGATTACTCACGTGCTTCTCGCCGGAGGTATGTCCCTGATTCCAGCAGTGGGAAGATATCTCGCGAAGCGATTCCCCAACGCAAAGCTCCGAGAAATGCCTCGTAACACAGCTCAAGAGGCAATCTGTACCGGATTGGCGGAGAATGAGTCTTACGCCCAAGTAAACTTGAACCGTCCTGCCTTTAACTTCGTCATCGATTTTGAGCGTGATGGCGCCCGTGACTCAGTGACTCTGTACGAGGCGTACACCCGCTTCTACGCGCCAAATCAGGCCTTCGTCACTGATCGGCTTGAGTACCGGTGGTCAGACGGCGCCACCGCAAGTAGACCTGGCACGCACCGTCTTTTGCCAAGCCGAGGTCAGGGCAGCCTGGCTGTCTACGCATTGGACGGATCGCTGGTACCGCTGCGCTTGGATGGTCAGAGCTACGACAGCATGAGGGTGGCGTTCGGCCACCGAGATACCTCGTTCTCGCTATCCCCAGGAGGAGACCTCACGATTTTTGACGGCTCAGGCCGCTTTCAGACCCTGCGTATCGCCCGTTGGCCAGCCCTCAGTACTGGCTTTGAAGGTCTCGCCGTACCTATCGAGGAAGCGACGTGGGTTCCTGAGCGCAGACGCTCGTGGGACAGCAAGTAGAACAATCCGTAACGGGTCGTCAAGGTTTGGCGCCGATCACCTGCATCACAGCAATGGTCGTCGTGGCGAATGAGAACTGCTGGGCGGCCGCCATATCGACGCTCAGCTGCTCCAGGTCCTGAGTGAGGTTGCGTATTCGACCCTCGGCCATGCGCAGGACTCGTGCGTCACGGCTGTCTCGTGTTACAAGTTCGTAAGTCGACTGTGCCTTTGCAAGTCTGATCCTCATGGAGACCCTTCGAGCCTCGAGACGGGCGACAGCCAGGGCGTCGTTCTCTGCTCGCCGGCGAGGCTCTTCAGCGCTCTGACGAGCCCAGGCCAGGTCCCGAAGCCTCGGCATCACGCCCATGATGTCCGTCGGTGGCCGACCCTTCCACGTTCTCATCGTGCCAGCAGCAAGCGCCTCGAGCACGACGCCACCGACATCGGGAGCGGGCTCATCGAGGTCGAGGTCGATTGCAGCCGCCCAGAGTTCGCGCGCCGGTCTGATGCCGGTGTGCTCGATCAAGTCGATTTGCAAGGCGAATACTCGGCCAGACGGCAAATTCGGTACCGATGCCACTCCGTACCGCTTGAGTCTCAAACCTTCAGACTCTAGATGTTGCACGGCAGCATCGATCAGGGGGTGGCGAGCAGAAAGCAACTCGACGTCCCTTGCACTGGCTAGGTCGGCGTCGAAACTCACATCGATCGGATCCCCCTGGCGCAGGCCACCTTGAAGGCGATTGATCGCACCTGTTGCCGAACGCGACGTTGAGCGTCGCCGCCACAGTGCTTCAGAGATCGGTGGCGTGCCTCGGAGTGCGAGGACTCCGGGACGTGATGTGGGCTCCAGACTTCCGCCAAGGTTTGTGACGAAGGTTTCCACCATTCGATGGATCTCTGCTGCACCGACGTACCGCCCATCGACCGGCCCACTGTCCGCGAGGCCTTCCACAGCGAGATCGTCCAGGGTGGCCAAGACGGCACGCTCCTCATTCAGTCTCTCGAGGTCTGCCGCTCTGTTCTCCACAGCCACTGCGATCTCATCGGCACGGCGTTGTCGTTGAGCTGGTGTGAGCCGTGGGTCCAAGAGGCTTCTGGCCTCCTCCAAAAATATGTCCCGCAAGATGGGTTCGAGGTCACCGATCGAATTCTCGAATACGCCGATCCGGGTGTACAACCGCTCCAGGATGTCCGACTCGATCGTACCGGGGACGTGCATATTGAGGATCAGGATCTTCTCGTGCTTCTGGCCGAACCGATCCAGCCGTCCGATGCGCTGTTCGACGCGCATGGGGTTCCATGGCAGGTCGTAGTTGACGATGACGTTGCAAAACTCGAAGTCCAAGCCCTCGGACGCAACTTCACTCGCGACCAGCAGATCGAACTTGCCGTCTCGAAACGCGTCAATGACTGGCTGCCGCTCGATCATCGGGATGCCGCCGTGCAGTTGGTTAACCGTGAAATCCTTGCGCAGTTCCTCCACCAAGTACGCGATCGTGCCGCGGAAAGTCGAGAAGATTAGCGCCTGCCGGATGCCCTTTGCGCGCAGGTGTCGCAGTTCAGTGAGCAGTGATTCCAGTTTGGTGTCGGCCGGTAAAGGGCGCCCAAGGACTGGCAGCTTAGTGACAGTCAGTTCGTCTTCCTCGTCGGTGGTGCCGAACTCCCTTAGATCCTCTGTATCGTCTGCGTCGCGCAGCGATGCGCCTGGATCTCGTCGGAGGAGCGTCGACCGTGCCGCCGGGAGGCAGCTCGCGGCCTGGCGAAGCGGCATCTGGGTGGCGAACCCCAGGGGAGTGTCTCGCTCGAGCGCTCGACCGACGTAATACGCCAGGATCGAGTCGTAGAGTTCCTTTTCCTCGGCGGACCACAGCACCTCGATCTGATGAGGCTCCCGCACCGCTTTGGCGTCGGGAACGTCGACTTTGCGCGTTCGGGTGACAACGCCACTTAGGGTGTTGAGCTCGTTCACGAGCCGTTTGACCTCCGAACGCTCGCTGTGATGAAGAGGTCGGTCGAGTTGGGTCAGTGCACTTAGTCGGGCAAAACCCGGACGTTGCGTGACGCTGGCCCCTAGCTGCATGTCGGCGATCGCCTCCAGCCGGTGATTCTCGTCCTGGCCTTTGCCTCCAAGGGCTAAGTTGCGAGCCACGGCGTTGAGTTGTGCATTGGGCTCTAGCTGCAGATGGAAAACGTCGCTGTCTTGGAAGAGCCCGTCGTCGAGTAGCGTCAGAAGGTTGTACAGGTCGTCGCTGCGTAGATTGATTGGTGTTGCTGATAGAAAGAGGAGATGGTCGGCCCAGTCTGACAACATACCGCCGAGCAGGTTTGACTTGGTTGATGCGTTGCGGAAGACATGTGCCTCATCCACCACGATGAGGTCGAAGCGCGGACGAACCTTTTGGAGGGCCTCTAGTGTCTCGGTAGCGACGCGCAACGACTCAACTGAGATGATCGCGTGTAATTCAGGATCACTGCCCGTCAACAGTTCATCCGCCAACGAGCGAAGTCGATTGGGCTTGATGATCTCCAGCTCACGGTCGAATCGTCGGCCCATCTCCATCTTCCACTTGAGAGCCAATGATGACGGTACGACCACAAGGGTGCGATGCAAGCGCGATCGTTGTTCGAGTTCGCTCCACACCAAGCCGGCTTCGATGGTCTTTCCCAGGCCGACCTCGTCGGCGATCAGGAGTCGTCCTGTCGCGGAGTTGAGCATCTTCAGGGCCGGCAGAAACTGGTAAGGGCGGAAGACGGTCTTCGACGTCTTGAACGAATAGAGGGTGTTGGACAATGGATGCCGGAGTTTGGTCCACGTAAGGGTCAGGGCCACCTCGTCGGCCGTCCCCGGAGCGCCCTGTACCCAGAACCCCGGATCGCGAGGGTCGCCATCGATCCGTCGCAATGAGGCTTCACTGACCGTCTGTAGACGTCCATCGATAACGACGTCGAGTCGGTAGCCTGACGGTGTTCGGGTGACCCCTCGGACCCGCCCGATCCGATCGTCACCCAGCAGTTTGACGACGTCGTCGACGTGGATGGTCGCCCCCCCTCCGAATGGAAGGGCGTCGTCCCAGTCCGACAAGAGGGTGAGGCGGGCTGCCGTTAGATGTGCATTCGGGCCATCGTCCGTAAACCGGCGTCGGGCCGTCGCCTCGGTGGCTTCTGCGTATTCGCCGACGACAAGTAACGCCTCCCAGTGTCCGTGGCGCAACACACCGTATACGCCGTCGTGGAGTTCGCCTCCATCATGACCCGGCGGCATCTGACGCACTTCGCCGCCCAAGGACTCCACATCCTCGACGAGGTGTTCATCGAGTTCCCCGCGGATTAGAACACGTTCTGGCGCTGCGTGTTGGAGCCATGCGAGGCCGGCCGCCAAGGGTCGGTAAGAGAGATCATCGGTGCTCACGGGCGTCTCTTCCTCGGCGTGGAGCCCGGGTCAACGATTTTGGGGACGAGGCCAAGTTATCCCAGAAGTGGTCAAAGGGGCAGGTAGCGCCGGAATCGATCGGTATCGAAGACGTCTGGGCGTGCAGCCAAGTCGATCATGACCCCGGCCTAGACGGCTAGGACTTCAGGCACTGGACGGCTTCTCCAAAGATGTGCAAGGCACGCGGCAACTCAAAACATGCCACCGACTATTGCGGGTATCGACCCTCCACTCGCGCCTAGCCAGTTCGTCCGGCTGTGCCGCTCCGAGTATGACGAAGCCGCAGTTCAGAAGACTCTGAGCCGCGGCTTCGTGGTGGTGGCCAGGGACGGGGTCGAACCGCCGACCTTTCGATTTTCAGTCGAACGCTCTACCAACTGAGCTACCTGGCCTCGCGCCGTCCCGAACTATAGCCGAAGCCCAGAGTCGGGCGCACACCGTTCTCGCTGACCCCAGCCGAGTGGCCACCCAGCCCGCCGAGACCGCGAAGCACTCGGCATCCGAACGCAGGCGCAAACCGAGAGCAGACTCAAGCCGACGGGCCCTTGCCCCGCACGTCTTCGACGGCGGTCATCGCCTCGCGCAGCTCGGCCAGCCAGTCGTTCTCGTGCTGGCCGACGAGCTTGACGCACCAGGCGAGCGCCTCGGCGCGCAGCCGGGCGACGCCGGCATCCACGAGGGTGTCGAGCACGACCCGCTCGGGCTGGCGCAGCCGGGTCATGGCGGGCGCCGCGACGTGGGTGAACAGCTCGGTGCGGTCGCCGACCCGAACGGCCCACGAGACCTTGCGGTCGAAGCGGTGCTCGGCCTCGCGGCCGATCGCGATGCGGCGCTCGCGGGTGTCCTCGCGGAACGCCTTGGCGTCTGACCCGGAACGACCGCCCCACCCGGCGGTTCAGCCGGTGCACCGTGGGGCTGGGTTAGCCCTCGTCGACGCCGTCGCTCCAGGTCTCAGGCCAGGAAGGCCGATCCGAAGATGCGGGGAAGCTTGGCCCACGACGGGTCGGCCGCGAAGCGGGTGAGCAGCTCGCCGGTCGTGCGGGCGCTGCGGGCCGAGACGAACCACGGCGGCTTGGGGCTGAGGGCGAACTCGCCGCCGACGGCCGATCGGGGGAACGGGCGGAAGGGGCCGCGTACGACCGTGCGCTCGACGTCGGCGAGCAGCAACGCGTTGTGAACGACGCCGATGCCGCTCTGCACGTTGTCGAGGGTGTGCCCCGGGAAGGCGCCCCACGAGGCGTTGGCGGTGAGAAAACCGACCCCCGTCCAGGCGTTGATCGCCACGGTGCCGTACTCGAGCCGCGCGATCGCTTCCTCAAAGCCGTTGCCGAGGGCCTTCATGGTCGCGGGGTCGACGAGCAGGTTCGCGCCGAGGGTGCCGACGAAGTCGTGGTTCACGAGGTCGACCGCGGCGTCGAGAAAGGCCTGGCCGGTGCCTGGCACGTCGACGATCCCGAGCACGGGGGAGAAGTACTCGGTGGTCTCGACGATCGATGCCGCGTCAGAGCCGCGGGCGTCGATGAGCAGCCGCCCGCCATCGGGACCGAGCCGCTGCGCATCCGAGTAGGACGCGGCGGCGTCGGCGACCCGCTCCGCGCTGCGGGGGTACCAAGGCGCGCGGCCGGGCGCCTTGTCCATCGCGATGCGCAGCTGCTCGACGAAGGCCTCGCGCTGCGCCCAGTCACTGCTCAGCACCACTACCTGCCCGGCGATGCAGTTGTAGCCGCCGTTGTGCAGGCGCTGGGTGGCGACGTGCGCAGCCTGGAAGGCGAGGTCGGCGCTCGACCAGTCGCCGGGCACGACGATGATCGGCGACACCCCGCCCAGCTCACTCGTGATCGGCGTCTCGAGCAGGGGCGTGCCCGCGGCCCGACGCTGGGCAGCATCCTCGCCGCGGCCCCACACGATGAGGTCGTGCACGGCCGCGCTACCCGTGATGTGCACGTGCGAGATGCCCTCGTGTTGCGCAAGATAGCCGCCCACATCGCCGCCGCCCGCGACGATGGCGAGTAGCCCGCGGTCGATGAGTGGGGCGAAGGCGGCTTCGTAGGCGGGGAGCAGCAGCTCGAGGGTCGGGTTGAGCTTGAGCACGACGACCCGGTTGTGGGCCACCAGCTCGTAGAGCACGTCGAGGGGCGCGATCGAGGTGATGTTGCCCGCCCCGAGCACCAGGCCCACCCCGCCGGTCTCGGAGGGGGTCTTCGCCCCGAGCCCGGCGCGCGACTGCACCTGGGCGGCGCTGACTCCCGGCGTCATCCACACGTCGGCGGTGAAGCCGTGCAGCAGCAGGTACTCGAAACGGTTGGAGGGGAGGGCCGGTACGGTGACCCGGCCACCGGGGGCCGTGCCGAGGCGCTTCCCGTCGACAGGGCTACCGCCTGAGGCGAGGGCTTTGAGCGAGTGCTGGAGCGCGAGCAGCGCCGTCAGCGTGCAGTAGGGCCCCGAAAGCCACTCCTCACCCACGAGCGGCGATGTGGGGTCGAGGCCCTTGGCGCGCACCGCGGCGGCGACCCACGCGTCAGCGGCGGCGGCGACACTGTGGTGCACGTCAGCCAGCAGGTCGGCGCGAGCCGGCAGATCCATCGCCGCCCAACCCGACTCGCCCTGAGCCATCCCGGCCACGATGGCGTCGAGGCGGGCTCGATCGTCGGCAGACAGCTCGCCTTTCGGGGTGGGGGCGAAGGTGGGTGCGTTCGACTGCGTGGTCATCGGGCTCCTCGTCGGGGTGCTGCGTGGTCGCGGGCTGGCCCCAGGAGTGAGGCGGTCACCGTCACGGTTCCACGGTCAGTATCGCCCGCGCCCGTTCCCCGGATGCAGCAAACGACCAGACGGCGCGGCCACTCAATCCCGGCCACGCCGCCCGTGACGACTCGCCGTGACGACTCAGGCCGACGGGCCCTTGCTGCGCACGTCTTCGACGGCAGTCATGGCCTCCCGCAGTTCGGCCAGCCAGTCGTTCTCGTGCTGGCCGACGAGCTTGACGCACCAGGCGAGTGCCTCGGCGCGTGACCGGGCGACGCCGGCATCCACCAGGGTGTCGAGCACGACGCGCTCGGGCTGGCGCAGCCGGGTCATGGCAGGTGCCGCGACGTGGGTGAACAGCTCGGTGCGCTCGCCCACCCGAACGGCCCACGAGACCTTGCGGTCGAAGCGGTGCTCGGCCTCGCGGGCGATCGTCATGCGGCGCTCGCGAGTGTCCTCGCGGAACGCCTTGGCGCGACCGGCGCGGGCCTCGGCGGTCTCGGCTTCGCTCGCGTCGGCGAGCTCGACGTCACCGGTCGTCAGCACGACGGTGATCTCCTCTCGGTCAACGGTGACCTCGGGGGCGGCCGCGGTCCACTCGGCGGGCAGTCGACCGGTGAACCAGCCGCGAACCTTCTCTGTCTTCTCATTCGTAATCATGTAATCAAGATTACGCCTCATTTCGCTAACCCCAAGCCGTTCCGCCACCAGCGAAACCGCCCACGCGCAAAACCACGCCCCACGACCCGCCTACACTTGCTGCCCGTGCAGTTCCTCAACGGTCTCTCGCCCCAGCTCGACCTCACCTACGACGACGTCTTCATGGTGCCCAGCCGCTCGTCGGTCACCAGCCGCCTCGACGTCGACCTCGCCTCGGTCGACGGCACCGGCACGACGATCCCGCTCGTGGTGGCCAACATGACCGCCATCGCCGGGCGCCGCATGGCCGAGACCGTGGCCCGCCGCGGCGGCATCACGGTGCTGCCCCAAGACATCCCGGTCGAGGTCGTCGGCGAGGTCGTGTCGTGGGTCAAGACCCGCCACCTCGTGCACGACACCCCGATCACGCTCGACCCCAGCGTCACCGCCGGCGAGGCGCTCGCGCTGCTCGGCAAGCGCGCCCACGGCGCCGGCATCGTCGTCGACGGCCCGCGCCCGGTCGGCATCGTCACCGAGAAGGACCTCACCGGCGTCGACCGCTACACCCAGGTGCGCGACGTCATGAACGACGACATGCTCGTGCTGCCCGACGGCCTCGACCCGCGCGCCGGGTTCGACCGCCTCGCCGAGGCCCGCCGCCGCGTCGCCCCCGTCGTGTCAGCGAGCGGAGAGCTCGTCGGCATCCTCACGCGCGGCGGTGCCATTCGCTCCGGCCTCTACACCCCCGCGACGGATGCCGCTGGGCACCTTCGCGTCGCGGCCGCGCTCGGCATCAACGGCGACGTCGCCAGCAAGGCCGAGCAGCTGCTCGCCACCGGCATCGACGTGCTCGTCATCGACACCGCCCACGGCCACCAGGACAAGATGTTCGAGGCGCTGCGAGCCGTGCGCGCCCTCGACCCCGAGGTGCCGGTCGTCGCGGGCAACGTGGTCTCGGATGCCGGTACCCGCGAGCTCATCGACGCCGGCGCCGACATCGTCAAGGTCGGCGTCGGCCCCGGCGCCATGTGCACCACCCGCATGATGACCGCCGTCGGCCGCCCCCAGTTCTCCGCGGTGCTCGAGTGTGCCGCGGCTGCGCGCGATCTCGGCGGCCACGTGTGGGCCGACGGGGGAGTGCGGCATCCGCGTGACGTGGCCCTGGCCCTCGCGGCCGGCGCCTCGAACGTCATGATCGGCTCGTGGTTCGCCGGCACGCTCGAGTCGCCCGGCGACCTCTACACCGACAACACCGGGCGGCAGTACAAGGAGTCGTTCGGCATGGCCAGCGCCCGCGCCGTGCGGGGCCGCACCGCGACCGACACGGGCTACGACCGAGCCCGCAAGGCCCTCTTCGAGGAGGGCATCAGCACGGCGCGCATGTACATCGACCCGGCCCGCCCTTCGGTCGAAGACGTCATCGACGAGATCATCGCCGGGGTGCGCAGCAGCTGCACCTACGCCGGGGCCCGCACCCTCGAGGAGTTCCACGAGCGCGCCGTCGTCGGCCTCCAGAGCACCGCCGGCTACGCCGAGGGCCGCCCCCTCC
>JAKDLG010000273.1 GCA_030452985.1 Humibacillus sp.
GGAGGTGCGAGCGGGGGTGGGGGAGTAATCGGCGGCGCCGGCTTCATCTCGCCAGGGCCTGTAGGTGCTGGCGCCGGCGGAACCAACGGAGGAGGCCCAGCCACACCGCCACCCACTAAAATCGAGCAACTGGCACAGGCGGGATTCTGCATCGGCATAGGCGGTTGCGCCCCGGCGCCACCGCCACCCGCACCGGCGCCAGCCGCTGGTCCAGGACCCGCCGCGCCGCCACCGCCTCCGCCGCCGTCGCCAGCGGAGGTCGCGCAGATCGCATACGCCAAGATCACCCTCGCGAAGCCCACCATCGGGTCAGCCCCCTGCACTCGAGCTGACTGCAAGGGCGCTGTCGGCCTCCCGGTCTGGCTCTGGACCGACCCAAGCAGCTGGACCCCGCAGACTGCGTCTGCCTCGCTCGGTGGGGTAACCGTCAACGTGACCGCCAAACCACGGGCGGTCACCTGGTCGATGGGTGACGGCGGCACCGTCACCTGCACCAAGCCCGGCACGAAATACGACACCTCGATGGGTTTCAACTCCTCCCCAGACTGCGGCTACCGATACCTCAAGACGTCTCTGAAGCAGCCAGGCGGCCGGTACACGGTCCAAGCGACTTCGACCTACGACGTGGTGTTCACCGGCGCCCTCACAGCGACACTGAACCCGACCACATCATCGACGACGACCGTCGCCATCACCGAGTACCAGGCCATCGTCGAACGATGACTCCCAACCCCCACCAGTCATAGGACTCGCACCTCTCCGACGGGTAGCAGCCCTACGTGGATCGTGAGGGCGCAACCGATACCGTTTCGAACCCTGAGAACCTTTTCGAGCAAACAGCAGTTGGAGATCCCACAATGGCGCAGCGCACACAGATCACCCTCATCGACGACCTTGACGGTAAAACGGCGGACGAAACCGTAAGATTCGCGTTGGACGGTGTCGACTACGAAATCGACCTCGCCGAACGCAACGCCCGCAAGCTCCGCGCAGCCTTACAGGAATGGGCGGACAAAGCGCGACGAGCTCACAGCGGCCCCCGTGCCCGGCGGAACGCAACCCCAACGAGCAGCACCCGTCAGCACAGCGAACGACTGGCAGCAATACGGGAATGGGCCACAAACAACGGCCACCCGGTTTCAAACCGCGGACGGATCGCGGCCAGCGTGCAGCAGGCATACAACGACGCTCACCAGTCGTAGGCGATGGGCCAACCGGATCATTGGCACCATTAACGCCGCCGGACTCGGCTGCGACCTCCACCCTGATCTGGACTTCACCCGCCCCTGCCTCGGGGTCGCCGAGCTGCTGGGCGGCGCCGGCGTACCGTGAGCGCTTGCCGGCATCGTCGACCTCGAGGTGCCTCTGGCGGCGGTAGGCCACTACCAGGGCGACGGCCGCACCTAGGCCACCGGCAACGGCGAGGGAGACCTTGATCAGGTCGACGAAGGTCGCCCGGGCGTCCTTGTCCGCAGGGATCCATCCCCACGGTGAGACGTGCAGTACCAGGTCGGTCAGCAGCGCGAGAGCCCGAAGATCACAGCCAAGAGGAGGACAGTCAACGCGGAGATGCCTAGAAGACCCCTCGGCGTCCGTGCCCGCACTCGAGGCCACCATGCCCAGCCTCGGCTTCCTCTGGCTCCGGACCCGCTGGGTTGGCCCGTCATGACGGTCCTTCACCCTTGCCGACGAGGGCCACGTCTTGTCGACGACTGTCACCCCTGAGTAGGGAACCTTGGGTGGACTGGGAGTCGTCGTGTGCCACGGTGCTACTCATAGACGCGTCCTATCTGCCGGACCGAGCTGGGCGTGGTGGCGGAGCGGGCAGGGTGGCGTCGGGCTGGCCGCCGGCGGCTTCGACGGCGAGGCGGTCTCCTCTACACGTGTCCGGTGCTCGTGTCATGCGCGTCGACCCCGGAGCGTCGCGCACGAAGCCGATGAGTGCGTAGGTGTCGACGACACGCTCGTTGACGGCCTGGCAGTGCAGCACGACCTGTTGCTCATCGGCCCAGCGGAGCAACCGTGACTCCTTACCGATGGCCTTGATGGTGCCCTTGCCCTGGGGGTTGATGAAGAGGCTACTGACCCCCCAGTTGGTGCTCGAGCCGCGGCGTCGAAGCAGGCCGGACGCGAAAACCTGGCGGCCGTCGCGCGTCAGGGTCTCGCGGAAGACCATGACGTTGGGTAGCGCACCCATGACGACGTAAGCGAGCGTGAACAGCACCAACCAGACGAGGTACGCGAAGGGAGCCACGAGGGCGGTGATGAGCTTCGTTGTCCAGCCCGCGTAACGCCATTGGGCGCGCAGGAACAAGTGCAGGACTTGAGCGCCTAGGCCTGCCGCCGCCCACGGAGACCGAACGAACAGATCAGGCGGCGGGCCATAGGTCCCCTTGCTGCCGGATGACTGGTTCTCCAGCTGAGATGCCATAGGTACCAGCATCGAGGGCGTGTCAAAGTTTTCTCCGCACTCCGGGCTGCTGGGGGCCCACCGTGTCGCGCTGACCCGACCGCGAGTCAGCTCGAGGCGTTGAAGTCACGGTGGCCAAGGAGCCGGCGGATAAGCCTTGCCACCATCCTGCGGCACCACCGCCCGTCGCAGACCAACACAGCCTCGACAGGTGCCCGCCGCGCCGCGTGGGATAGGACAAACCACCGGGTCCTTGGCCACCCACTCCACAGCTAGCTCACCCGGCGTCATAGCAGCGGCCGCACGGACATGCGTTGTCTGTGGGTGATCTTCCGTGGTCCCCGGTGCTCCTACTACGGCGGCTCAGTCACCGAAGACGTCGTGCGGCCGCCCGAGTGACCCAGCCACGAACCCTCGTCAACAACACGAGCCCGGATCCGGCAGCTGGGCAGGCCAGCAACTTGATCCTCGCGACCAAAACTCTAGGCGCTTCGAGAGCCTCGAGGGCCCAAGGCGGCGCTGCTCAGGGCTCGGGAGTACACCGGATTTGTGGCTTGCCAAGCCCTGGGCGCGAAACGCCACTTCTTGGTGGCGCGCAAGGAAACGCGGCCTGACCTGCATAAACACGGATTTTGTCCAGGTTGCGCGCCACCTCGCGCGCCACCGTGGTGGCGCGCGGAAAACCGGCTCTGACCTGCGCAAATACCGTTGCGCGCCACTAACGCCACCACATTTCCAGTTTTGCCCCCTTAGGCCACTACACCTGTGCATGCTTCCAGCGCTCCTGTAGGTTGTCGCGCATCTTGTCGTTTGCCACTTTCTTGTCGCCTGCCTGTCACCTTCCTGACTTCTTGTCATCGAGGTGGAACTGGACGCGCTCCGGTCGACAGAGCTGAGGTACGTACTGCAGGACTGAAAACGACGGTGGTGACCACCGTCGCCGATGCCTACCCTGGCCAACGTCGGCACGGTGGGAACGCGGTAATTGGGTGAGGACGGAAGCCCATAGCCTGTGTGGCATGGACGAGGACTGGGCTCTTGCAGAGCTGCGGAGGTTCATTGCGATGACCGAACTGAAGCAACCGCAGTCGGGACGTGGGTCGGTGCTGATGGGTGACTTCGCTTCCCCGGTTGGCGCCCCAGCCCAGATAGTGGCGTCGGCCCAGGTCGTGGAGAAGATCTTGGATCGGGTGTTGACGCGATGGAGGTCTGAAGTTCCCGATGATGGCAAAAAGCGTTGGGCAAAAGAGCGTCAGGCTGCGCAGCGGTCTGTCGTGGAAATCGAGCGTCGAGCCGAGGTAGCCGAGCGCCTGGGCGACAGCGCGCCCACCGTGAGCGCAGGCGCGTTCCACCCCTGGGTGTGGGAGTCGGCGCGGTCTTTGTGGCAGTCGGCTCACTACCGTGAGGCTGTGCGGGCTGCATCCGTAAAGATCAACGCCGAACTTCAGAACAAGCTCAGCAGACGGGACATCTCGGAAACGGACCTGTTCAAGCAGGCGCTCAGCGAGGATGCGCCTCAACCCGGTAAGCCCCGGCTGCGACTCACGGCGGACGACGGAAGCAAGAGCGCCAAGTCCGCCCGCCGCGGCGTAGCGGCCTTCGCTGAGGGGTGCTATGCCGCCATCCGCAACCCGGCCAGCCACGAGGTGTTAGACGAAATGGAGGAGCAGGTTGCTCTTGAGCAGCTCGCCGCGTTCAGTGTCCTGGCCCGGTGGGTCGACACAAGCACTGTTGACACGGGCTGAGTTCAGTTTTTCCAAGGGCGCCGCGTGGTAGCTCGGCCCGCGCTATTCCCGACCACATGATCGACATCCCGCTCGGTGCCGCGGCCAGATCGCCGGTGGTGCATACGGGTTGAGCCCTGACGGGCGCACCTTGTTTGCAACTCGAACGAGCGCTCACCGGCAAGTCCGACAACGGGTGCATTCTGAGGATCTGGACAAGTTAGTGGCATAACTTCTGTGCCAGCATCTTGTCGCGTTGCAGGTCAACGGCGTGCGCCTGTGACAGGTCGGGCGGGAACCTACAGCTCCGAAATTACGTGGTTTGGATGAGGCGCCCGGCATTCTGGTCATTGCCGGGGTGAGGTGTCGCGTCCTCTACGGCCAGCCAACCGGGTTCGTCGAGGACTCCTG